>JANNNG010000163.1:0-5242 GCA_031398425.1 Hyphomicrobiales bacterium | reverse complement strand
TGCACTGGGCGGTGGTGGTGCGCGGGGCTTTGCACATATTCCCATGCTCGAAGTGTTTGACGAACTGGGCCTGAAGCCCGCCGTGATTGCCGGGTGCAGCATGGGTGCGCTGGTGGCTGCCGGTTATGCCGGGGGCATGAGTGGCAAGGATTTGCGCGAGCATGCCACGCGGCTTTTGACCAATCGCGTTGATTTTGCAAAATACGTGTTTGGCAGCAGGAAGACAAAGCTTACCGACTTGCTGTCACTGAAGAGTTTCGGTGCCCTGCATCTCAGTGGTGAAAAGCTGGCCGATCTCGCCTTGCCTGACCACTTGCCGAAAAACATCGAAGATCTAGGCATTCCACTCAAACTCATCGCAACAGATTTCGAGTTGATGGAAGAAGTGGTGCTGACGTCGGGTTCGCTGATCACGGGAGTTGGTGCTTCGATTGCGATTCCGGGGTTGATCACGGCGCCAAAAATCAATGGTCGGGTGCATGTGGATGGCGGCATTGTGAACCCGGTGCCTTTCGACAAGGTGCGGGACGGGATGGACATCGTCGTTGCTATTGATGTGACGGGAAAGCCCAAGGCCTTGGCCAAGGCCCATGCCAGCAATCTTGAACTCGCCATTGGCTCTCTGCTGATCATGTTCAACCAGTTGGCGGAAACCCGCCGTGCGCTATCTCCGCCTGACATTTACATCAAGCCAGCTGTCGAACAGTTTGGCGCCGGTGATTTCTTTCGTGTGAAGGAAATGCTTGACCTCGCCCTGCCCGCCAAGGAGCAATTGAAACGCCTGCTCGACAAGCAGGTGAATGTCACGCTCATCGCCTCGATTTGAAGAAGGCTTTCAGCAGTTGGGATGAAGCCTCAGCGCCAATGCCACCGTAGACTTCGGGGGAGTGGTGGCAAGTGGCTTGTGTGAAAAAGCGGGGACCGTATTCAACAGCACCCATCTTGGGATCATCAGCACCGAAATAGAGACGCCGGATGCGGGCATGGGAGATGGCTCCCGCACACATGGCGCAGGGTTCAAGTGTGACATGAAGATCACAGTCCATCAGACGGTCTGAATTCAATTTTTTGGCCGCCTCACGCAGCACCAGCATTTCCGCATGGGCCGTCGGGTCTTTGAGTTCAAGCGTGCGGTTTCCGTTTTGCATCAGGATTTCGCCCGTGGCTGAAACAATGCAGGCGCCAACCGGTACTTCGCCACGTGCCGCGGCGGCCTGTGCTTCTGCGACGGCGATGGCCATGCCCAAGGGCAGTTTGAATGTCATGGTTTCCTCATGCCACTTGCTTTTGCCAAGTGCCAGACTTTACAGAGACGCCCATGCGCATCGTTGCCGGAAAATTCAGAGGCCGGGAAATTCTTGGCCCTGCCTCCATCGCCACCCGCCCCACGTCAGATCGGGTGCGCGAAAGCCTGTTCAATATTCTGGCCCATGGTGTTGACGGTTTGGAAATTGAAGCCGCGCGGGTGATGGACCTGTTTGCTGGCACCGGGGCCTTGGGGTTGGAGGCGTTGTCGCGGGGTGCGAAGTTTTGCCAGTTTGTCGAAGAGAATGCGGAAGCACGGGGCATCATCCGAAAAAACGCAGATGCGTTCGGGGTGATCGGTCAAGTGAAAATTTGGAAGCGGGATGCAACAGATCTCGGGGACTGTGGCCCACAATCGCCGTTTGATCTGGTGTTTGCTGATCCACCCTATGGGAAGGGCCTGGGGGAGAAGGCGTTGCGGGCGCTGGTGAAGGGGGCGTGGTTGTCGGCTGGGGGTGTTGTTGTTGTGGAAGAAGCGAAGGGTTTGGTGGTGGGTGATGTGGCGGGTCTGACGGTGGTGGATGTGCGGGTGTATGGCGAGTCGTGTGTGCGGATTTATCGGGCGGAGTAAAGACAGTGCCTCTCCGTCACGCGTTCCGCGTGCCACCTCTCCCGCAAGCGGGCGAGGAAGACGAATCCTATCCTCACCCGCGTGCGGGAGAGGTGGCAACGCGAAGCGTTGACGGAGAGGGAATGTCTTATCGGCCGAACAACCGCTCGATATCCGCCAACTTCAATGCGATGAAGGTTGGCCTGCCGTGATTGCATTGTCCCGCGTTGGGGGTCACTTCCATTTCGCGGAGCAGGGCGTTCATCTCTTCCGGGCGGAGTGTGCGACCGGAGCGTACGGAGTGGTGGCAGGCAAAGGTGGCGAGGACGTGATTCAGGCGGGCTTCCACGCTAGCGATCTGCTCAAGTTCGGACATGTCATCGGCAATGTCGCGTAGAAGTGCGGGGATGTTTCCATTACCCAGCGATGCGGGCACTTCGCGGACCAGGGCGGCATTTTCGCCGAAGCCTTCGATAACAAGACCTGCCTGGGACAATAACGCAGCGACCGACAACACATTGGCCAGTGTGACGCCATCAAGGTCCACCACCTGTGGCACCAGCAAAGGCTGCGTGACGATGCCTTGACCTGCACGTTCGCGCTTCAATTGTTCGTAGACAATGCGTTCATGGGCGGCGTGCTGATCGACCAGAATCATTCCACCCTCGGTCTCAGCGACAATGTAGTTGCCATGCAATTGGGCGCGAGCCACACCGAGAGGATGTGCAATCTCTGTGAGCACATCCGGCTCAGCGATCATGGATTGCGGCGGCATGTTCATGGCAAATGCGGCCTGCGCTGACTCAGCAAAATTTCCCGCACTCTCTTGTGTCGGTGGCCACCCTGCAGGTCGCGTGAACGCTTGCGCCGTGGCCCGTGTGGCGGTGCTGTCTGATTTCACACCCTGCCCCGCCAGGGCCCGCCGGATTGCGGAAACCATCAGTCCACGGACGAAACCTGGATCGCGAAAGCGCACTTCGGTTTTGGCGGGGTGGACGTTGACGTCCACACGATCAGCGGCACAGGTGATATACAACACGACGGCGGGAAAGCGACCGCGCGGCATGACATCAGCATAGGCGCCGCGAAGTGCGCCAGCGATCAACTTGTCTTTTACCGGACGGCCATTCACCACGGCATATTGCAGGGTGCCCTGGGCACGCTGAAATGTGGGCAGACCGGCGAAGCCTTCAATCACGATATCTTCGGCACCACCGGAAACGGGCACGGCATTGTCGGCGAAGTCTTTGCCCATGATGCGGGCCACGCGGCTTTCACGAGTATCGGCTTTGGGTGTGCGCAGCCATTCCCGCTCTTCCGTCACGAAGGAAAACCCGACTTCAGGGTGGGCCAGTGCCAGGCGGCGGATGACGTCCAGGGCTTCCGCATTTTCGCTGCGGTCAGTTTTCAAGAATTTCAGGCGTGCCGGTGTGGCGTAAAACAAATCGCGCACCTCGACTTCGGTGCCGCTGTTCAGTGTCGCGGGCCCAACTTCACCCACATCACCGGCAGCAACTGCGATGTTGTGTGCATCTTTTTGGCCCCGTGTCACAGAGGTGATATTCATTCGTGCGACACTGCCAATAGACGGCAATGCTTCGCCGCGAAAACCGAGTGTGGAAATGTTGATGAGATCATCATCAGGAATTTTTGACGTGGCATGACGCTCGACAGCCACCAGCAATTCTTCCGCCGACATGCCAAAGCCATTATCTGAAACACGGATCAGCGCCTTGCCGCCGCCTCTGAACACCACATCCACTTGCGTCGCACCCGCATCAATGGCGTTCTCAACCAATTCTTTGACCACACTGGCTGGCCGTTCCACCACTTCGCCGGCGGCGATGCGGTTGATGGTGCCCTGGGATAGCCGTCGGATTCGCATCGTCAGAGTCTAGACGAGAAATCTCACTGGTCGCGGAACAATTCGCCGATGTTGCGGATGGTGCCGTAGTTGGGATTTGTTTTGCGTTTTTCGGCGATCACCGCCTGGCGCAATTCTTCGCGCAGCACATTGTCGTTCTTCTTAGTGCCATCGGGGTTTAATTTGTTTACGCCATATTTTTCATAAACATCAACGGGGGCAGCGCGCGGTGCCGTGTCGCCGTACAGATTGTCATCGGACGGGGCGGCGAGGCTGGCGGACTTATAAGTGGGGGCAGGAGCCGCACGAGTTCCAGGCTGTGCCAGCGACAAATCCGGCGGCATGGCCAGCTGGTTGTTGACCTGTATCTGCGGTTGTGCTGTCGGTGCTGACCCACCACCACCGAGCAGGCCGGAGGAACATCCGGCCAGCGTAAAAGCCATCAAGGCCATACTCACATGCTTCAATATCACAGACTCGCTCCCACTTCTGACGATGGCTTTTACCCCGACAATGCGGCGAAAACGAGAGGTCAGCTCTTTCGGCCGTCAATAAGTGCATCATAAAGCAGCAAAACCACTCCTGCAACAATGGCAATATCGGCCACGTTGAAAATATACCAGTGCCAGGTGCCCCAATGCAGAGACACGAAATCTGCAACGGCACCGTGCAGCAGGCGATCCAGCGCGTTGCCCAGCGCACCTCCGATCAACATGCCGTAGCTCGCAGCGGCCAAAGGTTTCGTGGCTTTGCGCAGCCAGACTACCAACATGATTGAGATGCCGACACTGAGCGCCACGAGCAGGCCCTGCATGTGGGTGGCGAGCAGGCCATAGGACACACCCTTATTCCAGGCCATGGCGAGGTCGAGAAAAGGTGTCAATTGAATGGGTTCGCGTTCGTCGAGATTGATGACGCGGAGAATGTACCATTTAGTCAGTTGGTCTAAAGCGAAGACGAGCGCTGCGATGAGGAGGCCGAGGCGGGTCATATTCCCTCTCCGTCATCGCTGGCGCGATGCCACCTCCCCCGCAAGCGGGCGAGGATGAGTTCTCTTTTCCTCGCCCGCCTGCGGCAGAGGTGGATCGCGCGCAAGCGCGAGACGGAGAGGGGACTCACACCATCTTCCCAAACCGTGTCTGCCACTCGCGCACAGCCTCAGCATCACGCGGGGTAATGTCGGGGAAGTCCTTGTCGGTGCCGATGTCCTTTGAAATCTTCCAGGAGCGGGCGCATTTTGCACCATCTGCTTTCGCAAAGTTGATTGTCACGCCCGGCGTCTCGGTTTCGATCACTTCGATAGCCGACGTGATGCAGACTTCGGCGAAATCGCAATCACGCAAGGCTGCGGCTTCTGCCGAACCTTTTTCCACATGAACCTTGGGTGCGGCTTCGAGGGACGAGCCGATATTCTTGTTGGCACGTTCGATTTCGAGTGCGGCTGTGACCACGCTGCGGACACCGCGGATGGTATCCCACTTCACAGCCAGTGCATCATCGCGCCATTCGGCAGGGCATTTGGC
>JANNNG010000102.1:0-8263 GCA_031398425.1 Hyphomicrobiales bacterium | reverse complement strand
TGTATCTCTACAAGGGCAAGGTTGATACGATCAATCGCATTCATGGTGCAGCGAAGTTCGAAGACATCGGCAAGAAGAACACCGCCGGCTGCATCGGCATGCTGGACGGTGACATCGTTCACCTGTTTGCGAATGTGACCGTGGGGATGAAGGTGGTTATGGTGTGAGTTGCTTTCCTATCCCGCCATGTAGGCCGGAAACCAGCTTTCGTGGGCCGCACTCAAGTCCGCCAGCGTTACTAACGTCCCGCCGAAATTCACTTCCTTCAAGCCCGACACATTGCCCACCCGCACGATATGAACGCCCTTCACATGCGCCTGCGTGATGATCTTGGCCACTTCCCTGGGCGGGCACGTCAGCACATATCTTGCCTGATCTTCGCCAAACAATTCGCGGTGATCACTCACCATCAACTCCGCACCCAAGTCTCCGGCCAATGCCATTTCGATCACGGCTGAGGCCAGTCCGCCGTCAGAAATGTCATGAACGGCAGTGACTTGGTCTGAAATGATCAAGTCCCGCACGAAGTCACCGTTCTTCTTTTCAGTACTCAAATCTACGGACGGAGGTGCGCCTTCTTCTCGTCCAAGTATTTCGCGCAAATAAATAGATTGGCCGAGGTGCGAGCCCTTGGCACCCACCAACAGGATGGCATCGCCCTGCACCTTGAACTTGACCGTGGCCATCTTCGACCAATCAGCAATAAGCCCCACACCGCCGATGGTAGGCGTAGGCAAGATGGCCTGGCCGTTGGTTTCATTGTAGAGTGACACGTTGCCGGAGACGATTGGAAACTCCAGTGCGGTGCAGGCTTCTCCGATGCCTTTCAGCGCGAACACGAACTGCCCCATGATTTCGGCGCGTTCAGGATTGCCGAAGTTGAGATTGTCGGTGATGGCGATGGGGGTTGCGCCGACAGCTGTCAGATTACGCCAACATTCGGCAACAGCCTGTTTGCCGCCCTCATAGGGATCAGCTTCAACATATCGCGGTGTGACGTCAGACGACACGGCGATGGCCTTCTTTTCATTGATACGCACCACGCCAGCATCGCCCCCCGGTATCTGCGCGGAGTTGGACTGGATCAGCGAGTCATACTGCTCCCACACCCAGCGGCGTGAGCACATGTCGGGGGAACCCGTGATCTTCAGAATGGCAGCTTTCATATCCGCAGGTGCTTCAACATCATTCAGTGCACTGAGTTTTTTTGGTTCCACCCATGGCCGATCATATTCCGGAGCCTCATCACCCATCTGCTTGATCGGCAGATCCGCTTTCACATCACCGCCATGCTTGATGACAAAACGTAGCGTATCTGTAGTCTTGCCGATGATCGCAAAGTCCAATCCCCATTTCTTGAAAATGGCATGTGATGCCTTTTCCATCTCTGGCCGCAGGATCATCAACATGCGCTCCTGGGATTCCGACAGCATCATCTCATAGGCGGTCATTCCCTCCTCGCGGCAGGGCACGTGATCCAGGTTCAACTCAATGCCGAGATCACCCTTGGCCCCCATCTCAACCGACGACGATGTAAGGCCGGCAGCGCCCATGTCCTGAATGGCGATAACCGCACCGGACGCCATCAATTCCAGGCAGGCCTCAAGGAGGCATTTCTCGGTGAAGGGGTCGCCCACCTGAACCGTCGGGCGCTTTTCGTCGGTCTTGTCGTCAAATTCGGCTGACGCCATGGTAGCCCCGTGAATGCCGTCGCGGCCCGTCTTTGCGCCGAGATACACCACGGGCAGACCCACACCCTTGGCCTTGGAATAGAATATCTTGTCGGCGTCAGCGAGACCAACGGCCATGGCGTTGACCAGTATGTTGCCATTATAGCGGGCGTGAAAGTTTACTTCCCCGCCCAGCGTGGGAACACCAAAAGAGTTGCCGTAGCCGCCCACACCTGCAACGACACCCGATACCAGATGCCGCGTCTTGGGGTGTGACGGTTCGCCAAAGCGTAGCGCATTCAATGCCGCTATTGGCCGTGCACCCATCGTGAACACGTCGCGGAGGATGCCACCCACACCCGTGGCCGACCCCTGATAGGGTTCAATGAAGGAGGGGTGGTTGTGCGACTCCATTTTGAACACAATCGCCTGACCATCACCAATGTCGATGACCCCGGCATTTTCACCGGGGCCCTGGATGACACGCGAGCCCTGCGTTGGCAGCTGCTTCAGCCACTTCTTCGACGACTTGTAGGAACAGTGCTCGTTCCACATCGCAGAACAGATACCAAGTTCTGTGAAGGTCGGCTCGCGCCCCAAGAGTCCCTTGAAGCGCTCGTACTCGTCTGGCTTCAGGCCATGCTGGGCAACCAGTTCGGGGGTGATCTTCGGTTCGGCGGCGGCTGTTTTCATGGCCGCCGTTTAGCGATGGAATCACGTCCTCACAATTGGGAAATTGGGCTGTTGACAGGGACACGGACACCCCAGGTCTCAACATAACCTGCTGGCGCACTGTGCACCGTCGAAAAGCGCTGACGCTTGATGATTTCGTCTTGCATCAGTTTCTCCATGCGTTCGCGGAGCACCTCGATGGTGCGCTCAAATTCTGCATCGATTGCGGGGTCGGCGGATCTGGCCATGAAAAACGTCTTGAACATTGTGTCTCTCCCTTGAAAGGCAGGCGTCGCCTGTGCCTTCAAGTTCCACACGAGTTGTGAACGTTAATCCAGCGTTAACGCCGATCGTAATCAACAAGGAGTTCAAGAATCCTGTCGGATTTGAGTAGGATTTGACAGAGGTGCAAAGGCGCGTTGCGGCATTGGTACGTCACTGTGCAGCGCCAGCATGCGATTCATGCGCTGATCCAACGCCGTTCGCGCTCCGGCGTTCGGCATATCATCGACACGTTGTATGGAGATTTTCCGCTTGAGCAGCAAGTTCAAAACCTTTTGCATGGATGGCCTCTTGTTGATGCTCGCACTTTCGCAGCAACCCCTGACAATTTGGCTAAAACTTGGTGTGAATTGTTTGTGAAGAAATGTCAGAGTTGCCAAGGCGTGAAGCAATTCGATTGCATTTGAGTTATCATTCCCTCTCCGTCACGCTCGTGCGTGCCACCTCTCCCGCAAGTGGGCGAGGATAAGATTCTTCTCCTCGCCCGCTTGCGGGAGAGTTGGCATTGCGAAGCAATGACGGAAAGGGAAATCCTTGCCCACTTGGTTAACCGCAACTTTACCCGCTTCTGGTTAGTGGAAAAGATGAGTGTGCGTACGGCGGGTGTGTTTGTGAGACATGCGTAAGAGGGGCAGTTCCAGGGTACGCAACAGGGCGTGGCACATGGTGGTCGCGTTGCCATTTTTCCTCGGCGCGTCGCCAGTTCATGCTGCCGTCCAAACTTTTTCAACACCAGCCACTGCAGGCAGTACCATTGTTCCAGCCGGGGTCACGCGCGTGCGGATCACCATGCGCGGTGCGGATGGTGGCCAAGCCACGGGCAGCGCCACCTTTGGGTCTGGGGCAGGGGCAAGCATCACCGCAGTGTTCAACGTCACACCGGGTGACACCATCCGCTATGTGGTGGGACAACGCGGCAGCAATGGTGACCTTGAATCAGGCGGCGGTGGTGGCACGGGGGTGTTCATCAATGCAACGCTGGTCATGGTGGCAGGCGGTGGCGGCGGCGAGGACAACACGGGCGATGGCGGCGGTGGGCAGGCTGGCACCGCTGGAGGAGTTGGTACGACAGGTACGACCAATGGCGCTGGGGGAACAGCGGGCGGTGGCGGTGGCGGAGGTAATTCTGGGGGCACGGTCGCTCCGATTGGGGACGGCGGTGCAGGCGGTGGCGGTATCAACGCCGCAGGTGGCAATGTTGTGTCTGTTGGACCCAGCAGTACGACAGGTGGGGCCATTGCTGACACTGTCCTTGGTGACGGATTGAGCGTTAGCGCTGGCGGCACATCCAATCAGACGACTGATCCCTCAGGCGCTGATGGTTTGGGTGCGAGCGGAGGTGCTGGATTTGGCGGGGGTGGTGCGGCCTCACATCGTGAATCGGGCGGTGGCGGCGGCTATTCCGGCGGTGGCGGTGGTGGTAGTGGGGGTTCACCGGGTGGCGGCGGGTCTTTTCTCAATACCGCCTTTGTGGGCTATGTATCAGGCACGATCACGCCAGGTGCCAACAGCAGCGCAGGTGGTGTGGACGGCAACGTCACCGTATCCTGGACCACACTGCAACTGCGCAAGACGACGATCAACAACATTGGCGCGTTTTCATTCACCAGTCCTAATCTTTCCACGTCCCCTGTGGTTCTCACGACAACAGGCACCGGTGCGGCCAACACTGTTTCAAGTGTCGCCATACCGCTGGTGAATTTCTCCACTTCAACTGTCATTACCGAGTCAGCCGTTGCGGGGTTTGCAGTCACAAACATTGCCTGCAGTGGCTTTGCATCGGGCACTGCGACCAACAATCTGGGCGCTCGAACGGTGACGCTGGATACAAATGTGACAGCACCCGGCAATGACATCATCTGCACCTACACCAATACTTATTCGGGGCCAGCCCTCATCATCCAGAAAACCGCCAACACCGCAGGGCCAGTCACGGTGGGACAGGTCATCATCTACACCTACCGTGTCACCAACCCGAGCGCCATTGTCATCAACAATGTTTCGGTGAGTGATGTGCACAATGGATCAGGAACAGATCCCGTGCCGGGAAGCCACGTGCGAACGGACAATGCGCCGACAGGTGATTCACCTGACGGCAATCCGTCGAATTCAATCTGGGGTACACTGGCCAGCGGAGATTTCGTGACGTTCACTGCCACCTACACGGTGACGCAGAACGATATTGATACCTTGCAGTAAGGAATTCCCTCTCCGTCACGCCTGGGGCGTGCCACCACACCCCGCAAGCCGGCGAGGAAATACATATCCTCGCCCGCTTGCGGGAGAGGTGGCAGGCGCGAAGCGACTGACGGAGAGGGACTTCACGCCGCGAGCAAGCTTTCGAACAACGGTTTGCAATCAGTGCGACCATGCAACGCTTCCACCATGTTTTCAGGGTGCGGCATCATGCCGATGACATTGCCAGCCTCGTTCACAATGCCTGCGATATCGTTCATGGCACCATTCGGGTTGCTGCCATCAGCATAACGGAACAACACACGGCCCTCACCTTCAAGTCGGTTCAAAGTCTCAGCATCGCAGATATAGTTTCCCTCACCATGGGCCACAGGGCAGTGGATAATCTGGCCCTCCGTCATCTTGTTGGTGAAGAAGGTGCGGTTGTTTTCCACCTTGAGTTTGACTTCCCTGCAAACAAAACGAAGCTGCGCATTGCGCATTAAAACGCCCGGCAAAAGTCCAGCCTCGGTGATGATCTGAAAGCCATTGCAGACGCCGATAACTTTCAAGCCTTTCAAGACTTTGGCGCGAACATCTGACATGATAGGCGAACGGGCAGCAATCGCCCCGCAGCGCAGATAATCACCGTAAGAAAAACCCCCAGGCACCACAACCAAATCAACATCTGGCAGAGAAGTATCAGTATGCCAGACGATGTGCGGCTTCACACCCGTCGCCGCATGCAGCGCTTTGGCCATATCGGTTTCACGGTTGATGCCGGGGAAGAGGATGACGGCGGACTTCATGTGAATTCAATCGCGTAATTCTCAATGATCATGTTCGCGATCAGCTTCTCGCACATGGCCTTCACTTGTGTTTCGGCCTTAACGCGATCGGATTCCGCCAGATCGATCTCGAAATATTTGCCCTGGCGCACGCCGTTGATGCCTCCGAAACCGAGAGAGCCGAGTGCACCTTCGATGGCTTTGCCTTGGGGGTCGAGGACGCCGGGTTTCAGGGTGACTTTTATGTGGGCTTTCATTGCAACGTCCTTGGTTCAGTCCATCTCCGTCAGTCGCTTTCGCGACTGCCACCTCTCCCGCAAGCGGGCGAGGAAATTAGACCATTATCCTCGCCCGCTTGCGGGAGAGGCGGCACGCATGAGCGTGACGGAGAGGGAATTCTCCTCAATCGCTTTTCACCAGTTTCGGCTTCGACCGTTCCGGCGTTTCATTCGGCTGAATGATTCCCAGTCGCCGAGCCACTTCGTGATAGGCCTCGACGAGGCCCCCCATGTCGCGGCGGAATCTGTCCTTGTCCATCTTATCTTTTGTCGTCACGTCCCAAAGCCTGCAATTGTCGGGGCTGATTTCGTCAGCCAACACGATGCGCATCATGTCGTTTTCATAGAAGCGACCGTATTCCAGCTTGAAGTCGACGAGCTTGATGCCGATGCCCAGAAACAAGCCTGACAAAAAGTCATTGATGCGGATCGACATGTGCACGATGTCGTCCATTTCCTGGGGGCTGGCCCAGCCGAAGGCTGTGACATGTTCTTCTGTCACCATGGGGTCGCCCAGCTTGTCGTTCTTGTAGTAAAGCTCAATGATGGAGCGGGGCAAGGCGGTGCCTTCCTCTATCCCCAAGCGCTTCGAGATAGAGCCTGCCGCCACGTTGCGGACGACAACTTCGAGCGGGATAATTTCAACTTCCCGCACCAGCTGTTCACGCATGTTGAGCGAACGAATGAAGTGGGTCGGCAGGCCCAGTTCGTTGATGCGCTGGAACAGGAATTCGGAGATGCGCTGGTTCAGAACGCCCTTGCCTTCGATCACCGACTTCTTTTCGCCGTTTCCAGCGGTTGCGTCGTCTTTGAAATGCACCACAACGGTGCCCGGCTCCGGACCCTCATAGAGAATCTTGGCCTTGCCCTCGTAAATGCGGGTGCGCTTGTTGTTCATTTGGAGAATCCTCAATGGACGCAGTACCTTCTGCCCCCAATAACACGCCGGGGGTGCTTGTTATGAAAATTATGCATGCTGTTGAAAAGCTGGCGCGTCATTAGCGGAAATTGCTGCGATGCACAATGTTTTTGGATGGGTTTTTGGTGCGGGTTGATTTGGCGCTGGCGCATGGCTAATTGATGGTCCACAGCAGGGTTTTGATTTGGCAGGAGAATTCCATGACGACATTTGAAGATCGCAAGGCCGGTTTTGAAAACAAGTTTGCCCATGACGAACAGTTGCAGTTCAAGGCCACGGCGCGGCGCAACAAGCTGTTGGGGATGTGGGCTGCGGAAAAGCTGGGGCTTTCCGGCGATGCCGCAACCCAATACGCCAAGGAAGTGGTGGCCGCTGACTTTGAAGAGGCGGGCGATGATGACGTGGTGCGCAAGGTGATGGGTGATTTCAAGGCCAAGAACGTGGACCAGTCGGAACATCAGGTCCGGCGCACCATGGATGAATTGATGGGTGAAGCCATCGCACAAATTAAAGCTCAGTAAATGTCGGCGCAATTTGGGTTGCGCAAACGTCTGGCCACAGGCGAGCCGCTGGTGTTCCCGTGGCTCGGCACGCCGGGGGCGGAACTGGCGGGGCAAGTCGCACGGCTGGCGTTTGATGCGGTCGCCATCGACCTGCAACATTCTACCATCGACATGGGCGAAGCCGCCAAACAGGTGGCCGCCATCAACGCCGTGGGCAAGCCTGCGATAGTACGCGTGCGCTGGAATGATCCGGGCATCGTGAACTCAGCGCTGGACATGGGAGCAGCGTGTGTGATCGCACCCATGACCAATTCCGTGGCGCAGGTGCAGGCGCTGGTCAAAGCCGCAAAATATCCACCCGTTGGGCAAAGAAGCTGGGGCGGCTACACCATGCTGCAATCGGCGGGGGTGGTCGCCGCAGATTATCTGAAGCAAGCCAACCACGAAACCCTTGTGCTGGCGATGATCGAAACCCAAGAAGCGCTGGACAATGTTGGCGCGATAGCGGCGGTGCCGGGACTGGACGGGCTGTTCGTGGGGCCATCCGATCTATCAATTGCGCTGAGCAATGGTGCCAAGATTGATCGGCTGGGCGACGCAACACTGGCGGCCATGCAAACAGTCGTGGCGGCCTGCAAGCAGAACAACTTGATCGCTGCGGCCTTTGCCGGAACAGTCGATGGGGTGAAAGCTTACACCGAAATCGGATTCACGTTTATGGCTGGGCCGACAGATACGGATTTGATGCGGGCGGGAGCGAGTGCGTTTATGGCGGCGGTGAAGAGCTGAGAAGGCGATGCCGGATACTCCTGACACTGTTTACCTTGATGTTGCCGAACTTGCTGCCTTGCTCGAGGCTGTCCTGATGAAAGCTGGCTTGAGCGAAGACCATGCCCGGGCTGTTGGACGGGTGATGGTCGAGGGTGAACGGGATGATTGCCGCTCGCACGGCATCTATCGACTGCCTTGGGTGATC
>JANNNG010000076.1:0-13423 GCA_031398425.1 Hyphomicrobiales bacterium | reverse complement strand
CCTCTGGTGATTTGTCGTTCTGCCACATCTCGGTGTAGCCCGATTCATCGAGGATGATTTCGGCGAGTTCCGTGTGGGGCAGGGCCTGGCGCTGTTGCCGCCAGCGGCTGAAATTTTCCAGCAACAGACGCAGGGAGGTGCGGGCCTTGTTAGGGAGTTCATCAGTGGCGATCATGCTGCTGGCGGCACTGTAAAGCGAGGTGCCTTGCTTTCGTGCCACGTCGTACATTTTCTTGATCGAGGCATCACCAATGCCGCGTTTGGGTGTGTTGATGATGCGTTCGAATTTCAAGTCATTGTCGGGCGACAGGACGACTGCGAGATAGGACACGGCATCGCGGATTTCGGCGCGTTCGTAAAAGCGCGGGCCGCCGACCACGCGGTAGGGCAAGCCCAGCGTGATGAAGCGGTCTTCGAATGAACGCATCTGGAAGGAGGCGCGGACGAGGATGGCCATGTCGGAATAGCGTTCACCTTGGCTGTAGAGGCTCTCGATATCGTCGCCCAAGCTGCGGGCTTCTTCCTCAGAATCCCAGTGGCCACGCAGCTTGATTTTTTCGGTTTCGTTTTTGGTGGTGTGCAGGGTTTTGCCGAGTCGCGATTCATTCCTGGCAATGAGGCCGGAGGCGGCACCCAGAATATCCGGCGAGGAGCGATAGTTCTGTTCGAGGCGGATGACTTTCGCACCGGGGAAATCTTTTTCGAAGCGGAGGATGTTGTCAACTTCCGCACCGCGCCAGCCATAGATCGACTGGTCATCATCACCCACGCAGCAGATGTTCCTGTGACCCTGGGCGAGCAGGCGCAGCCAGAGGTATTGCGCGATGTTGGTGTCCTGATACTCGTCCACCAGCATGTATTTGAAACGCTCCTGATAGGTTTTCAACACGTCAGGATTTTCCTGGAACATGCGTAGCGGCTCAAGCAGCAAGTCACCGAAGTCAGCGGCGTTGATGATCTTGAGGCGGGCCTGATAGTCGCCGTAAAGTTTGGCACCGATGCCGTTGCCGTAAGCGTATCCCTCAGCTTTTGGCACTTGGTCCGGCGTGAGGCCGCGGTTTTTCCAGCTATCGATCATGCTGGCAAGTTGACGGGCGGGCCAGCGTTTTTCGTCGATGTTTTCGACCTCCAGGAGTTGTTTGAGGAGACGGAGTTGGTCGTCCATATCCAGAATGGAAAAGCCGGATTTGAGGCCGCAGAGTTCGGCGTGGTTGCGGAGTATCTTGACGCCAATGGAATGGAAGGTGCCAAGCCATGTCATGCCCTCGACCATGCCGCCGATGAGCATGCCGATTCGCTCTTTCATCTCGCGGGCCGCCTTGTTCGTAAAGGTGACGGCGAGGATTTGATTCGGCCAGGCTTTGCGCGTGCTGAGCACATGGGCGAGACGCGTAGTCAGCACGCGGGTCTTGCCAGTGCCTGCGCCTGCAAGCACGAGCAGTGGACCATCGATGGAGAGCACGGCTTCGCGCTGTTCTGGGTTAAGGCCCTTCAAGTATTGCTGGTCTGAATTGGCCAGGGCGCGGGACACATTGCCGCCGGGATGGGGCACGTGGGGTTCGTTGTCGAAATCAGCGAGATCTATGGGCATGCAAACAATATGGGCCTTCCGGGGCGAATCCCCAAAAGGCCCATATAGCATGTGTTCGAGATTTGTTCAGGCGGCGAAGGAAAATTCGGTCGGTTTGCAGGGGACCGGTTTCTTGTAATTGCGCACTTCCTCGATTGTGGCTTGCCAGTGGGCGGCCATGTCGGTGTCACCCTGTTTCAGGCAGAATTCCGCATGGCGAATGGCTTCGTTCAAGGCCTTGGGGCCATGGGCGAAGACAAGGGCCTCAGCGAAATGCTGGTATCCATTGTTTGTCATATGAGCCTCCTTTAGTGCTTGTGTGTATGTGAATGCACACTGGAGTCTGAATGAGGCCTGAATTTCACAGGGGTGTGACGGTTATGGGGCGGGGTCGAAGAATACAGTCTTTGCTTTGTGAATTGGCGTATTCTGATACTTGCTATCACAGGTCCAGATTGGTGCGCTGAGTTTTTCTGCGAGAGCGACGTAGGATGCATCGTAGGCTGACATGTTGGCTTTGAGTTGCCACACGCGTTGAACCAGCTCCGCGTGCGACAAGTATTGTATTGGCATCATGCAAAGATTGCGGAATGCCTGGATCGCATGCCGCTCAGACAACAGTTTGAGATTTAGTCGCTTGCGCAACGCATGGATAACCTCGAGCGACAACAACTCAGGTGCGGTAAGGTCAACCTCGTTTTCGACGATGGTTCGCGAAATCATCTTGCCTGCTCGTGTACCCAGACACATTTCTACAACTGCCGACGCGTCAACAACGATCACATTTCATCTCGGTTCGCGCGAACTGTCTGCGTTGGAGTGTCTCCGCTAGAAATGTGTGTCGGCATCTGTTCTATGATCGCCGCAACTTCCGCCCAACTTGGTTTCTGCAAGTCCCGGTCAATCAACCGCTGAACGTAATCAGTTATGGTCATGCCGTGTTGGGCAGCACGCGCCTTTAACTTGCGGTGCTTTGCATCTGGAACATTCCGGATTTGGACGTGCTTGTTCATGCGGAAAACATAGTTTCATGTGCTGCACATGTCAAGGCTCAGGCCTTGCGCGGCATTCCGATTTTGCGACCCACTTGGTTCGGGACGGCCATTGGCTTGTGTTTTGCAGCCATCACGTCAATCCGAGCCTTTACATCTTTCGGGAAGTCAGACGTTTTGTGCACGGTGAGATCGACGTGGGCCACCATGACTTCGAGGATGCAGGCGACCCAGCCTTCCTCTGCGTGTTTCATCTGCTGCACGTAGTGGACGCGTTTGTGATCGTGGTCGATGATCTGTGACTCGACCGCGACGGGGTCGGTGGATTTCATCTCTCTGAGATATGAGCAGTGGGTTTCGAGGGTGAAGAAGCTGTTGTTGGTTTTCTTCACATAGTCGGGGCCCAAACCCAGTTTGACGAACATCTCGTCGGCGGCACGGTCGAAAAGCACCCCATAATAGGCCATGTTGAAGTGGCCGTTGTAATCGATCCACTGGTTTTCGATTGTCATGGTGGAAGAACGGTGGGCCATGGCTTGTCCGGTGATTTGTGTTAAGTTTCGGGCATGGATACTCGCCCGCTTCGCAGCGCCACTCAAGCCGTGATCACACGTTTGCACAACGTGTTGGGAAATCGCCTGTCAACAGCACCTGCCACGCGAGAGCAGCACGGCAAGGATTTGACCTGGGCGGCAGGGCATGCGCCGGATGCCGTGGCCTTCGTGCAATCGACGGCGGAGGTACAGGCCGTGGTTTTGGCGTGTGCTGAACATCGCGTTCCCGTCATTGCTTTTGGTACGGGCACCTCACTGGAGGGTCACTTCACCGCACCCTGGGGCGGAATATCGATTGATACCAACGGGATGGGGAATATTCTGGAGGTCAACGCTCAAGATCTTGATTGCCGGGTCGAGGCGGGCGTTACCCGCAAGGTTCTGAATTCACACCTGAGGGACCAGGGCCTGTTTTTCCCGATTGATCCGGGTGCTGATGCCTCGCTGGGCGGCATGGCAGCGACGCGGGCCTCTGGCACCAATGCGGTGCGTTACGGCACCATGCGCGAGAACGTCATGGGCCTGACAGTCGTGATGGCCAATGGCGAGATCGTACGCACGGGCGGAAGGGCAAGGAAGTCTTCCGCCGGTTATGATCTGACACGTTTGATGGTGGGGAGTGAGGGCACGCTGGGTGTCATCACGGAAGTGGCGCTGAAGCTTCAGGGTATTCCGGAAGCCATGGCTGCTGGCGTGTGTTCGTTTCCGTCCGTAGAGGCGTGCTGTCTCACCACAATCGACACCATTCAAAGCGGCATTCCAGTTGCGCGGATCGAGCTTGTCGATGCCGTTCATATCAAGGCCATCAATGCCTATTCGAAATTGATGCTGACGGAAGCGCCCACCCTGTTTGTGGAATTTCATGGAACGCATGCCGGTGTGAAAGAGCAGTCCGGGTTGTTTTACGCTATTGCTGCTGAACATGGTGGTGGCGACTTCCAGTGGGCGACGAAGGAGGAGGATCGGCTGAAGCTTTGGCAGGCGCGGCATGATGCGTTCTGGGCCAGCAAGTCCATTGCGCCCGGAAAATCCGATGCCTTTTCGACCGATGTCTGTGTGCCGATTTCACGACTTGCCGAGTGTGTGGAACAGACGCGGATCGATCTTGAACGCCACAATATCTTCGGTCCGATGATCGGGCATGTGGGCGACGGCAATTTTCATGTGGCCATGTTCTGTGACACAGAGGACAACACGCAGGTAACACAGGTGAAGGCTGCCTATGACCGGTTGATTGCCCGTGCTCTCGACATGGGCGGCACCTGCACCGGTGAACATGGCATTGGAAGTGGCAAGCGAAAGTATCTGCGAGATGAGCATGGCAATGGCGTGGATGTGATGATCGCGATAAAACACGCGCTTGACCCTTTCAATATCATGAACCCCGGCAAGAACGCCGCACCGGATTTTGCATGAGCATCTGGCGTTCTCCGGTTTTCTATTTCGGTGTTGTACTGGTGCTTGCCGTCACGGCGGCTTTGGCAGCACCTTATCTTGTTCCGTGGAACAGTTACCGTTCTGACCTCGAAAGTTTTGGAGAAAAAGTAACCGGACGCGAGGTGACCATCGGCGGCAATATTGCCATCTCCCTGTTTCCATGGCCACAGCTTGAGGCGCAGCAAGTCTCCATCGGAAATCCGCAAGGATTTTCCAGCGAGGCTTTTGTCACAGCCGATGTGGTGAGGGTTTCGCTTGCATTGGCTGGCTTGTTCAATGGCAGCTTGAATGTTGAAAGTGTCGACGTTGAGAAGCCTCAGGTCAATTTACAACGCAGTGCCTCTGGTGATGTCAACTGGATATTCACGCCGCAGGAAAAGGTCACGGGGCAAGGTCTGCTGTCGCGTGTCAAGCTTGACCAGATCGTGTTGAGCGGTGGGCTGGTGTCGTTTGACGATCTGCGCAATGGCCATTCCGGTGTGTTTGCCGGGGTGAATGGCAGACTGTCTGCACAATCGGTTCTGGGACCCTGGCGCATGCAGGGCGAGGCCAAGTGGAACGAACTGCCATTTGGCCTGGTGGTGACCTCAGCTGAAAAACAGCCTGACACACCGCTCAAATTCACAGTCAAGCTTTCACCTGTGGAAGTGGTTTATCCCATGCTCTCGTTGGAAGGAGACTGGGATGGTGTGCAGTTGAAGGGTGCCGTGCGGCTTGACCCGCAAGCTGTTGAAGGTGCCAAGACCAGTGTTGAAGGTGCCTTGAAACCGCTGTCCATGCAGGCACAGTTCGAAGCATCAACCCAGCGGCTGAGCCTGTTCAAACTGAAGATCGCACCCGTTGACCGGAAGGACAGTGGCACTTTGATTGAAGGCAATGCCTTCGTTGAGTTTGGTTCGCAGGCAACGGCCAGCGTCGAGTTGAAGTCACCGCGCGTCAACCTAGACACTCTGCTGGGAAATACGGCCTTGCAGCACTGGCGCGACGGAGGGTTTCTGAAAGTCGCCAATCAACTGATGGGGATGCTGCCGTCGAAGCTCGTGGCGGATTTCAGCCTGAATGTCAGTGTTCTGACCAGTGGCGGGCAAAGCTTGAACGAAGTCCGTCTGGCGGGGAACGCGCAGCGCGAGGCTATCAGGGTGACACGCTTTGCAGCCGACTTTCCCGGTCGATCAGTCGGCGTGTTTGACGGCATTGTGTTTCCGGGGGAAGCGGCGGCACAACTGGGCGGCAAATTCAAGTTTGAAAGTTCCGATACCCGCACCTTTCTCGCCTGGCTTTCACCGACATGGCGCTCGGCCCTCGAAAAACGCTGGACCGGCAGCAGGGGGCGGCTGCAAGTTCAGTCGGGCACTGTGGACTGGTCAAAGGACAATTTCGGATTGTCTGATGTGCAATTTGCATTCGAGGGTTCACCGGGCCGCGCGATCCTGTCGGCAAGGTCCGGGGTGGAGCGTGACTTCACAATGACGGTAGAGGCAGGCCAGCTTGATCTGGATAGCTTGATGCCCGACGGCCTGTCGTTTTTGCGCGATGGTGGTGCGCAAACTCTGTTGGGTCTTGTCTCGCCAGATGCGAATGCCCAGTCACCAAACCGCCGACTGATCCTGCGGGCAGCATCGGTCATACTCAATGGGGTGATTGCGCAAGAGGTTGCAGTTGACTTTGCGACCCGCGCCAGTGGTTTTGAGATCAAGCTTCTCGACATCGGCAATGTCAACGGAGCCCACCTGAAGGGTGAGGGGTCATTCGTGGATCATGGCAGTGGTCCGGAAGGTGTCGCAAATTTCCGACTGGACGCGCTGGATCCGCGCGGTTTTTTACGTTTGATCGGACTGGAGGGCGGTGACGGAAAATGGACCGAGGCTTTGGGCAGCACGGAAATCGACGCCAGGATTACAGCGGTGCCAAAGAAAACCGGACCTGAATTGTCAATTGATGTCCAAGCGAAAAGTGGACCAATGAAAGCTACGCTGGTTTTGACAGCACGCGATTTGGAGCGAGGGGCTGCCGCCAATGTTGCGGCATCAGGCAAAGTGATCAGCACGAATGGTGCAGCGCTTGCAAAGCTGTTGACGACCATGCCCGTTGCGGCAACTGGCCCTGCAGATGTGAGCTTCAAACTTGACGGCTCGTGGCAACAAGGCTTCGCCGTTGTGACGACGGTGAACGCACTTGACGGCGTGGCAAAATTTGAGGGCACAGCGAATGCTGCGTTGCCCTATCTGGGTCTGGTTGGGAAGCTGTCGGCGACGGCAAGCGACGGGCAGGAGTTGGAGAAAGCCATTGGTTTTCCGTTGGATAATCAACCAGGCCAGCCGCTTGACATGACCGCAGTTGTTGCCACCAAAAATGCTGGATTGTCGCTGCTGGATGTGAAGGGCAATTTGGCAGGACGAAGGTTTTCGGGACAATTTGAATTGACCGCTGATCGTCGTGTGGTGGCCGATTTTGAGACCGACCAGCTTGCGGCGCGTGAAGTGCTGACGCTGATCTTCATGCCGTGGAACGGCGCACTTCAGGACGGCGCTGTGAGGTTTGCAGATATTGCAGCGACGGGAGTGCGCGGCGATATCTTCATTCGACCCTTGCAGTTTGACACTGAGACCGGCGACGCGCTGAAAGGTGTCATCGTGGGCTTTGGACTGGAAACGGGAAAACGCGAAATCACCCTGCTGCTGCCTGGCGAAGACGGTTTGAGGTTCAATCTTGCCATGATTCCGCGAGGATCAAGCTACGACTTCGCGGGATCAATGAATTGGCCCGTCGACCTGGAACGCTTCCTGAAAACGGCAAACGAAACTGTTCTGGCGCGTGGCGATGTGTTGCTGGACGGTGAATTCAAAGCCACTGGCAGCAGCCCGTCTGCGGCTTTGGCGGCAATGCAGGGCAAGGGCCAATTCCGACTGTTGAACGCCACGTTGCCACAATTGACACTTCAGGGATTTGCATCTGCGGCACTGGCAGCGCAAACGCCAGACGCCCTGGCCCAGGCCCTGACCAGACTTGTGGCAGCACCGGGCACAAAAATTGACAACCACATCGGAAGTTTCGAAGTGTTGAATGGCGCGGTTCAATTGTCGTCCATCGCTGTCAAAGCCGCCGGTTTGAACACCACAATCCAGCCTCGACTGGACCTGACATCGGGAGAGATGAACATAACAACCAGCATGACCCTGACGGCGCGAGCCGGCTTGCCTCCTGTGACAATTTCCTACACCGGTGTGGGCGGGGCCCTGCAAGTGCGCAACGGGACGTCCGCCTTGGCGGCCAAGCTTGGCTATGAGTTGCTGTCGAAGGAAATGGCTGCGCTTGAGCGGCTGCAAAAGGAACAGGAAGCACTTGCCGCAAAGGAAGTGGCACAGCGCAAGGACGATGAACAGCGCTTTGCTGCGTATCAGGCGACGCGAGCGGAATTGCGGGAACAAACACGATTGCGTAAATTTCAGGCCTCGGAACGGCAAAAGCGCGCCAGTGCAATGCAGGCCATCGTTGATTCAGCGATCAAAAGCGGCCCTGCTATTTCGAGGATCGAGCTTATACGCCATGCCCGGCAGTTGCAGGTGAGGCGCGGTCTTGTTGCCCCACCTCAACCCTGAGCCAAAGCGCGGTTCAACACCCAGACGCGAATGGCCGATGACAGGTTCCGCTTGTCGCGCGTGCGATCAATCTCGGCCACGAGGGCTGCTACTGAAATCTTGTCCGTCTGTGCAGCGAACGTGAGGGCATGCCAGAATTCAGGTTCTAGTGAAACAGAAGTGCGGTGACCTGCAACGGACAGCGAACGCTTCAGGTCTTTGGCCATCAGTCCGGTTCGCGCTTGTGCAGGTCAAGCTGATGTTGGGAAAGTTTTCGCGCTGCTTCAGTCAACTGCTTTTCAGCTTTTGTGCGGCCGAATTTCTGCCGGTTGAGTTCGGCTTGTATGGCATCCTCGCTGCGGGCTTTCGCCTTGCGCTTGCGATTCAGATTGATGATCTCGGCCATTATTGAGCGGACGCGCAGTTGACATCGGCACTCTGATCAATGCCAATCAAATGATCGAGCGTGATACGCACGATGCAGGCTTCCTTCTTGCGATCAGACTGCACCATGTCGGGTGAGATGTAAGTTGCAACCAGATTCTTGTGATAGAGCTTCACCTGGTTGTTGTTGCTGGCACCGAACACGATCATGTTCTGCTGCGCATCGACAATCAGCGCGGCTTTCTTCTCGGCCTTCCAGGCGGCAAAGTCAGCTTCGGCGCAGGTTTTGGCAATGGCAAAACCGGCTTTGGACGGAATGGCTCCACCCTCGCCACAGGCCCTGACGTTGTCATCAATGCTATCCACTGTCATGTCCAGGCCATTGGGATTTGGTGCTTTCACGCCACCCATCTTTTCCAGAAATGCAGGTTTGAATGTGGCGTGCAGGGTGGCACCTTTTGCGTCTTCTTCAATGGTGGGCACGGTGACTACGCCGTTGGCGGGGTGCACGGGCCTGATGTTGTAGCCTCGAAATCCGTACTGCGGTTCATCAGGAAAGACGAAGCTGGCGAAAATATAGACCAGCGGCATCAGGATGATGACGGCCACAAGTCCGATCACGGTATTTCTGTTCACGATGGCCCCAGCATGTTTTCCGGTTTGACGATGGCGTCGAAGTCTTCCGCCGGTATGCCCTCTTTGATGGCTTCCTCGCGCAGCGTGGTGCCGTTCTTGTGGGCGGTCTTGGCGATCTTCGCGGCCCGGTCATAGCCGTATTTTTCTTTCAGAGGGGTTACCAGCATCAGTGAATTGGCAAGACCCTTGGCGATGTTGTCGAGCCGGGGTTCAATGCCAACGACGCAGTTTTCCGTAAAGGAAACAGCAGCATCAGCGAGAAGCCTCACCGATTGCAGGAAGTTGTAAGCCATCACCGGGTTGAATACATTGAGTTCGAAATGACCTTGTGATCCCGCAAAGGTCATGGCGGCGTTGTTGCCATGGATTTGCACAGCGACCTGGGTGAGCGCTTCGGACTGTGTTGGGTTCACCTTGCCTGGCATGATGGAAGAGCCGGGTTCATTTTCGGGAAGCGAAAGTTCACCAAGGCCCGCACGCGGGCCTGAGCCAAGGAAGCGGATGTCATTGGCAATCTTGAAGCAGCTCATCGCGACGGATGTGATGGCTCCGTGGCTCATCACCATGGCGTCATGGGCGGCGAGCGCCTCGAATTTGTTGGGCGCGCTTGTAAATTTAAGATGCGTGATGGCGGCGATGCGTTCTGCCACTTTCTCCGCAAATCCGATTGGGGCGGCAAGACCGGTACCCACGGCTGTGCCGCCTTGAGCGAGTTGCATCAGATCGGGAAGAGTTTGCTCAATGCGCTTGATGCCATTGTCGATTTGCTGAGTGTAGCCGGAGAACTCCTGACCGAGTGTGATCGGCGTTGCATCCTGGGTGTGGGTGCGGCCGATCTTGATAATGTGCTTCCACGTCTGAGCTTTGTCGTTCAGTGCATTGCGCAGTTGTTGCAGGGCAGGGACAAGACGGTGATGAATTTCCTCGGCGCAGGCAATGTGCATAGCGGTCGGAAACGTGTCGTTGGAGGATTGCGACATGTTCACGTGGTCATTGGGGTGGATGGGCTTCTTGGATCCCATCGCACCACCCGTCATCTCGATGGCGCGATTGGAGATCACCTCATTCGCGTTCATGTTAGACTGGGTGCCAGACCCCGTTTGCCAGACAACCAGAGGGAAGTGTTGGTCGAGCTTGCCTTCGATGACCTCCTGCGATGCTTTGACGATCATGTCGCCAAGCTTTTCATCGAGCTTGCCAAGCGCCATGTTGGCTTCGGCTGAAGCGCGTTTCACAATGCCGAGTGCGCGGACAATGGGCAGAGGCTGCTTTTCCCAGCCGATCTTGAAATTCTGCAAAGAACGCTGGGCCTGGGCACCCCAGTATTTCGAGGCGTAGACTTCAATGGGGCCAAACGTGTCGGTTTCGGTGCGGGTGGGTTTGGTCATGAGTCGTCTCGGTGAATTGTTGCGGTGCGATAGCACTGTTGAAGTTGAAGTGCCATTGCCAAACGAACAAAGCCATTGCTTACACCCAAATCGGATTGCTCCACGCTCGTTTTCCCGCATGGTCTATCAACACAACTCGGAACCAGGGGCTGGACTTCTGCATCATCCAGCCATCTTCCAACTTGCGGAGATCGAGGGTGGCACCTGTTATGGCGCGGCCCATTTGTACAGCGGTGCGGGAGATGCCGCAGACCACTGCGATGGTGTCAACGGGGGAGCACGTGACGATGAGTTCGTGACCGTCCAAAACGATGTCGTGAAATTGCGGGCCTTGGCTGGAATAGTAGTCGCCACGCTTCAGCGCTGCAAGCAACACGTCGGGATCGAGGCTTTCCGCTTTCACGTGCACCCATCCGCCGAAGTGATCGGCGTTCTTGAAGTGGGCGTCGTCGGTGGCGAAGGCTGTCAAGTGTTTGTGGCCTTCGTTCAAGAGTTGGTCAAGGAGGTAAAATCCGTCACCGCGGTCGCACTCCACGGCGCAGCCGTGGTTGTAGATTTCGACGGCGTGAGCAAAGGACAAGGCGCGGCCGTCTTCGATGGTGAGTTGAGACCATGCGGGGTGGGCGATGCCGATGAAGGCTCCGGCCTCGGCGGCGCGTTGGGCGATTTGCGGGCCGGTTTCACCCGGTTGTACGGGCGCGAAATCGAGTGGCAATCCTGCCGCTACAATGTGCCACCATTCGCCCGCTGACGTGACGGGTGCGTGCAGTTCGGCACCGAGTATGGTGGTGAAATCGTTGCCGCGCATGTGGCGCGTGTCGGCGATGGGAAAGTTGAAATGATGGGTGAAGTGGTCCGACATCATGAGGAAATCGTAACCCACGGTCTTGTAGCGGTTGACAACATCGTCAAGCGGCAGGGCACCGTCAGACAGATTGGAGTGCGTGTGAAGATTGCCGCGCCAGAAGCGACCGGGCAGGGAAAAGAGGGCGAGGGATGGCATCAAACACTCATCTGCATGCCCAACTCGACTACGCGGTCAGGCGGAATTCGAAAGAATTCTATGGCTCTGGCGGATTGATTTGTCAGCATGATGAATATGCGCTGCTGCCAGAACGGCATCGACGAGCGCGGGTTCAGGCGTATAGTGCGGCGGCCCATGAAATAGCTGGCCTGACGCGGATCAATTTCAAGCCCGAACTCCTTGCAGGCGCGCAGTGCCCTTGGCACATCGGGCTGTTCCATGTAGCCAAAAAAGCATTCAACGATCCAGGCACCCATGGCGGTTTGCCGTGCTTTCACACGGTCGCCTTCATGACGCGGTTCGTCGGTGGTTTCGACGGTCATGAACACCAGCTTGTCATGCAGTACGCGGTTGTGTTTCAGATTGTGCATGAGGGCTGAGGGTGCAAAGCGATTATCGGTCTGCATGAACACGGCGGCACCGGCTACGCGGGTGGGCGAGCGGCGTTCGAGGCTTTGCAAAAGGCCTTCGAGTTCGACCGATTCCTTCACGAGTTTTTCAGCTAGAAGCTTTCGGCCCTTCATCCACGTCAGCATCAGCAGAATGATAGTTGCGCCCATAAGCACGGGCATGTAGCCGCCATGAACAATCTTGAGCATGTTGGCAGCGCCAAACGTAAGCTCGATGAACAGGATCAGAATGAGGGATGGTATGGAGAACCAACGGGGCAGGGTGCGGGCTTTCCAGAAGAATATCAGCGCCAGCATGGAATCAACCACCATGGATGTATTGACCGCCACGCCATAGGCGGACGCCAGGCTGGATGAGGACTGGAACACCAGCACCAGCAGCACGACGCCAAGCAACAGGATCCAATTGACCTGGCCCACATAGATTTGCCCGGCCTCTTCTTCCGAAGTGTGTGTGATTTCCATACGCGGCAACAGTCCCAGTGACATGGCTTGCTGTGCGATCGAAAAGGCACCCGTGATCACTGCCTGCGATGCGATGACGGACACCATGGTGGCCAGCAGCACGAGCGGAATGAGACCCCAGCCCGGCGCCATGAGGAAGAGCGGGTTTTCGGCGGCCTCCGGATGTGAAATCACAAAAGCGCCCTGGCCGAGGTAGTTGAGAATAAGGCCGGGGATGACAACGAAAACCCAGGCCAGGCGAATCGGTGTGCGGCCGAAATGGCCCATGTCGGCGTAAAGCGCTTCACCGCCAGTGACCGCGAGGAATACTCCGCCGAAAACCAACAGCGCGAGGCCTGGCTGCTCGACAAGCATGCGGGCGCCATACCATGGATTCAATGCGTAAAAAATTCCAAGATCGTCAAAGATATGCACAAATCCCATGACGCCAAGCACGATAAACCAGACCAGTGTGACAGGCGCGAACAGGGACGCAACGCCGGCGGTGCCCTTGTATTGAAACGTGAACAGGGTGAATACGATGGCGAGCGTCAACGGCACCACCAGCGGGCCAAAACCCCCGTCAATGACCTTCAGGCCTTCGACGGCTGAGAGAATGGTCATCGCGGGCGTGATCATGGCGTCGCCAAAGAAAAATGCCGCCCCGATGATCCCAAGAAACAGTACGATACCACCTTTTTTCTTGAGCAGCGTTTCAACAAGCACGACGAGTGAAAGAATGCCGCCTTCACCTCTGTTGTCGGCGCGCATCAGCATCACAACATATTTGAGTGTGACAACAATCAGTAGGGCCCAGATCAGCAACGAAACCACGCCAAGCACGGCGAGGCGCAGATCACCACCAGCCTTGACCACGGGGTGCAGCGCTTCACGCATGGCATAGAGCGGACTTGTTCCGATATCGCCATAGACCACCCCCAACGTGGCGAAGGCCATCTTGATTGTATTCTTGCTTTCGTCAGAATGGCCGTTGGCTGTTGCTTCA
>JANNNG010000002.1:0-4849 GCA_031398425.1 Hyphomicrobiales bacterium | reverse complement strand
AGAACTAGCCAAATTGCCAATGTATCATACGGATCCGTTTGATCGATTGCTGGTTGCGCAAGCCAAAGCTGAAGGCATGATACTGTTAACTTCTGACCGAGAACTTTCAGTCTATGGCGAAAACGTTCAGTTCGTTTGAATGCTGCCTGGCTAGAACTCGTTGGGCTGATCTTTCGACTTTGACGACTCTGATGTTCTGTTGCGCAACCGATTATACTCTTCCACACTCATCAAGATTAGCCGGGGTTTCCCCCGTTGAGTAATCGTAATCGGCCCCTGCAACGCCCGTGCAATGATATCGCCGGATTTGCGGGAAAGGTCTGATGTTGAGTAGCGCATTCCCCTTACATACGACATTGCTGTATATGCTGCAAGTGCTGCATTTGTTGTATGTCAAGCACAAAAATAACCCCGGTTGACGAACGGGACTCATCCCTCTAAACACCGCCCATTCCACAGACGTCGAGTTGGCGGCAAGGCTTATGCAGCTTTGGCCGCCATGTTGCGTCGGTGAAATAAACCAAGTTATATCAGGCGTTTGTGCGCTGGATACAGGGGTATAGCTCAGTTGGTAGAGCGATGGTCTCCAAAACCATAGGTCGTGGGTTCAAATCCTACTGCCCCTGCCATTGGTTTTTTATAATACGGGCCTGAACTCGGGGTGGCGGCACCCCATGTATCGGGCTTCGAAATGAACGATTAAAGGACGACCATGGCCAAGACCAATCCCGTCGAATTCCTGCAGGAAGTGCGCGACGAAGCCCGTAAAATCACATGGCCCACGCGGCAGGAGCTTGTGGTGTCGACCATCATGGTCTTCATTATGGTGATTGTGGCCAGCATTTTTTTCCTCGGCGTCGACGCCGTCCTGAAATATGTGGTTGACGGCATACTTTTTGGTTTCAACCGCTGAGGCAGGCAACATTCATGGCTAAGCGCTGGTACATCGTCCACACCTATTCGAATTTCGAAAAGAAAGTGATGGAGGACATCAAGAAACAGGTTGTGCAGAAGCGCCTGGATGAGATGTTTGAACAAATCATCGTGCCAACCGAAGAGGTGATTGAAATTCGCCGTGGTCGCCGCATCAAGAGCGAACGCCGGTTTTTTCCGGGCTACGTGATGGTAAAGGTGGATTTGACGGACGAAGCGTTTCATCTGATCAAGAACACGCCGAAGGTCACGGGCTTTCTGGGTTCCGGGCTGAAGCCGGTGCCGATTTCCGATGTGGAAGCCAACCGCATCCTCAATCAGGTTGCCGAAGGCGTCGAGAAACCGAAGACCTCGATCCATTTCGAAATCGGCGAACAGGTCAAAGTGGCCGATGGGCCATTTGCATCCTTCACCGGCCAGGTCGAGGAAGTGGACGAAGAACGTTCACGCCTGAAGGTGGCAGTGTCCATTTTCGGCAGGCCTACACCTGTTGAACTCGAATACGCGCAAGTCGAGAAAATGCGCTGAGCTTTTCTTCTCCCGCTTGCGGGAGAAGGTGGATGGCGCGGAAGCGCCAGACGGAAGAGGGCCGTCAATTGAATTCCCTCACCCGCCGCTCGCGCGGCGACCTCTCCTACAAGCGGGAGAGGAAATGTCAACCCCGTGGGAGGCCGTCACACGCCCAACCACTAACCTTGAAAGAGGGATATCATGGCCAAGAAAGTTGTCGGCTACATCAAGCTGCAAGTTCCGGCAGGACAGGCGAATCCTTCGCCGCCAATCGGACCAGCACTCGGACAGCGCGGTTTGAACATCATGGAATTCTGCAAGGCGTTCAACGCCGCGTCGCAGAAGATGGAGCCAGGTTCGCCTGTACCCGTCGTCATCACGGCGTTCCAGGACAAGAGCTTCACTTTCGAAATGAAGGCGCCACCAGCGTCTTTCTATTTGAAGAAGGCTGCAAAGATCACCGCTGGATCCAAGGAACCCGGCAAGGCCGTGGCTGGCCGCGTGACCATGGACCAGTGCCGCGAAATCGCTGGCCAGAAAATCCAGGGCATGAACGCCCGCGACATTGAAGCCGCTGCGAAGGAAATCGCAGGTTCCGCCCGTTCCATGGGCCTCGAAGTGACGGGAGCCTGATAATCATGGCGAAACTAGCAAAGCGAATTCAAAAAACCCGTGATGGCTTGGACCGTTCCAAGGCCTATAGCGTTGACGAAGCCGTCAAGATGATCAAGGAGCGGGCCACCGCCAAGTTCGATGAAACCATCGAAGTGTCAATGAACCTGGGCGTTGACCCACGCCATGCCGATCAGATGGTGCGCGGTGTCTGCGCGTTGCCAAACGGCTCCGGCCGCAAGGTTCGTGTGGGCGTGTTCGCCAAGGGCCCAAAGGCGGAAGAAGCGAAGAAGGCCGGAGCTGACGTTGTTGGCGCTGAAGACCTGTTCGAAATCGTCAGCAAAGGCACGATCGACTTTGATCGCTGCATCGCCACACCTGACATGATGGGCCTTGTGGGCCGTCTTGGCAAAGTGCTCGGCCCCCGCAACATGATGCCGAACCCCAAGGTTGGCACGGTGACCATGGACGTCACCGCCGCTGTGAAAGCAGCCAAGGGTGGTGCTGTTGAGTTCCGCGTTGAAAAGGCCGGCATCGTTCAGGCTGGCGTTGGCAAGGCGTCATTCTCGGCCGAGCAGATCACGCAAAACGTGAAGGCGTTTGTTGACGCTGTCAACAAGGCGAAGCCCGCAGGAGCCAAGGGCACCTATGTAAAGAAGGTATCATTGTCATCGTCCATGGGTCCCGGCGTCAAGCTGGACCAAGCAACGCTGACGGTTTGATAAATTTTGAAGGGAGCGTTTCTTTCCCTGTCCGTCATTCCAGCGAATGCGGGAACCCACTTCCGGTCGTTTTGCTGGAGGAAAGTTGGGTCCCCGCCTTCGCGGGGATGACGGGTTTAGACGAGATGCCGCGCCGGTTGAAAGACCGATGCGGTGGCTGAGGGGAAACCCGAGGCAAATGTCCTGTCCGAGATTGCCGGTGCTGATGGCAACATCAGCTTAATCCATCAGCCAGCATGAGACGGGTCAAAGCGTTTCGCGTTTTCGAATGAAGACAAGAAGTCGGTTGCGACCTCGGAAAACCTTGGCACTCGAACTAGAGTGAGCAGGGGACAGGCTTAGAAAGTGTGTGGGGCATGAGCGTCACACAGGTCAAACCGGTGAAGGGGGAAACCCCGACACTAAAATGGAGAAGAGCACGTGGAAAAAGCTGAGAAAAAACAGCTCGTCGCGACGTTCAATGAAGTGGCCAAAACCGCTTCCGTGATCGTGGTGGCCCACAACAAAGGCTTGACTGCGAACCAGGTCCTCGACCTGCGCAACAGGATGGCCAAGGCGGGGGCAACCATCAAGGTTGTCAAGAACCGTCTCGCAATGATTGCTCTTGAAGGTACTGACGCGAAAGGGATTTCAAACCTGTTCGTAGGCCCCACCATGGTGGCTTACGGCAAGGACCCTGTTGCGGCTCCGAAGGTCATCGCTGACTTTGCCAAGACCCACGACAAGCTCGTGGTGCTCGGTGGATCGCTCGGTAAGACCGTGATGGACCCCGCAGCCGTCAAGGCATTGGCAGAACTGCCCTCGCTGGATCAGCTCCGGGGCAAGCTTATTGGCATCATCCAGGCTCCTGCGACGAAAATCGCCGGTGTTCTGGCAGCTCCGGCTGGCCAGTTGGCGCGCGTCTTCAATGCCTATGCCACCAAGGACAATGCGGCGTGACCCCGCTGTTTGTTGAAAATCGAACCAACCGACTTACATAAGAGAGACTTGAAAAATGGCCGATCTTGCCAAAATCGTAGAAGACCTGTCCGCCCTCACCGTTCTGGAAGCTTCGGAATTGTCGAAGATGCTGGAAGAAAAGTGGGGCGTTTCCGCCGCTGCTCCTGTTGCTGCTGCCGCAGTTGCCGGACCTGCTGCCGCCGCGGCTGAAGAAAAGACCGAGTTCACCGTGATGCTGACCGCCGCTGGCGAGAAGAAGATCGAAGTGATCAAGGAAGTCCGTGCCATCACTGGTCTGGGCTTGAAAGAAGCCAAGGACCTGGTTGAAGGCGCTCCAAAGGCAGTGAAGGAAGGCGTCAACAAGAAGGACGCCGACGACATGAAGAAGAAGCTCGAAGCGGCTGGTGCCAAGGTCGAGTTGAAGTAACGACAAGGCCCAAAAGGCCCCCATCGCCCTTCGGGAACTTCCCCAACAAGTTGGGGAAGGACTCGCGGCGGACATCTCCCCCAACTTGTTGGGGGAGTACCCCGAAGGGGGGGAGGGGGGCCTTGTTTGGGAAAGAAGGTTTGTAACGACTTGTTTGAGTGCCCGAGACGGGCCTTCAAGCAAGCCGTTAGGCTCGTCTGGTGTGGCGGGTACAACGTATGATGACTGACAGGGAAAAACACATGGCCGATACCCGTACCATTGCAAGCCGCAAGCGCATCCGCAAAGTGTTTGGCAAGGCAATCGAAGTTGCCGAAATGCCAAACCTCATCGAGGTGCAGCGTGAATCATACGAGCAGTTCCTGCAGATGAAGGAACCTCAGGGCGGGCGCTTGAATGACGGATTGCAGGCGGTGTTCAAATCGGTGTTCCCGATTTCGGATTTTGCCGGGCAAGCCGTGCTGGAATTCGTGCGCTATGAATTCGAAGCGCCAAAGTTTGACGTGGATGAGTGCCAGCAGCGCGGCATGACCTTTGCGGCACCCTTGAAGGTGACGTTGCGCCTGATCGTGTTTGAAATCGATCCGGATACGCAGGCGAAGTCCGTCAAGGACATCAAGGAGCAGGACGTTTACATGGGTGATATTCCGCTCATGACCAAGAACGGCACTTTCGTAGTGAACGGCACCGAGCGCGTGATCGTATC
>JANNNG010000287.1:0-21962 GCA_031398425.1 Hyphomicrobiales bacterium | reverse complement strand
TGCAGCGACTGCCGAACCCGGCATGGGCCAACATGAACATGCCTGGCGAGACAACTGCAAAAGCTGGAAGAAGCGGCGATGGTCGGGAACGGAAATTGCCGTCGTCGTTGGATCTTTTGTCATTTTCTGGCCGCTGGGTGTTGCTGCCCTGGCCGTGAAGCTGGTAAAGGGTGAGCTGTGGACGGGTGCCAGTGACATGGCCCCACCGTGGCAGAACTGGAAACGCTCGCGTGACGAGGCCAAACAGGCTTGGTCAAGCTATCGTGGACAACCGCATTCCACCGGAAATGCCGCATTCGATGATTATCGGAAAACGCAGTTGGACCGTCTGGAGCAGGAACGCCGCAAGCTTGACGAAGAGCGCCATGCCTTTGGTGAACATTTGGCAAAGCTGCGCCGTGCCAAGGATCAGGAAGAGTTTGACCGCTTCATGGCTGAGCGCAACGCGCCGCAGGCCTGAAATCGTTGCTGACAAGAAGGTCTGGCGTTTTGCCGGGCCTTTTTCATTTTTGATTTGACGCGTGGTGCGGTTTTGCGCTGCATGCTGGCATGACGCGTTGCTTCGCTATCTTCACTATCTTGGTCCTGCTGCTGCAATTCTGCTTGACGGCAAAAGCGGGCACCTTGGATGACGTACGCTCCGCCGGAGTGTTGCATTGCGGCGTGGATGACGTTGTGCCAGGGTTTTCGGCAGCCAGAAAAGATGATCAATGGGTGGGATTTGCGGCTGATTTTTGCCGAGCCCTGGCAATTCTCGTCATTGGTGATGGACGCAAGGTTGCTTTCACGCTGCTGAAACCTGACGAACGGCTCGAGGCTTTGCAATCAGGCGAGATTGATGTTCTGGTTGCGGCCTTGCCGATTGCGATGGCGTTAGAAAAAGCGGAGGGTTTGCTGTTTTCTGATCCGCTTTATTTTGATGACAGTAGCGGTGAACCCTTGGGCTATGGAGCGATGGTGCGGCAGTCGGATGACAATTGGTTCCTGACGGTCAATGGTTTGCGTCATGTGTTGATTGCGAATGAGATTTTTCCGCAGAACGTGAAAGACAAAACGCAGTTGCCGTATGGCCAGATGTTCGAACACAATTTCGGTGCGGTCCCGCGGGGGAAAAACCAGCATGTGAGCCGCGGTGGCTGGCTTTGGACTCCTTTGCCTTGACTGCCCTACATCTCTGGTTCTTCGCGCAATGGGCGATTGTCGTCTGACTCAACCGGACGCAGGTTTGGCCTGCGGCTGCTCCCGAATACGGCAGGACGAGGCGCTGGTCGGATGGGTTGCACGGTTTCGCTGCTCATGAGGGGCGAACCAATGTCGCTTTCGATAACCACGTCCTGGTTGCCGCCGATCAGAACCAGATGTTCCATATCATCGCGACGGACCAGTACGAGGCGGCGGGTTTTGTCGATCTCGTAATACTCGCTGATGCCAAGCCTTGAGCCCTTGCGCCCGCGCACGCTGCCACCCAGGGCACGGATCAGAACCAGCAGCAGGATCAACAGCAACAAGACCCCCACGCTTGCGTAGATCACTGTCATATAGGGTTGAAGTGCTTCCATGATGGGCCTCCCTGGTCATTCCGGACATCACGCTAACCCACTCCGGGCCAGTTGGAAACCCATTTTCTTGGATGTCTCATGGCGGATTCCACAGCACGCCCTTCTCACTATACTGCCACTGATTCGGGGTGGCTTGATGCAAGATTTGAAAATGTCGGGAAACGGATTGGGACGTTCCAATGGCCATTGGTTGCGGCTGGTCGTGCTGCTTGTTCTGGCGGCGGGGTTGATCGCGCTGATCATGGCGGCGTGGTATCTCAGGGAACGCTTCGAGCCCTTTGCGTTGATGCTCGGCACGGTTTTCGCAGCCTGTGGCCTGTTGGCCATTCTGGCCTGGATTGCGGGCATGCTGCAGTTTGCCGGCACCACGGCGGAGCGGCCATTCTTTGACGCGGTAGCCGATGCCATGGGCGATGCGACCGTGGTGACTGACGCCAAGGGCCGCGCGGTTTATGCCAATGCTGCGTTTCTGAAATTGGCCTCGAAAGCGGGTGCGTCGCGTTTGGTGGGCATGGACGTGCTGTTTGCGGGCTACCCGGATTTTGCAGAACCGGTCTACCAACTGGCCCAGGCCACACAAGCCGCGCAAAGCCTGCAACGGGATGTGCGGGTGGCTGCGGGTTCTTCGGTGCCGGGGGCACAGGAGGAGAGTTCGCGCTGGCTCAGACTTGCGGTATCACCTTTGAACGGCGCAGGGCACACTGGTTACTCGCTATGGCGACTGATGGACATCACCGCCGACCGGCAACACCAGGAGCAGGCCTTCTCGCGCCTGCAATTCATCATCACCTATCTTGATCATGCGCCGATGGGTTTTTTCTCAACCCTGCCCAATGGCAAGGTGAACTATGTCAATGCAACGCTTGCAGCGTGGTTGGGCATTGACCTCACAGAGGCACAAGGTGGTGCCCTGACCTTGACCGACATAACAGGCAGTGACACGGCTGCCCTGTTGACGACGCTGGCACCTGTGGCTGATGGGTCACGCACGGAGCGATTTGCCGTGTCGCTGGCGTCGCGCAACAGCGGGCGATTTGATGCCGAAATCCTGCATCGGGCTGATTTCGACAAGGACGGAGCAGCGCTGCCCAGCCGCAGCATGGTTTTGAAGCGCAATGACGTGGCAGGAACGCTGCCTGTTGAAGCGGCTTTCGCACCACAGGTTCTGGGGGCGGCCTTGCCCATCGGGCTTGCGCATGTCGACGCGGCGTCGCAGATACAAATGGCCAATGTTGTTTTTCTTTCCTTGTCGCCAAGGTTGAAACTGAAGGGCAGCTTGCAAGAAGCCTTTGCCAAGGGGCGGGCGGGTGCATTGGTTGACGCCGTGGCGCAGGCGTTTGCCAGTCCCGGCCAGCGCATTGAAATTGATGTGGTGTTTGACACGACGGAACCACGGGCCATCAAACTGCACCTCATCAAAATGCAGGATGGTGCTGATGTTGTAACCGTGTTTGCGCAGGACATGACCGAAAGCAAGGCCCTTGAGGTGCAACTGGCGCAGAGCCAGAAGATGCAGGCCGTGGGGCAACTCGCAAGCGGCATTGCGCATGACTTCAACAATGTGCTCACCCCTATCATCGGCTTTGCCGATCTGCTGCTCGCAAAAATGCGACCAACGGATTCAGCTTTCAACGATGTGATGAACATCAAGCAGAATGCCAACCGTGCGGCAAATCTGGTGCGGCAGTTGTTGGCGTTTTCACGCAAGCAGACGATGCAGCCGAAACTGCATTCGCTGACTGAAGCCATGTCTGATCTCGGCAATCTGCTGGGCCGGGTTCTGGGTGAAAAAGTTGAACTTGAGATTGCCCATGGGCGTGACCTTGGACTGGTGATGGTTGACATTCACCAGTTCGAACAGGTCATCATCAACCTTGCCGTCAACGCGCGTGATGCCATGCCTCAGGGTGGAAAGCTCAGTGTGCGGACGTATAATGTGGGGCCAGATCAATTCAAGGACATCAAGCATGTGCTGCCGCCTGGTGAGTATGTGGTGTGTGATGTGACGGATTCGGGTACAGGCATTCCCGCTGACATCGTTGAAAAAATATGGGAGCCCTTTTTCTCCACCAAGGACGTGGGCAAGGGCACGGGGCTTGGACTGTCGATGGTCTATGGCATCATCAAGCAAACCGGCGGCTTCATATTCTGTGACAGTGTGATGGAAAAGGGTACCACGTTTTCGATTTTCCTGCCACGGCATTATGCCGAAAAAGTTGTTGCATCGGCTGTCGTGAAGGAAGAGCCGTCACCGCCAAAGCGCGAAGATTTCACAGGCCGCGGTCGCATTCTGGTGGTGGAAGACGAGGACTCGGTGCGGGCGTTTGCTGTGCGTGCCTTGCAGTCGCGCGGATACACCGTCGTTGAAGCAGAGTCAGGTGAGGCGGGGCTTGAGGTGATCGACAACGACAAGGACGGGTTTGAGCTTATCCTGTCTGATGTGGTGATGCCGGAAATGGATGGGCCGACCATGCTCTCCGAGATCCGCAAGCGCGGCAATACCACGAAGTTCATCTTCATGTCGGGCTATGCCGAGGATGCGTTCGAGCGAAATCTGGAAAATCCCAATGACTTTGCCTTCTTGCAGAAACCGTTTTCACTGAAGCAGTTGCTGGAGAAAGTGAAGGACGGCATTGGGTGAGGGGGGACGTGTCTGCGTCGTTGCCAAAGTAATTCCCTCTCCGTCACGCGTGCCACCTCTCCCGCAAGCGGGCGAGGATATAAGTTTCCTCGCCCGCTTGCGGGAGAGGTGGCATCGCGTCAGCGATGACGGAGAGGGGTTTTAGGTCTCGAGGGTCTTTTTCTGCCTCACTTTGCCTTCATCAATTCTTCCTGTGCCATGTTGAGGTGCATGGCGCAGTCGTCCATCTTGCCGTCCTTCTTCGAGGCCATGGCCATTTCGCTTTCCTTCATGGCCATGTCGGTGTTCATTTTCATGCCCATCTTTTCCTTCATCATGGTTTCAACCTTCATCATGCTGGAGTCATCACACATCAGCTTTTCGGCAGCAAGTGCGGGAGTGATGGAGAAGAGGATGGCGAGGGGCGGCGGCTGTCGTGAATTTCAACATGGTGATGCTCCTGATTGGTGATGCGGGATGAGTCCCACCTGCCATTCACGCGTTTTGCTGATCACTTGCCATTCACAGGACCGTTGATCACACAGAGGTGAGCGGCTGTGTCTTTCTGTTTTTGATGGCCTTGGCACTTTCAACGGGACCCAGCCACCAGAGCAGTGGCAGGGCGAGCAATGCGACAGCCGCCAGCAGCCACCAGCATTCGTTGATGGCTTGTGTGAGGCCAGCGGATTGCACAGTGTCTGTGAGGCTGAAAATTCCCATGGCATCATCCGGGGCGGGGAGTTCGTCAACCGTCAGGCCCAGGAGGGGGGCGGCTGCAACAGGATTTGCGCGGGCGAGTTCCAGCAGGTTTTCAGCGTGGGTGGGGGCTCGGGTGAGCATGACAGAATCCATGACCGCGATGCCGATGACGCCACCGATGTTGCGGACGAGATTGAACAGGCCGGACGCATCGCTGACCTTATCGATGGGCACCAGAGCAAGTGCGATTCGGATGGGCGGCAGGATGCACAGCGCAATTGAAGCACCCCGCAGCACCTGCGGCCAGAACAGTTCGGCTTCGTCAGAATTCACCGTGAGGTCAGCATTGAGCGCAAAGCTCAGGGTAATCACCGCAAAGCCCAAGGCCGTGAGCAACCGCGCATCGATGTAGCGGTCAACCCACACAGTGATCGGCGCTGACGCGAGCTGCGTGACGCCCATCACCAGCACAATGAGTCCGATGGCGAGCGGACCGTGATTGCGGACAAAGCCCAGAAACACAGGCAGCAGATAGACACTGGCGAACAGCAAGAAGCCCAGAAGAAACGACAGCGCACAGCCAAAGGCCAGCGCCCGGTCCTTCAGCAGGTGAAACAGGATGGCGGAGTTGGGGCGTTTCACCGCAAACAGCAAACAGCATGCTGACAGCGCAAAACAGCCGAGTGCTGCAAATGACAGCCAGCCTTGGCTCGGCGCTTCTTTCAAACCAAGGATCAAGAGTGCAAGGCTGAGGCCGAAGCTTGCAAGCGAGAGCCAATCGAGTTCATTGAGGATACTCCAGCGCGGCTTGATGCGCGGCAGAAAGGCAAGGCCTGTCAGCGTTGCAAGTATGCCGGGGCCGACATTGATAAGGAAGAGCCAATGCCAGGAATAATGTTCCGTGAGCCAGCCGCCGATGATGGGGCCAAAGGCTGGCCCCAACACGGCGAGAAAGCCGCCGATGGCGGTGGCAAAGGTTTGCTCGAGACCTTTCGGCATCAGCAGGAATATGGCGGAGAACACCAATGGGATGAGCACGCCACCGGCAAAGCCTTGCAGCACACGCCATGCCAGCAGATCGTGAAAGCCGGTGGAGAACGCGCAGCCAATCGATGCCAGTGTGAACACGCTGAGGGCTATGACGAACAGCCAGCGCATCGACATGACCCGTGTCAGCAGTGCTGTCACCGGGATGGCGATGACCTCGGCGATGATGTAGGATGTCTGCACCCAACTCATGCGATCGGGACCGATATGCAGCGCTTCCTCAATGGCTTTCAGCGATGTGACCACGACCTGGATGTCGAGGATGGCCATGAACATGCCGATGGCGAGGGCGAGATAGCCCAACCAGCGCGGCAGGAAGGGCAGGGCATAGGTCGTGTCGGTCATCGGCTCATGATTCTGTGTCTTGCATCTCTTACGTTATGCGGGGGATTTCCGGTTGCACCAAGTCATGCTGTCAATTGGGAGGGGCATGACGACTGGTTCAACGAGAATTTGTTGATGCAGGAGTTTGTGGCCGGTGTGCCGAAGCCCATCGTGAAGCCGGTTTTGCGTTGCGCGGTATTGCGCAAGCGACATGCAGAGAATGTTTATGAGCAAGTGGCGATTGCCGGGGTGAATTGCGTGGAAAAAGAATAGTCCACAGCAAAGGCCCCCATCGCCCTTCGGGCACTTCCCCAATAAATTGTGGAAGAACTCGCGGCTTGGTCTTCCCCAACTCGCTGGGGAAATGCCCGAAGGGCGATGGGGGGCTTTCCTGGTGGATTGCTGCGTTGCGGTGCAACTTGGTAAAGTGTTATGCATATTTGTGACAGTTCGGTGAATTGAGACTCTGAAAACCTCTTGATTTGCAGTAAAATCGTCGTGTTTCTTACCAAGTCTTTACCAATTCAGGCCAAATTGGGACTGGTATATCAGTTTAACCTGTTGAAATCGTATTTGGAATTATAGGTATGCAAATTTTGCATTGGTAATTCTGCTGCACTGCACATATGTTTCGATTGTTGAAAGAAACAAGAAATCCGCCGGAACAGGTTCGGCATCGAAAATCGAAACGAAAGGACATTATCATGTTTGAGACATTGAAAGCCCGTTACACCGCCTGGAACCGGTACAACCGCACGGTCAGCGAATTGTCGGCCCTTTCCAACCGCGAGTTGGAAGATATTGGTTTTGCACCCTGGGAGATCAAGTCCGTCGCGCGTAAAGCCACTCGCTAAATTTTTTCCGAAAGGACAGTATCATGTTTGAGACCCTGAAAACCCGCATCACCGCCTGGAAGCGTTACAATCGCACAGTGTCGGAACTGCAATCCCTGTCAACCCGCGAGCTTGCCGATCTGGGCATCATGCGGTCGGATATCAACCGCATTGCCCGCGAGGCCGTCCGGTAAGTTGCAGATCATAGTACTGTATTGAGGGCATCGTCGATGAGACGGTGCCCTTTTTGCTTGCAAGCTTTTATGATGCCAAGCCTGTTGGCCTTGCCGGACTTCCCGCCTATAAGCCGACGTGATTGTGTGAGATCAGAGATTCCCACACACGGGACGGAACAAGGGTTGACCATGCCAGCGAAGAAGAATGCAAAATCAGCAACAGGTAAAACTGCAACCCGCTCTCCCGAACTGACGCTCATCGACAATCTCGCCGAGATACTGAATTCCACCGGTCTCACCGAAATCGAGATGGAACAGAAGGGTGTGCGCGTGCGCGTGTCCAAGGCTGTAAATGCAACATATCAGGCAGCTCCACAAAGCTTTGCGCCGCAACCCATGCCAGTGGCAGCATCTGTGGCGGCAGCTCCAGTCGCAGCTGGCGAACATGCGGGTGGAGTCAAATCTCCCATGGTGGGCACGATTTACATGGCCGCCTCACCCGAGGCCGCACCTTTCATCACCGTAGGTGCGACGGTGAAACAAGGGCAGACTCTGCTCATCATCGAAGCCATGAAAACCATGAACCAGATTCCGGCACCAAGATCCGGCAAGGTGACACAGATCATGGTCGACAATGGCTCTCCGGTTGAATTTGGCGAAGTGCTGCTGGTGATTGAATAAGCGATGTTCGAAAAAATCCTCATCGCCAACCGGGGTGAAATTGCCCTCCGCGTGCTCAGGGCCTGTCGTGAACTTGGCATTCAAACGGTGGCCGTTCATTCCACCGCTGATGCCGATGCCATGCATGTTAAACTCGCCGATGAAAGTGTGTGCATCGGCCCGCCACCCGCCAAGGACAGTTATCTGAATGTCGCTTCCATTGTTGCGGCCTGCGAAATCACCGGCGCCGAGGCGGTGCATCCGGGTTATGGTTTCCTTTCGGAAAACGCCCGCTTTGCCGAAATCCTGAAAGAGCACGACATCAAGTTCATCGGGCCATCGCCCGAAAACATCCGCACCATGGGCGACAAGATTGAGGCCAAGCGCACTGCTAAGGCGCTGGGCATTCCGGTGGTGCCAGGTTCGGAAGGGGGCGTATCCAGCTTTGCCGATGCCAGCAAGATCGCCAAAGACATCGGCTACCCCGTCATCATCAAGGCCACGGCCGGGGGGGGTGGGCGCGGCATGAAAGTGGCGCGCAACGAAAGTGAACTCGAAGTGGCCATCGGCACAGCGCAGACCGAAGCCAAGGCCGCCTTCGGCAATGGTGATGTGTACCTCGAGAAGTATCTCGAAAAACCGCGCCACATCGAAATCCAGGTGTTGGGGGACGGGCAGGGCAACGCGGTGCATCTAGGTGATCGGGATTGTTCGCTGCAACGTCGGCACCAGAAAATCTGGGAAGAAGCAACGTCGCCCGCCTTGAATGCGCATCAACGTGACGAGATCGGAACCCGCGTGGCATTGGCCATGCAGAAAATGTCCTACGAGGGCGTGGGCACCATCGAGTTTCTTTACGAGAACAACGAATTCTATTTCATCGAAATGAACACGCGGTTGCAGGTGGAACATCCTGTGACTGAAATGATCACGGGACTTGATCTGGTACAGGAGCAGATTCGCGTGGCCGCAGGTGCCAGACTCGCTTTTGAACAGAAGGACATTCAATTCGCGGGTCATGCCATTGAATGCCGTATCAATGCTGAGAACCCGGTGACCTTTGTGCCTTCGCCGGGTCGCGTTGATGCCGTACATTTTCCCGGCGGGCTTGGCGTTCGCATCGATAGTGCACTCTATTCCGGCTACAAGATACCACCCTATTACGACAGCCTGATCGGCAAGCTCATCGTGTTCGGCAAGACCCGTGCGGAATGTCTGATGCGGCTTCGGCGCTCAATGTCGGAGTTTGTGATCGATGGTGTTGAAACCACCATACCGCTGTTCCAGCAATTGCTGCGCGAGACCGACATCATTGATGGCCACTATGACATTCACTGGCTGGAAAAATATCTCGCTCGCACATCTACGTGAATGAGTGCGATCACGCCACAGGTGCTGTTGCAGGCCTATGCGGCCGGGGTGTTTCCGATGGCGGAAAGTGCCGGCGATCCCGCGCTCTATTGGGTGGAGCCTGATGAGCGCGGCGTCATTCCACTGGATGGCTTTCACATTCCCCGCAGCCTGCGCAAGCGCGTGAGGCAGCAAAGCTACGAGATCCGCATCGATAGCGCATTCAATCAGGTCATTGCCCAATGTGCGGCGCGCTCTGACTCCCGCAAGGAGACATGGATCAACAAGCGCATCATCACACTTTATTGTCAGTTGCACAAAATGGGCTGTGCCCACTCCGTTGAATGTTGGCGCGATGGAACGTTGGTCGGCGGGCTTTACGGCATTCGCATCGGTGCGGCGTTTTTTGGTGAAAGCATGTTCAGTCGTGCCACCGATGCAAGCAAGGTTGCACTTGTACATCTCGTCGCGCGGCTGAAATTTGGTGGCTTTGCCCTTCTGGATGCGCAGTTTGTGAATCCGCATCTCCTGCAATTTGGCAGTCAGGCCATCAAAAAGGCGGACTATCACAGACTATTGGAACCGGCCTTGGAGAAGGACGCAGACTTCAACGCCTTTGCTTCCGATGCCGACTCAGTGAAGGTTCTGGCCTACGCCCAGTAACGCCACGCATAGACAAGTGTCATCGCGCAGCCGATGACGATGATCGCCTTGCGCATGGTGGCCGCTGAAATGACGGCCAGCGCCTTGCCGCCCAGAAAACCGCCGACAGTGCAGGCCAGCATCATCACAAGCGTTTCAGGCCAGCTGATGATGCCTTGAGCGATGAAGAACACCACTGCACCCGCATTGCTCAAAACGCCCAGCATGTTCTTGACTGCGTTTGCGGTGCGCAAGTCCCAGGCACTTGTGGCACTTAACACCGACATGAGGATGACTCCCAACCCCGCACCGAAATAGCCGCCGTAAATCGTGGCTGGCAACACCAGGGCGCTGCGCAAGCTGCCGTTGTTGGCATCAAACCGTGATTCCACCCAGACCTGAATGGGCTTGGAGAATGCAAAAATGGCGGTGGCAATTCCAATCAGCGTAGGCACCACGAGCACGAAAACCGTTTCTGGGGTGTTCAGTAAAAGTATACCGCCAAGCGCACCACCAATGGCAGCGGATACAAAGGCAGAGATCATGGCGGCGTCGAACGCAGGCAACTTCTGCCGTTCGGCCCAGGCACCCATGACATTGCCAGAGATGATGCCTAGTGCGTTGGAAGCATTGGCTGGTATGGGTGCAAGACCCGCCGCCATCATGGCCGGAAAGGTGATGAGCGACGCACCGCCCGCCATGGAATTGGCAAGGCCACCCAGGAGGCCAGCCCCTAACAGGATCAGTATTGTTTCGAGCGTCATGATCGGCATGTTAGTCCACCAGACAGTCAATTGAAATCTACTCCCTTGTCTCGTCATTCCAGCCAAGCGTAGCCCTTGCGACGCGCGAGCTGGAATCCCGCTTTTCTTTGCTTTCATTCAGTGTGCTGACCGAAGCGGGTTTCCAAATCGCCCGCAGTAGGGCGGGCGTTTGAAATGACGGGGTGTAATGCAGAATGACTTCATTGAAGCGAAATGCCACGCTTCGACCCAGGCTTTTTGCAAACCCCACGCTTTCGACATTTTCTTTACATGTTGCGTGCTTATATGGCCAAAGGTACAGCAACCGGACCAGCATGGAACAAATTCAGCCCTATCTCGATTATTTTTCGGCCAACCCGGAATGGGCGCTTGCTATCATCTTCCTGATTGCCTTTGGTGAAGCGCTTCTGATCATCGGCCTGTTTGTGCCATCCACCGTGATTCTGGTGGGGGCGGGAATGCTTGTGGGCACGGGGCACCTTGGGTTCTGGTCGGTGTTCTGGTGCACGGCGATTGGCGCTATTCTGGGAGACCAGATTTCCTATTGGGCAGGTCGCATTTATGGCGTCAAGCTCAAGACTTTCTGGCCCTTGAACAAATACCCGGCTCTGGTGGCACGCGGCGAGGATTTCGTGCGCTCCCATGGTGGCAAGTCGATCGCCATCGGTCGGTTTGTGCCCGGCGTCAAAGCGGTTGTGCCCGGCATTGTTGGCATGCTTGGCATGAGTCAGCTGTATTTTCTGGTCGTGAATATTTCATCAGGTCTGGTGTGGACGCTCGCGCATATCTTCCCTGGTATTTTGCTTGGGCAAGGACTGGCGCTGGCTGGCGATCTTTCTGGCCATCTTGTCGTGGTGTTGCTGGTACTGCTTGTGGCGGTTGGAATTGCGGGCTGGCTCATTCGCATCATGACAGCGAGCTTGCAGCCTTACATGAATGCCACACTGCGGCACGTGTCGATCTGGGCCCGTTCGCGCAACAGCCGCGCCTGGTACCGGTTTGGCAAGGCTATTCAACCCGGCAACCCGCGTGCACCCGCACTGCTGCTGTTGTTTTTTGTGGCCCTCGCCGGTCTTGTCTTGACGGTCGATATCGTCACAGGGTTTGTGCTGCGAAACACCGCGTCCAATCTCGACTGGTCAGTTGCAACACTGATGTCGGAACTCAGAAATTCACCCGCCGATGCCTTCATGATCCCGCTGACCATGTTGTCGGAACGCCCGGTGGTGTGGACCATGGGGCTTGCCATTGCGGCCTGGCTTTTGCTGTGGCGGGGCTGGCGCGTGGCGCTGTTGCTGCTCGCCATCATGGGGTTTGCCGAGTTTGCCAGCATCAATCTCAACACGATTGTATCAACGCGCGAAAGCATCATGCATGGCGGCTTCACCAGCACCGCAACCTTGATGTCCGGCCTTGTGTTGGGTTTTATCGCCGCCCTTGCGGGTCATTCCATGGGGCGCTGGAGCAAGGCCGTTGTTGCCGCATTCTGCGGCAGTATTGTCGTGGCTATCGCATTTTCGCGGGTCTATCTCGGGGCCGAGTGGTTGAGCGGTGTGCTGGTGGGTGGCCTGCTGGCCCTGGTGCTGACGGCTCTCTTCGGCATGACCATTGAAGCCATTCCGGCACGCCGCATCAGGCCTCTCGGGCTGGTGGCCTTCGCTGCCGTTGCCTATCTGATCACGGGGATCGTTTATATCAACGCCAATGAACACAAGGCAGAGCAGCGCTATGCCGCACAGCCCATGGTGCAGTTTTTCACCGAATCGCAATGGACTTCGGGCAGCTGGGCGAATATTGCCAATCGCCGGATCGATCTTGCTGGCACACCGGAAGAGGTGTTCACGGCGCAGTGGATTGGAAAGCTGGATCAGCTGCAGTCATCTTTGTCAGCGCAGGGGTGGAAGGCGTTGCCGCAATGGCGCTGGCAGGATGCGTTTGCCTATCTCGACGTCAATGCCACTCTGGACAGGTTGCCGCCGCGGCCGGTTCTGCACCAGGGCCTGAAAGCCAAGCTGACCATGATCTTCGCCAACCCGGCAGAACCCCAGCGCCGACTGGTGCTGCGCGCCTTCAAAGCCCAGGTCAAAATTGACGTGAAAGGTGTCTCGGAACCGGTCTATCTGATATCGGTGACGCCGGAGTCGCCAAAGCCGCGCTTCCATCTCTATTCCATTCCCGCAACCTTGAAGGCCGATGATGCGGACATGCGTGTGGCCATGGCGGCACTGGCCAGCATTCCCGACATTCGCGTGATTGCACAAACCGAAGATCCCCTGAAAACCAGTCGCGTATTGCTAGCAAAGCCCTAGCGCTTCTGCGCGTGAAGGCGCTTTACCTGATTGTGCGCTTCCGGCATATTAGCGCCGGATTCTGAACCCATAGTCTGGACCATGATGCAAACGCTCAAACGATTTTTCACCTGGTGGAATGGTGCAAACCTGAACACGCTGTTTTATACCATGCGCAAGGGTGAGCATGTGGGCACGGACCAGTTTGGCAACACGTATTATCGTGCACGCTCTGCCATTCCTGATTCCATTCCGGAGCGCCGCTGGGTGATCTACAAAGGCTATTCCGAGCCCTCACAAATCCCATCGGGATGGCATGGCTGGATGCACCACCGTGATGATGAGCCACCGCAGGAAGGGGATTATACACCTCGTGAATGGGAATTACCGCACGAGGAAAATCGCACGGGCTCCGCGTTGGCCTATCGACCACCGGGTTCGATTGCGCTGGGTGTGAAACCAAAAAAGCAGGACGCCACCTATACGGCCTGGCGACCTGAATAAGCATGGCGCAGGATTCAGCCAAACTGGAAACGATAGTTGGTGCAGCCGTGATTGCACTGGCATTGGGCTTCTTTTTCTATGCCTCCAAAACCGCTGGTGTGGGGGCGACGTCAGCGGGTGGTTACAAGGTGATCGCCGAATTTGACAACGCCGAGGGTATCAACGTGGGCACCGACGTGCGCCTGGCTGGCATCAAGATCGGCACGGTGACTGGCCAGAATCTGAATCCGGAAAATTTCATGGCGCGGCTGGAGCTGACGCTTGATCCCAAGGTTTCGCTGTCTGATGATACGGCGGCGAAGGTGACCAGCGAAGGCCTGCTTGGCGCGAAGTTCATTGCCATGGAACCAGGCGGTTCTGAAACCAAGCTTGCTGAAGGCAGCGTCATGACGCTGACGCAAGGTGCAGTCGATATCTGGTCGCTGATCAGTTCAGCCATGTTTGACAAGGCCAAAACGCCAACACCGGCAGCAACGCCTGAGACGCCGCCGCAATGAACCGTTGCTGGGCGCTTGCCGCCCTTCTGCTGTCGGGCGTTGATTCTGCGCAGGCCGAACGTATCAAGAATCCGATTGCGTTGTTCTCAGGCCTCGACAAGATTACGGGGCTTACGACCGACTTTGACATTCCGGTGGGCGATGAGCGGAAGTTCGGGCTGCTGTTTGTGAAGCCTGCGGTGTGCTACACGCGGCCTGTCACGGAATCCCCAAAGACTGCGGGCTTTGTGCAGGTGGACCAGCAGGAATCAGACGGCAAGCGCAAGCGCATTTTTTCGGGCTGGATGTTTGCGGAAAGCCCCGGTCTCAATGCTGTCGAGCACCCGATATTCGACGTCTGGCTGACCGGCTGCAAAGACCCCAATGCGCCGCCTCCGCCCACCGAAGTGCCGGTGCAACCGCCGACCGGCGATGTTCCGGAAGAAGATACCGGACAGGAGCAGCCCGAGGGGACTGTGCAGGATTGAAGCGACTTTCACCCATTGTCGATTTCGGCTTGTGTGACCGTATGGCTGTAGGTGAACTGCACAGTGGCACCGGGGGCCAGAGTTGACCAGATGCCGTTGTTTCCGGTTCCGTCGGGGGAGGCGGCGGCACCGAGTGGTCCTGCTATAGTCAAGATTTCGTTCCTGATGCCAGCTCCGCCTACCGGGATGGCTGCTGGCGGCGTGCCGTGCATGTCGTTGATCTGCACATTGTTGACGACGATGTTGCCGGTGTTGGCGATGGTATAGGTATAAGTCACTGTCTGGCCCAAGACCACGGGCGTCGTGGCCGTGCTGAAGGTCTTGTTGATCACCAGTTGCGGGGTGGCCGTGCCGTTGTTGGTGATGGTGCAGTTCACATCGTCGGCAGCCTGGATCGTGAAGTTGATCGGCATCGTGTTGAGGCCCGAGACGTTGGTGCCAGTCGTGTTGGCATTGCTGCAGGAAATCACCTGGGCATAGCCCGTCAACAGCGACGTTGATCCTGCGGCCATGGTTTCCGTGAGGCTGTAGGCGGAATTGGCGGTGGCCGAGAAGCTGATGGCGGGCGAGGTGATGGCCGCCCCTGTACCTGTGGTGTTGACTGCGGCCGGCGCACCAGTGCCTGTGACGGCGAGACGGAACTGATCAGCGGCAGCAAGCCGCCCTGATGCGGCAAGTGCTTTTTGCAGGCGGATCCTCGGTGCTACACCCGCATTGGTGAAGGTACAGGTGATCTGGGCTGCGGGCAGCACATTGACGGCGGGTATGGTGAGCAGCAATCCTGTCATGGTGCCGAAAGTGGAGGGATTGCCGGTGACTGCCGCATTGGCGTCGGTACATGTCGCACTGGTGAGGTTATAGTAACTGTTGGTGCCTTCCGAAATCTGCACCACGTTATTCAGTGTACTGACGTTTATTGCCGTTGGTGAAGCAGGTGCTGGCGTTGCGACGGCGGTCGTGGTGATGGGTGAAGGCGCTGCGGCCAAATTGTTCACCGAGAAATTGAAGGGTCCGCCCACGGCGTTTGATGTGGTCTTGCGGGTGATCACGGTGGCGAGCCTTGCCGTGTTGGTGATAACGCAAATGATCTGCGCTGCGGGCCGCACATTGACGGCGGGCACTGTGAGCACGTTGCCTGCGAGGCTGCCGAAGCTTGCGGGGTTCGTGGTGAAACTCGCATTGGCATCACTGCATGTGGCCGACGTGGCGTTGAAGCTGGCGTTAACGGCTTCGGTCACCTGGATCTGCGTGTTCGCTGCGGTCACCTGAATGGCGGTGGGGGCTGCGGGCGTTGCGGTGTTGGCCGCTGTCGTTGTGATGTTGCCGGGCGTTGACGCCAAGTTCGTGGCGGTGAAGGTGAAGGGTCCGCCGAAGGAGCCTGCGGTGGTTTTTTGCAACGCGAATATGGGCGGTTTTGGTGCATTGGTGAAGGTGCAGACGATCCTGGCGAAGGGCAGAAGATTGGCGGCGGGAACGGTGATCACGCTGCCAGCCAGCGTTCCGAAACTGGCGGGGTTGCCAGTGGTACCGGAATTGGTGTCGGTGCAGCTGCCGCTTGCAAGATTGAAGTTGCTGTTGGCGGCCTCGGTCAGAGTCACGGGCGTGCTGATGCTGGAAACTGAAATGTAGTTCGGAACAGCAGGGGCCGGGGTGCTGGCCGCCGTTGTGGAGATAGCGGCGGGGCTGCCTGCGAGGTTGGTTGCAGAAAATGTGAAGGGCCCGCCTGCGAGCAGTGTCGTGACCTTTTGCACGGCGACCTGTGGGATCGCCGGATTGACGATGTTGGTGAAGGTACAGACGATCTGCGCCCTGGCGCGAATGTTGATGCCCGGAATCGTGAGCACGTTGCCTGCACGGGTTCCAAAACTACCCACTGGATTTCCAGAGGACGCTGCATTGTTATCCACGCAGCTTGCTGACGTAATCGTAAAGTTTGTGGCTGGAGTTTCCGTGATCGTCACGGCCGTGCCGTTGGTTGTCGCCAGCACCGGCGTTGCTGTTGTGGGATAAGGTGTGCCTGTGGATGCGGTGGAAATCGCTGCGGGGGCCGAGGCCAGGTTCGTTGACGTGAAGGTGAAGGGGCCGCCTGCCGACCCAAGCGTGGTTTTTTGCACAGCGACTGTTGCAGCATTGGCAGTGTTGACCGAGTTTGTGAGAATGCAGGTAATTCTGGCTGCTGCCAGAACATTGACAGCAGGAATGGTGATCACATTGCCGGCGAGTGTGCCGAAGGTCGCGGGGTTTCCGGTGATGGCGGAATTTGCATCGGAACAACTGACCGATGATGCGACGAAATTCGTAGCGGGAGTTTCCGTGATCGTCACAGCTGTATTGAAGGCCGTCACATTGATGGCCGTGGGCACAGCGGGAGTGGCCGTATTGGTTTGCGTAGTCGTTATCCCGGTCGGTGCCGAGGCAAGGTTGGTAGCGGTAAAGGTGAAGGGACCGCCGATGGCGCTGGTGGTGATTTTCTGCAGGGCCACGGTTGCCGGTCTTGCGGTATTCGTGAAGGTGCAGGCAATCGAATCGCCATAGTTGGTGGAACCGAAATTGAAACTGGTGATGGGCTGGTTTGCGGGCAGGGGTGTTGAAGAGGTTTGCCCGTTCAGGCAATTCAGATTGGTGGTGTATTGATTGAGATTGCTGACACTGCCCGCCGCCATCTGCTCGAACACGCTGGTGGCCACGGCTGACGACAATGTGCTCACCGCCGCCACAAAGGGTCCGCCACCGGTTCCCGTCGATGTGGCCGACGACAGGATGACGCTGTTGCTGGTGGCGCGCACGCCATAGGTGAACTGGTCAGCGGGGTTCGCGCGCGGGCCAGTGATCTGCTTGTTGACGGAGATGGATGAATACTGCACGGCCAGCATCACGCCTTGTCTGCCGCCGGACACCAGCTGTACGCCTACCGTCGTCGGGCTGAGGCTGCCCATGATATAAGCGCCGACAGTGCCCGCAACACCCGTGGTCACGAAGGTCGAGGTGCCGGTCCCACTCGTCGTCGGGTAAAGGGCACCTGAAATCGGCGGCACCTGGTCCACTTCTTCCCACACGCCGCCGTTGGTTGTGAAGGTCAGCGACTCGCCATTGTTGCTCGACTCGGCATCAGCCACCACCAGCTTGAACTGGCCCGTGGACACGACATTGTTGGGCGGCGTCACCATGATGTTGGAAAGGGTCAGGTTGATGGTGCCGCCTGCCGACGAATAGAGAATGGGTCGGCCGGGAATGCTGAGGAATGCCGTGTTGCCGGTCGCGGCACCACTCCAGGCTGGGGCGGCTACGGCGGCCAAAGTGGAGGCATTGGACGTCGTGGCTGACAGGGTGAAGGAGAAAACCGAGCCATCCGACAGTATGATCGAGAAAGCCTGGCCACCGCCAAACACCGTAGCCGCGTTGTAGCTCGACATGTCGACCCAGCAATAGGTTCGCCAGGACGGCGGGGCTGAACCTTGCGAGCCCGCAGGCGCACACGTGGCCGCAACTGCCGCCGTGACGCCCGCGCAAAGAAGCGCAAAACTCGCGAAAAACACGGACAGACAACGCTGAAACAACCGACCGCAAACCACGTTCAACTTCCTGCAACTCAACTGACGTACCCGGTTGTCATATGCAATTATGGTTAGTGGAGGGTTAAGGCGGGGCGGCGAATTAAATCAGGGGCTTGCGGTTTAATTCTGTAGAGAGGAAAAAACTGCTTGACACCGCGCGGTCGTCAGGCCTATAAAGCGGATACTCCAGAAATCTGAAGTGAATAATCCACCCCGAAGCCAGGTCTTGGGCAAGTGTCGCTGTTGTGCGGCATCCCGCGAGGACGACGGTTAAGGGCTAAACTCAGTGGTCGGAGCGATTAAGATGGAATGACAGAAGTGATGTGAAACTATGACGGGAAAATATGAAAACCTATCGATCCGGTTGCAACCGGGCACGCACCATGTTCCTGCACCATGGCGCAAATCCTGACAATCAAAAAGGGAAGCGTCCCCTTTAACCCCCCTTTAACCCCTTTAACCCCGGGACCAGAGTTCATATACCAACCACGGTCAATTGAAATTGGTTGACCATTTCCATTTGCCCAATGTCCATAAAGTTGATCCTTGGTGAGCAACCCTTCAAACGGGTCTCATTGACTGAAAATTGAACCGCCCATTATTAACCCCCTTGATCGATACGTGGTAAAGTTTTGCCAAGCACTTCTGGTTGAAGCATGTCAGGACATGATCGGGCAAACTTGAATGGAAATGGATCTGGTCCAGTTGTCGCGCCCAAAAATGGTGACACAAAAAATACGTGAGTCAATTTTGTCTTGCATGAAGTGTTTAACTCACAGCGATATATGAATTGAGAACTTAATCCGCGATACTCAAACTCAACAAAATGACAATCGAGACTTTCGAGTTCGTTCATGCCAATTGAAGAAAAGTTTTTTTCAGCAAGCCGAGAGTATAAACTTTTCGCACCGAATATCGTATAAAAACACAAGGTCGCTACAATTACGATTGGCAATAGACAAAATATCCATTTAAATTTCTCTGCATTTGCAGAACGGAACGAGTTGGTTCGCTCACAATTCATCGTGAATTCAAGCCGCGCATTTCATGCTCCACCGATTGTCATTGGATACAACGCGCCCAAACTGCGCCAGCACACTGCCCAAACCCGACCCTAGTTGTGTCAAGGCCGCCGCTGCATTGCCCCTGATGCCAAGCCCTGAGATCAAGTCCTGGGCCAGCAGGCTGCCGCCCATGGCACCTAAGCTTCCTGCCACCTCATACACATAGCGCCCGCCCAGATGGGCAGCGTTGAAGTCAGCACGGCCATTATAGGCATCCGCTGCTGTGGAGGTGACAGCGCTTAAGGCTGAGCCATAAAACGCCGCGCCTGTGCTGTTGGCACCCCAGATGTGGTTGCTGATCTGACCGGAGATTTGGTCCGCGAGGTGGCCAAGACTTGTCTCAGGCGTATAAATCGACACGTTATGCACGCACACACCACCCGCCACATAGGTGTGCAGGTCTTCGACTTCGAAGTTGTAGGTGGCCCAGGCGCCGATTGGCTGGGGGGCAAGCGCTGTGTTGCCTGCGGACATCGCCACTCTTGACGCGCATTCGAACTGGTCGGCGGTGGCAGCACTATAGGCGATGCGCGTGGCCGCTACCTCAACCACGGACCCGCACGCCAGCACCACCGAGGCCCGGCCATCGCGGATCATCTGTTCGATGGGCGGGAAGTTCCCGAACTGGTCAAGAAAGTGGTGGCCCGGTGTGGCGACGAGTTCTTTCTCAACCCCAACCTCGACCCACGTCAGCTTTATCCACTCCGTTGTCGTGTTGGAATATAGCTTGGTGACGCGTCGCGGCACAAATGCACCACGGCCATCATCCGTACACGGATCAAACGCGAGGACAACGTCGCCCATGCGGAGATCGGAGATGGGCGTGTTAGAGGTGAGGGAGGTGGCAATTTGGGTGTGGGCGGGAAAGCAATGCTTATTATATGCAGCGATATCTCTCATGATATCTGCTCTAACGGCATCGAGCGCTCCACTCACTTGGCTTGCGACAAACGGAGTCTTCAAATAGGCAAGAAATATTGCCCCAAAAGCAGCAAACAAACCTTCACCTGCTCCATGTGCGGTGCTGTTGGTTCCAGAAATGAGGCCCGTCTTGTAAAGAGACCGCATAGCAAGTTGGATTTCGTCAAGCGTTGGAGATCGACCCAAATTTTGGGTCAGCCAAGATCCAAGCGTTACCCCAACTGTGTTGTTATACAAATCCTCTGCATGCTCGTCATATCCATCTCTTCCTTGGTAAGCAGCCCATACTTCGTTCACATAACCAGTGGTCAAAGCACCCAATCCACTAATTTCGGTAGAATTATACGCTGCGGCAATGACGTGTTTTATTGAGTTTTGGCCTTCAAATGATAAATGCCAAGCATTGCTCACGTTCACGTTGGCAGCAATTTTTTCATAAAACTTGTTTTGCTCATAAGCCCATTGATTAGGGTGCGTTACAGGGTTCGTCATTTTGTTTCCACCTAGTTGGACCTTAACGTCTAATGAGTTTGATCAGCGTTGTTATATTGTTTTCAGATAGTTTTTTTGAATTGACTAAAATTGAAATGTCTTTTGTTTTGAAGCAGTTTGTAGATTTGTCGTAACGATCTATCTCATATAGCCTCTCGTCAAAGTTCCAGATGATTGCATCACCATCTGCGGCCACGAATAAAATCTTGTATAGATGCTCTGTGTCCCAATCGTTTATCAAGTTTCCTCTGACAAAAGTCTCTGCCCTCAGCGAGTGCTGAGATTTAACGTAGTCAACCACGTTGCCTCCTGTGCTTGAGAACTGGCAAATATTTACAAACTTTTCAGGTACGAGATCGTGAATTGAAAACTCAGTTGGGTCCTCAAAATTATTCGACGGGTTACTTTTCCACAATGCACTTAGCAGATCATTTGCTTCGTAATATGTAGGATGCAATTCTCGGCCAACCACGAGTGCAGAAATAACGCATCCCAAAACGAACGCGAAGGCCGTTATTAAAAGGCTGCGGTTTTTCACCACTCCACCACACCCGTGCCACCTTCAGGCCTCGCCTGCAGCATCTTCATGCGCTTGCCGGGCAAGATTTTCAGCCGCAGTTCTTCCACCATCTTCTCCTGCCCACCAAAGGGAGCCACGAAGTCAATGAGCCAGAGGACTTCCCCCGTCTTCCAATCCGTCGGCATCAGGCGGCGGATGCCTTTGCCCGCAATGCGCTCTTCCTGTTCTTCACCAAAATAGGCCCATGAGGCAAAGCCATGGGGGCGGCCTTGGTCTTGCCACATGTGAAACTGGTTGAGCATGATGGGTGGCAGCAACAACCACTCAATATCCGTCACCATCAAATGCTTGTGCAGCGGAGACCGCGACATCAACCAGATGGCATGGCCGATGGCTGTCACACGGGTTGCAATCGGAAAGCCAGACGCCGCCCCTTCCTTGGCCGCAGCCTCTGCATGAGATGATTGATCCGAAGGGGGCATCAAAACTCCAAGTAACAAATCGTTAATGTCTCATTAACCTCTTCCCACAACCTCCAATATCGGTCAATCTTCGTTGACAGCGATTCACCAATAATTCACCAATTGTCGTTCGCTGCAACTATTGCGCGTGCATCATCCACCTTTGTGTTTCGAACTACGTATGGACTTTGACGGGTTCTTCACTCCGTGTGCTACAATTTCTTGTATGACAATGTTTGACGAACATCACTCTGCCAAACCGAACGCAACAGTGGAACTTTTGGTTTCTCACAACGATTGGCTCACCGTGCTAGATGCGGTTACCTACTGCCAGTCCAGGTAAAGGGGACGCTTCCCTTTTCGAGGTAAAGGGGACGCTTCCCATAGGCGCTAACTTAAGGGGATTCCGTTTGTCGTGAGAATGTGATTCACGCTGGCGATGAAAGCAAATCAGACTGATTCTTGGGGCTGGGATGAAGCGCTGGCCCTGTTTGGCGGCGAGGACGCACTTCTGGCTTCG
>JANNNG010000224.1:0-25668 GCA_031398425.1 Hyphomicrobiales bacterium | reverse complement strand
GACATCCAAGCGGGCAGAACAATAGGCACTGGACGAGCGCTGATGCCGTTTTGGAAAAACACCTTGATGATTTCGCTGACTGCGAACGATGTAATGAGAAGCGACGTCACGTTGGCACCTCGCATGGCCCGAAAGGCAATGCGTTCCATGGCAACGGAAGCCAGCATGGCCACAACAACGCCTAACAAAATGGCGGCCACCACTGGAACTGAAGACGCAAGGGCCAGCCAGATGGCATAGCCCGCCACCGTCATGACCTCGCCGTGCGCGAAGTTGATGAGGCGCACAATCGAAAATACGACGGCCAGTCCAAGGGCCAACAAAGCATAAATGCCACCGAGGCTGATGGCGTTTACACATTGCTGAAGAAACACATCCATGGATCATGCCGCCAAATAGGTTTCGGAAATTTTGCTGTTGCGCGCCAATTCAGAGCCTGTGCCTGCAATCGCGATGCGGCCATTGGCCAGCACAATGCCATGATCAGCAATCGCCAGTGACATTGGCACATTTTGTTCGACCAAGAGAATTGTAATGCCTTCATCGCGGAGTGAAGTAATCAGATCGAAGACACGCTCCACCATCTGTGGTGCCAGGCCCAATGATGGCTCGTCCAATAGTAAAAGCTTTGGTTTGGACATGAGAGCACGGGCAATCGCGAGCATCTGCTGCTCGCCGCCGGAAAGCAGTCCCGCCTTTTGGCGCGTGCGTTCGCGCAAAATCGGGAACCGCTCTTCCATTTCTTTTTGGCGCATGCGGCGCTCTTCGGCCGTTGCGTGACTTGCACCACCCAACCACAGATTTTCTGCAACAGTCAGGCTGGCAAAGATGCGTCGCCCCTCTGGAACAAGACTGACACCGAGCCTCGATAGTGTTTCAGGCGGCAGGCCGGAGATCGGCCTGCCGTCATAGGTGATGGTGCCCGAGGTGGGCTTGAGCAGACCCGTAATGGATGCCAGCGTTGTTGACTTACCTGCGCCATTGGCCCCGAGCAAAGCGACAATCTCGCCCTGCCCGACATTGAAGCTGATGCCGCGCACCGCTTCAACGGGACCATAACGCATGACAAGGTTTTCAACCGCCATCATGAAGTGCAATCCGATCAAGGCTTCGGCATGGTTGCTGGATCAGCCATATCGCGACGGATAAAGACTTTCTGGCCGCCTTCGATCCGTGACAGCACAACTGCACGCAGCGGCATGCGGTCTGTGCCAGCAAAAGAATAATTGCTCATTATACCAGGTTGGTCTTTAAGATTGGCGAGTGCATCACGCACCGCTTTCGGATCGGTTGATCCTGCAGCCGTCACCGCCGCATCAATCATGCCGGCGACGTCACAACCATTGACGATGTAGTTAGTGTCTACTTCGTTGCCGGTTGCCGCCTTGTAACGGGCTGCAAATCCTGCCTGTTTGCTACCTTCATCAGCGTACCCCCCCGACGTGTGAACAATCCCGTTGACTACATCGCCAAGGCCACGCACGGTTGGCGTATCAAGTACATCCGCACCCATCACGGGCAATGTCACGCCCGCACCGCGAAGCGCTTTGATGAAGGCCGGGAAGTCAGGCTCCCATGCTGATGTCATGATGACATCGGGCTGCGGGTTGAGCGCCTTGATTGTTGTGACGATGGCGGAAAAGTCAGGCTGGTTCAACGTGAAGGAGCCTTCACCAATGATTTTGCCACCCTTCGATTCAAAGACCTGGCCAAAGTATTCAGGTCCCTTCAACAAATAAGCTGCATCGGGTGATTTGAGAAGCCATGCTGTTTTGTAGCCAAGTTCGGCTGCATAAGCCCCAAGCACTGCGGCTTGCTGGTTATCGGCGGGGTAAGCACCGAACACGAATTCTCCCACTGACGTCAGAATAGGCGCTGTGCCAGCGGGTGTCATGGTGGGGATGCCAGCTGGGCTGGTGATTTGGCCCATGGCCATGGTCGGGTCACCGTCTGAGGGCGCAATAATGAAGTTCACTTTCTTGTCGACGAATTCCTGGGCAATCTTCACGGTCTCTGCAGTGTCCGAACGCGTATCGCGGATGTCAATTACCACTTTGTGCTTGCCAGCAAGACCTCCCTTGGCGTTGATTTCGTCTACGCAGAACTTGAAGCCGGCGTAAGCAGGCTGATCATAGGTCGCAAGCCAGCCGGACTGAGCGGCAGTAATTCCAACCACGTAATCTTCAGCCATGGCAGGCGTTGCGGCCAACATGGTTGCGCCACACAGCACAGCGGCGAGTTTAAGCGATAGCTTTGACATCATGTATTCTCCCTGTTGTTAATAGACTGTCCATCCCCCAGTTCGGATTTCTTCGGCGCACGGGAGGCACGTGTGCCGGTATAGGCTTCAATGACGGTCGGATTTTTTTGCACATTTAAAGGTGAGTCATTTGCAATGAGCTTTCCTCTATTCAGAACAACAACGCGATCGCAAAGCGACATTACAAACTTCAGATCATGATCGATGAGAAGTAAACCAAGTCCGCGCTGTTCAGGCAAGACTTTGAGCCGTTTGGCAAGATCGGCAGTTTCCTCAGGGTTCATGCCGGCAGCTGGTTCATCCAGGAGTAAGAAGCGCGGTTTTGTCGCCAGCGCGCGTGCAATTTCAAGTCTGCGCCTTGCGCCATAAGGTAACGCATCTGATGGATTGTCTGCCATATCAGGCAGGCCAACAAAGGCGAGCTCGGTTTGCGCAAGCTCCCTGGAAGCCGCAAGGCCAGCACCGCTTGCGATTGCTGCCACCGCAATATTCTCTCCTGCTGTCAAACCTGTGAACAATCGGATGTTCTGGAAGGTACGCGAGATCCCAGCTGCTGCAATTTTATGAGCCGCAAGTTCACTGATGTTCCTCGTCCCGATTTTTACAGCGCCAGCGGTAAGTGGGTATAATGACGTCATAGCATTTACGAGCGTCGACTTTCCGGCACCATTGGGCCCGATCAAGCCGGTGACTCGGCCTGGCTCGATATCAAAACTCACAGCATCTACGGCGGTTAACCCCGCAAATTGTTTTACAGCATTTTCGACGCGAAGCGCGTCTGTACCCGGAACAATGCTTGGCGGTGAAGTGCTGTCTGATTTTGCCGCAGAGCCTCTGCGAGAGAACCAACCCTGTGCAAACTCGTTAACGCCCATCAAACCGGAAGGTCGCAACCACAGTACAAACAGCATGGCAAGGCTCACACCCACGATTGGCAGGCCAAATATTTCCGGAATGTGAATGGGGCCAAGATCAAAGCCACGCTCAAATTCCTGGAGAAATTCCTGCAGGAACATCACCATGCCAACACCAAGTACCGCACCCGTTACTGTTCCCATGCCGCCGACAATCAGCATCGCGACATAAGTGAACGCCAAATGAAAATAGAAGTCTTTCGGCGTGAACGCACCCAGCATGTGTCCATAAAGCGCGCCAGCAACGGCCGCCATGCCGCCGGAAATGATCCACGCAATGTAGCGCATGCGCTGCGGGTTGATGCCAACAGCAACAGCGGCCGTTTCATTGTCACGTGCAGCACGTAGCATTAGGCCATAGCGGCTTTCTCGATAAAGTCGTGCTGCTACAACAAACAGACAAGCAAAGGTCAAAGATACGACAATATCGGTAACCCGGGGAACCCCGTAGAACGCTTGATTGCCGCGCGTATAGTCTCGGGCTGCCGCGAGAATGGAATAGATAATAATCAAAAAGCCAAGCGTGGCAATGGAAGCAGACGCACCTCCGAGCCGAGCGATGGGGAGACCTGAGATTGCTGCCAGCGCAAAGCCCACACACAAGACCAGAAGAAGCGATACAGGCAACGCCAGTTCGTGGCCTGCAAGCCACTGCGGCATGTTCGGAAGCGCTGTTTTCAGGATTGTTGCGGGCATTGTGAGCCAGGCAGAAACATAGGCTCCAACGCCCATGAAGGCCGTATGGCCGAAAGAAACGACACCAGAGTTACCGCTGAAAAGTTGAAAGGCAAGTACGCCACACAGATTTACGCAAAACAACGTCATCAGACGCTGGCCGGACAAACCAAATGTGAGCCATGCAATCAACGAGACCGCACATAAAAGACCTGCAAGCGCTAACGCCTCCAGGCCAGGCTTCAACAATGGCGAATCCTTCAGGGTGTTCACAGTCTATGGCCTTGATGGCATTCTAATGCGGTTGCAATTCGGATACTCAGCAGATCGTATTGCGATGTCAATACAGTTTCTATAGGGTGATGAAAATCTAATCTGTGAAAACAAAAATTCATCACATGTGACATGCTACTTGGAGTAAAATGTGAACAGTGTGTCCCACCTCTTGCAGGCATCAGACCCACAACCTGTTGGCGATGAACGACTAACTGGGCGCAGTCGCTTTTTGCTCATCGCTGATCATGCGAGCAATGCTGTGCCGCAACGTTTGGGTGATCTTGGCATTTCTTCAGTTGATCTAAATCGCCATATCGGGATCGACATTGGCATTCATGGCGTGTCGCAACGATTGGCAGCGCTGCTTGATGCGCCATATATTTTCCAGCGCTATTCGCGCCTTGTCATTGATTGCAACAGGCAACCAGGTAACGCGACCTCGATGGCGCTTGTCAGTGACGGTACGCACATTGCCGCTAACCAGAACCTTATGCCCGAAGCAATTGCCCAGCGGCAAGATGAAATTTTCTGGCCTTATCAAAGGGCAATTGCACGACAAATTGAAACGATGCGCCAAACAGGTACTCCACCAGTCGTTATCGCGATGCATAGTTTTACACCGAAGCACGGCGATTACCCTGCCCCGCGGCCTTGGCAAATTGGCGTCCTTTTTAATCGAGATGATCGCTTAGCACGTAGCCTGATTGCACTTCTTGAAAAAGAGGGAGACCTGACAGTGGGCATCAATCAGCCTTATGCGGTTGAAGATCATGTTGACTACGCAGTACCTGTTCACTGCGAAAAGGGCGGGCTTGTTCACGTCGAGCTCGAAATTCGACAAGACTTGATTGGCACATCTGAAGGTCAAACTGCGTGGGCGACGAGACTTGCGTCACTGCTGCCACTCGCGTTTGATGCAATGGAGCGCCAAAACAACAAAAAGGCCAAATGAAGAATGTCAAAGCAGCATTTCCTTTTTCTTGGCCATCAAGATCTTTCGGGCATTTTGCGTGGACGATCCGTACCAAAAGAGCGTCGCAAAGAAGCCCTTTCTGGCGGATTACCGTGGGTGCCTGCAAACTATTCAATCGGCCCGACAAACATTTTGCCGGGTGACAATCCTTTTGGTCCGATGGGTGAAATCCGATTGTTTCCTGATCCAAATGCCCTCGCGACCTTGCCTGCCTACGGCGACCGACCGGCTTTCGATCTCGTGCTCTGCGATGCCCGTATGCCAGATGGGTCACCTTGGCTTTTTTGCCCACGACTGGCTTTAAAGAACGCGATTGCGCGTCTCAAAAGCGAAGCTGGCCTCACGATGAAGGTCGCATTCGAACATGAGTTTCTGGTAAGGGGATTGAACCAGCAATCGCACCCCGCATTCTCACTCTCTTCGGGGCGAAATGTTTCGCATCTTGCTGAACTCGTGATGGCGACGCTCGGTAAAGCGGGAATAACTCTCGAACAATTTCAAGCTGAGTATGGTACAGATCAGTTTGAAGTGTCATCGGCGCCAACCGACCCACTGCAAGCTGCAGACAGGGTTGTTTTGATGCTTGAAATCATTCGTGACTGCGCCAAGCAGCTGGGGCTCCACGCCAGTTTTCTGCCCAAGCCTGCGATGAATGCTGCTGGCAACGGGGTTCACATTCATTTCAGCCTCTACTGTGGCGGCGAACCGGTGACTGCCGCAAAGGACTGGGTGACGGAAACATCGGGCGTATTTGCGCAAGGCATTATCGATCACGCAGAGAGTGTTGTGCCTCTTACTTGTCTGTCCACCAACTCATACTTGCGATTGAGACCGCACAGTTGGGTTGGTGCTTATACTTGTGTGGGAGTAAAAAACCGCGAGGCAATGATTAGGCTTGTTCCGCGTAAGGCTGATACCAAAAGCAACAACCCAAATGCGTCATTGGAGTATCGCGTGGCTGATGCAACTGCAAACGTCTATATCGCGCTAGCTACCATCATTGGTGCTGGGCTTGATGGATTGAAGGCGAAGCGAGCCCCTACAAATGTTTCGCAAGATCCTGATGGCATTCCACAAGCGAAACGTAAAAAAATGGGCATTCGGCACTTGCCTCAGTCGATGGAAGAAGGATTGAACGGACTTGATATAGCAGCCGCAAACCGCTGGCTCGGCAGCGGTCTTGTCGCCGCCTACCTCGCTTGCAGACGCGAAGATCTGCGTCAATTCGGTAGCGGCGATCCTGAACAAGTAGCAAAAACTCTGATGAACATATATTGAAAGCTCATGGCCAAATTGAACTGAGCGAAAAGTCACTCTTTGAACGTGACGGTCAGGCTATCGCGAAGCTTCAAAAGCTCAGGTTCAATCTGGCTGTGGTCAATACCTTACGACGAATCGTCCCCTCCGTGTAATCGGCTGTACCCCGACAGGGGATGGCATCCTCAAGCATCTCATCATTGTCCTCAAAAATGTTTTACCGTCATTACCCACTTCAAACAGGGTCTGCTGTTTTGCCCTTTGTGAGCGAGCATACACTCGGCCAATATCTGAAGATTTTCTGAAAACGTGCGAAGCGTTGCAGCAGATGGATCAATGCCGACATTCCACATGTGGCATTAGTGGGAAATTGCCACAAGTCAGTTTTTGCGGCGATGATTTACATTTGAAAGGCAAACTGCTGAATGATGAATTACCGCACCTTTTCTTCTGCTGGCGCATACTCATAATTTGCGGCCACCATAAATTGTTTCACGCGCGTGACATCCACTGGGTTCCACCAGACGCCCCCGTGTTTCAATGCGCTTGCCACAATCACCCCGTTGGTGCGGGACAGTATCAATGAAACATTGTCATGTGTAACACCACTTCCAACCAACAACTGCAGCGCTGTTGAGTTGCGAATAGTGTCAATCTCTTCCAAAGTTGCTGTATCCCCCGTGCGTTGTCCGGTGGCAATCACAACGTCAGCATTGAAGAATGCAACATCACGCGTCAGTTCTGTGATTGAGCGATCGGCTACTATGGCGTGTGCACCGTGTTTTACGTGTGTGTCCGCAAAAATCTTGATCTCATCTGCTTTCAGGCTGGCGCGGTATCGCAATGCCTTGGCCGCAGCGCCTTCGATGATACCCTCATTGGCCACATAAGCATTGGCCCACTGATTGACACGGATGAATTGTGCGCCGCCAGCTTTGGCCACTGCGAGCGCTTGAAGTGCACCATTCGCCAAAACATTGATGCCCAGTGGCACGTCGAAGGCGTGTCGTACGCGATCTGTGATGACTGATAGATGTGCTGCCGTTTCAGGGCCAATATCATCAGGTTTCAGGAATGGAATATCGCCATGGTTTTCGACGATCAGGCCATCAACACCACCGGTCACATAGGCGTCTGCATCTGCCATCGCCCTGTCATAGATCGAGGAGACGGGCTGACCGTCGTATCCAGGAGAACCTGGCAGAGCGATGCAATGAACAACCCCGATCACAACCTTGCTGCGCCCAAAGATGGTTTGAATGGCGCTCGATGCGGTTTGGGCAACTGGGGCTGACATGGGGTGTACTCCTTTAGGTCATCGTGTTGAGGGTGGCAGTGGTTGGTCCGCTAAAATCTGTCTGCGCAATCGGCCTATGGTTTCGGTTGAGGGGAAGGCCCTAGAGGAGCCGAAACGTTGGACCTTTTCAGACGCCACGTGGACGGCGAGTGTTGCGGCTTGTAGATGATTGCGAGACGCCATCCATTCACTGACATAGGTGCCGGTAAACACATCACCGGCGCCCGTCGTATCGATTACATCGGTTTGCGGCGTTGCGATGGAATGCATTTCACTATTTGCCAATCGAACCCGGCAACCTCTGCTGCCAAGTGTTGTTACCACTGTGTCTACTCGGGCCGACTGCATGACAGCGTCCAGGGGTTCCACTGGATCGCGTCCTGCCCACAGATAAAGCTCGAGTTCATTGACGATGAGAATGTCAACATGTTTTGCGAGGCCTGGAAGCCAGTCGCGAAAAGGGGCGGCATTCAGCACGACGGTGTCACCTGCTGCCTTGGCGGCTATCGCGGCAGCATTGGTTGTCTGGCGTGACAGATTACCTTGTAAAAGAAGAGTATCGCCCGTCGCAAAAACAGGCTGAAACACAAGTGCCTCTGCGCGAGCTGTGCTGCTGACGATCAGATTTTCTCCCGTTTCATCAACCAATATGATTGAACTGTCACTCTGACCATCGTGAACAACAATATCCTTGGCATCAATACCTTCATCAACGAGAGTAGCGCGGATATCGTGGGCAACATCGTCTGTGCCCACAGCTGCGATGAACCGTAACGCCTGACCTGCACGCCGCGCTGCAACCGCCTGATTGAAGCCTTTGCCCCCCAAGTCATATGTTGTCGAAAGTGCCAAAATTGTTTCACCAGGTTTTGGCAAGGCGGTGACGCGATAGGTGATATCGCGACAGGCATTGCCGATGATGAACAGCCTGTTCAATTTTTTGCGGTGACCCATCCAAGCGCATTCTTCCACAGGCTCGCATAGCCGGGCCAATCGGAGAAACTCGACGGCAACCAATGCGGGCTGATGTCAGAAGCCCAGGCCAGCGAACGGCCCTTGCCATAGGTTCCTGTCACCAACAGAGGATGACCACCCTGTTCTTCAGGCAACCGCGCCAAAACTTCCACACCGTCTTGTTGTTTCGCAATGATCTCATTGGCACCCAACAGCAGCGGCCAATCAGTTCCCAACCCCTTGAGCACCGGATGATCAGCAGAGCCAATGACCTCGGCCTTGATGCCTTCAGGCGCTTCAATGCGATCATCATAGGGAAGGCATGTGACTGGCAGCACATCCTCCACCGGAGTGCGACGCCAGCGTGCCCGCCCGTCAATGCCTTGGAACGAGAAATATCCACCAATCATTATCAGACCACCACCTTCTGCTGTCCAATCCCGGATAAGCTTCAAGCGGTTGGGCATGGTCCTGCCATGCATCCACACCTCTTGTGGAAGCAGCAGGCTGTTGGAGCCGATGTCAGACAGGATGATGGCATCATATTGCCTCAAACCATCCATTGTGAAGGGAAACTCCTGTGGCGCGTCATGAGCTTTCATCCATGTCAGATCAAAATCTGATCCCTTCAATGCAGTGAAGAGTGGTTGGGCACCTCCATGAAAAGACACGCTGCCAAACTGATCGAACCCTTTGAAATGTGCCGAAGAACTCATCCATGATTCACCCACCAATAGAACCTTTTTTGCCTGCATTGACTCAATCCTTTTTATGGTTGTGTTCTGACGTGTAAAACACCGATGCAGGATTGCTGATCAGCATGGCAGAAATCGTCGGCTCTGAAACACCATGACGTCGCAAGCGTGGTATGAAATTTTTCAGCACATGGGCATAGCCAAAACCGCCGTAGTGACTGAGCATCATCTTGATAAAGACGTCCTGGGACAGCAGCAGCCGATCGCCAAATCCGCTTTTCACCAGACCTGCAATGGCCCGCGCATTGTCTTCATCCGACGGGCATTGCACCTGTTGGTCGGCGTACCAATAGTCCATACCGAGCATGTCGTACTCAATGAACGCACCACGCATCGCAAGCGATGCCTGATAATCCACGTCATGGCCCGACGGGTTCATGTGGCAGAGGATGGTATGGCGCAGATCGCCGCCTTCTTCAGCCACAATATCAAGCACGCGGTGTGCGTGGCGATACCAAGCTGGAAGATGCACCATAAGAGGAAGCAGCGTGCGCTGCTGGGCGCGGGCGGCACCCCGCAGGGATTTTTCCTCATCTGGTGTGAAATCTGACGATACGCCGATTTCGCCAATCAGCCCGATTTTAATGCCTGTATCGCCAACACCGTGATGAGCCTCGCTGACGATTTCATCTGCCACGTTGTCAATCGACAGACGTTTCAATTCGGGTGGGTGTGAGGTTTGCAGATAGTAGCCAGATCCCATGACAATGTTGAGGCCTGTTGATTTGGAAATCCGCTGAAGTGCCAAGGGATTGCGCCCGATGCCACGGCATGTGGGATCAACCACCGTAAAACCGCCAGCATTTTTGAATGCCAATAGTTCTTTGCTTGCAAGTCCCTCATCATCAAGAGCACAGTTGTCGAGGTTCACAAACGGGTCCATGCGCAGTTCGCCGATGATACCCATGTGCAGTGGTGAGGTGGCCAAGTGCTGACGTTCGGGCTCGATGGGCTTGTGCCACCAGCAGCGGCAATCATTCAGAATGTGTTCGTGCGGAAGTGTAATGCCCATATCTGACACAGGGATAGCACCAGTCACTGTCATCACCTGGCCGGAGCGGATATGGGTTGAGGCGAACTCACTCATGTCGATCTCAGCGTTTGCGTGTTGGTGTTGCCAGTTTGGCAAACACGCGGGTGTTCAGCCAGATGGCAATCAGAATGATGAAGCCTGTAACGATTTGGGTAAAGAACGGCGACACATGGGCGAGGATCAGGCCATTGCCGATCACAGCAATTGTAAGCGCACCTAGCACTGTGCCGATGATTGTGCCCTTGCCACCCAGCAATGATGTGCCACCCAAAACCACAGCGGCAATAACTTCAAGCTCAAAGCCCACAGCGGCATTTGAAGAACCAGAACCAAGCCGCGCCGCAATGATGATGCCAGCGATGGCTGATGCAACACCTGTCAGTATATAAACCGTCATCAGGCGTTGCTTCACTGAAATTCCCACACGGCGCGCAGCTTCGAGGTTTGCGCCGATGGCCACCACATGGCGGCCAAAGCGCAAATTGCTCAAGGTCAGAAAACCGACTAGTGCGGCTAAAATACCCAGCACGGCAGGAAAAGGAATGCCAAACAGCCAGCCGCGCCCAATCAGCGTAAACCAGCCTTCGGTTTCAATCGGGATTGAAAACCCCTGGGTCATCAACAAGGCCAAACCACGCAAAATCGACAGGCCAGCAAGCGTGACAATGAATGCGGGAATGCCTTCATAGGCGACAAACCAACCCTGCATGGCCCCCACACAAGCACCAAGGGCGAAAAGAGCAACAATCACGAGCGGCCATGGAATGCCGAATTGCAGAAGTATGGCGGCGGATGCATTGACCAAAGCCACCGTTGAACCCACCGAGAGGTCAATGCCGCCTGTGGTGATCACAAATGTCATGGCGACCGCCACAATCAACATGGGTGCAGACTGCCTCAACAGATTGAGAATATTGCCCGAAGAGGCAAAGGCCTGAGTGGATACGGCAAATATAAAACAGCACAGCACAAAAAATACAGCAATCGAAAGCACCTGTGCGTGGGCGCCGAGAAAATCGGTATATCTGGAGCCGGTGGGACGCGACGTATAGGTTGTTGTCATGTCTGCGCCCTCACATCCTTGCCCGCCACATGACCTTCACCGACGATGAGTTTGACCAAGTCAGTGAGGTCGGTTTCGCCGACGCGTCGCTCCGCCACTTTGGTGCCTTCATACATGACGGCGATGCGGTCACACACCCTGAACAAGTCCTGTAAACGGTGTGTGATGAGAACAACCGAGACACCCAAAGCCTTGACTCTTGTGATCAGCGCAAGGACCGCCTCCACTTCCGCCACCGCCAGCGCCGAGGTGGGCTCGTCCATGATTAACACCTGTGGATTGAAGGCCACGGCCCGGGCAATGGCAATGGATTGTCGCTGACCACCCGAAAGCTGGGCTACGGTGACGGCGAGATTGGGGATGCGGATTTCAAGACTGTCCAGAATGCGGCGCGCTTCAGTCTGCATATTCTGCTTGGCAAGCCAGCCGAAAAACGCATTTCCAATGGTCATTTCCCGGCCCAGAAACAGATTGCCCGCAACATCGATGCTGTCACACAGCGACAGGTCCTGATACACCATTTCGATCTTCAAAGCCCGTGCCTCGGCCGGGTTGGCAAACTGCGTGGGCTGACCGTCAAGGATAATCTCACCTTCATCGGGCCGATAAGCACCGGCCATAACTTTTGTGAGCGTGGACTTGCCCGCTGCGTTGTCGCCCACAAGCCCCAGACATTCGCCCGGATAGAGGTCAAGGTTGACGCCACGAAGGGCCTCGATGGAGCCAAAACGCTTTTTGATCCCGCGCATCGAAATGCGCGGGGTCGCTTCCTCCAACTTCAGAGCTGGAGTGATCCTGCTTGTGGCTGGAGGAAGCTTCTGTGTCATTTGAAAACGGCGCGATAGGGTTCAACATTGTCCTTGGTGACAATGGTGACGGGAACCGAGATGGATTTTTCAACCGTGCCGCCTGCGTGAATCTTGGATAATGCTTCCACCGCCGATGCACCCATTCCCGACGGATCCTGCTGGATGACGCCGACCACATAGCCAGCATCAATGCCCTTGATGGCGGAAGCCGTGAGATCCCAACCCACAACCTTGACCTGACCCTGCTTGCCCTGGCTTTCAACGGCTGCCACTGCACCGAGAAGTGCAGGCTCACCCGTTGCGTAAATGGCAGAGAGATCAGGATTGGCCGTGATCAGGTTTTCTGCTGCTGCAAGTGCATTGTCTTGCGTGTTGCGTCCGTCAACAACGCCAGCCATTGCAACGCCTGCAGCGGTTTTGACAACATCCTCAAAACCCTTTTGACGTACGTTCTGAATGGTTGAGTTCAAGGCACCCACAACACCAAGTTTGGCTTTGCCTCCCATCTGGTCCGTCACATACTTTGTGAAGAACTCACCGATCAGTTTGCCAGCACCCTCATTGTCAACGCCGATCTGGGCTTTCTGCGGTCCATCGGGCAAGATGGCATCAATGGCAACTACGGGAATACCCGCTGCGTCGGCTGCTTTCACCGCTGGCATGATGCCATTGGTGTCTATGGCCACCACGATCAGCCCATTCACCTTTTGCTGGATGTAGGTTTCAATCGCGTTGTTTTGGGCAGCGGGATCATTGTTGGCATTGAAAATCACCAGATTGGCGCCAGCAGCATCAGCGGCTTTTTGTGCGCCTTCGTTCATTTGCGTAAAGAACAGGGCTTGTTGATTGATCTGGATAAGTGCGAACGTCGGCTTGTCTGCGGCTGACGCCAAACTTGCGGCACAGGTCAGCGCAATTGCACCAACTGTTGCCAATAGGGTTCTGCGGTTCATCATCGTCATTTACTCCGTGCTTTGATTAGGCGGCTTAATCGGGAACTTCTTGCAGGAGGTGCCACCGAGCCTCTCTGAATAAGGTGAACGGGTAGTCGTTCTTCCGTAATGTCGGTTGACGTGTTTGTGAAATGGTCAACCAACCTCTCGACGCCACGTCGGCCCATGTCTGCCACAGGCTGGCGGATGGCTGTCAGTGCGGGTGAAAAAAATCTGAACGGTGCTACGTCGTCATAGGCCACGATGGAGATATCACCGGGTACGGAAAGGCTCGCGTCACGCAACTCTTCCAGCACACCAATAGCAATCTGGTCGCTTGAAGCGAATATTGCTGTCGGCGGTTCTGGAAGACGCAACAGCCTGCGAGCTGCTGAACGACCCTGCTCGGCGGTGTAGCCACCATAATCTGTCAAAGCCGGATCAAATGGAATGTTTGCTGCGTTTAGTGCGGCTGCATACCCTTCGCAGCGCTCAACGGCACTCATTACGCCTTCCACACCGCCCACAAATGCAATCCGGCGGTGGCCAGCGGCAATCAGATGTGTGGTGGCTTCTCGGCCACCGCCATGATTGTCGCAAAATACTTTCGGCGCCTTGACGCCCTGCACGTCTTCGTCAAGCAGGACCACATTTGATTGACCCTGCATAGCCGCCAGAAGTGTTCCGTCATCAGGGTGATTGGTGGCAAACAACAGTCCGTCAACATGATTGCGGTAAACCCGCCCGATATAGTCAACCTCCCGCGTCGGACGGTTGAGGGTGGCGCACAGCACAATGCCGAAGCCCAGTGACTCAGCCGAGGCCTCAACGGAGCCTGCCAGCAGGGCGAAGAAGGGATCGGCGATATCGGGCACGACCAAAGCAAGCGTGTCCGTTCTGCCTAGACTCAAGCGCCTTGCGTGTAAATTCGGTTCATAACGCAACAGGATAACAGCGCGGCGAATGCGCTCGGCCGTTACCTCCGGCAATTTGATGGAGCCGTTTAACCAACGGGATACTGTTGCGATAGAGACGCTAGCCTCTGTTGCAACATCTCGTGCCGTAGACCGCTTATGTTTCTTAAGGTCCATCATCATCGAGTAGCTAGTTTTCGACTGAAAAAGAAACGTGGTGAAGCGCTTTAGTAAACCAGTTTACTAAAAGGTGCAAAGTACAAAATTTATCACGACGTCAATGCTTTTTTAGGGCACAAATTAGGGGTATATTCAACAAGGAAAATTTTAAAGTCAATTATTACATACATTTACCTTTCTTGTTGTATTCCCTTCCGGGACGCCAGCCGGTTGTTTCCCTGTTCGCAGGCAAATCAGAGCCGAGACCGCTTCGTCACAGACTGCCAACACCATCGTCACGATAATAACAAGACAGGAAAACACTTGAAAGCGGCCGGTTTGTTACCTCTTGTAACCATCAAGTACGCTTTCTGTAATTTTCTGGTCATCTTCCAGGCTGCGCACAGCTCGCAGTTTCTTCTTCGCGAGAATGGCATGATACTGCTTCACGGCTTCCTCGGGTGTCAGGTCCCGTTGAAGGACAGGTCGGAACAGTGAGAGCAAATCCAGCGGGCTTTCCGCCAGTTTGATCTTGCGGCCAAACAGCGCCACGCGCGCACCGGATTTTTCGCCCTGGTGCAGAAGTTCAAGGCAGTCCCGCGTGGTGCCCCCGCCGCCCCCCAGAATGCCCACAACGAGTTCTGTGTCATAGCCTGCCAGTTCTTCCATGGCGCGGCGGCCATTGAACGGCATTTTCAGAAACAGCGGACGATCCGCCCTGGTCATGCCGCCAAGACAGCGCAGGATATTGTCATTGACGAAGAACGGCATCTGTTCGGGCGAGAGATTTTTGGGCGCATTGGGATTGAACACTTCAAGGAAGTGCCGGAATTTCAGTTTTGATGCTTCCGCGCGGAACTGGTTGTAGGCTTCGAGATGCGCATAATCGGCTGACAGATCATTGTTGAAGGTAACGGAGTAAAGACCAAGGTCGGCAAACTTCCTGCAGTGATGCAGATTGGCGGTGCGAAAGGGGCGGGCAAACTCCGTGGCATAGGACGAGCCTCTGGCCCGCCAGATATCAGTGGCGTCATTGGCGCGAATTGCAGGTGTCACATGGGATTTCTTGAAGGTGCCCCGGGCTGTCACAGCTTCAAGCGAAGATGCCGCCACCAGCATGATATCCACAACGCCCTGCTTCACCACTTCGATGATGGATCGCCGGAAGGTCTCGACATCATGAAAGCCTTTTGCCTCGTCATGCAAATCCCGAGGCCCAGGAGACGAAGCACCCGCTGACATTTCCGGGTCCTTGGCATCCGCTACAATAAAGTCGGCAGGCTTGTATTTACCCGAGGTGATGCGTTTCAATTTGGTGTCGAGGGATTTCATGGGACCATTCCTGTTTCGTCGTGGTTATGAAAGGAAGTGCTTGCCAAGGCAAGGCTCTGGCGGAATAGATGCCCCGATGAAAACGCTTGTCATGATCCCGGCTTTTGGTTGCGATGAGGAATTGTATGCGCCGCAAGTCAATGCGCTTGTAACCACGTGCCGTATTGTTCCTGTCGTGCCAGCAGCCAGCCGCTATGACGGGATGGTTGCGGAGGTATTGCGCCACGCCCCGGAAACTTTCGCCATACTCGGAACGTCGATGGGTGGACGCGTTGCGCTTGAAGTGGCATTGGCAGCACCTGATCGTGTTGAGGCGCTTTGTGTCATTGGAGCGGGTGCAGGAGCCGTGGCCGATCAGGAAGCCGGACTTCGCCGTTCGCAGCGCATTCGCAATGGCCAGAAAGCAGCTGTCATCACCGAGATGGCGGAAATGATTGCCCATGAGCCGGGGCCGCGCGGACTGTCTGCCCAGCAGGCCTTCATCAAAATGGCGACGGCGATGGATATGGAAACTCTGGCGCGGCAGTCCGACGCGCTCGCCCATCGCATAGATCTGTGGGATCGGATAGACGGGATCGAATGTCCCACCCTGTGCCTCTGGGGTGCGCGCGACAAGTTCTCACCCAGCACGGATGGATTGCGCATTGCCGAATTGGTGCAATATGGCAGCTACGTCGAATTGCCGGACTGCGGGCACTTTCCGACGCTGGAATATCCGGAGGAAGCCACAGCTGCGATTGCCATGTGGCTGGATGATATTGATGATGTAGGTGAGGATTTGGAGTGAGGGTGACAGTCCCTCTCCGTCATCGCTTCGCGATGCCACCTCTCCCGCAAGCGGGCGAAGATATGTTTTTCCTAGCCCGCTTGCGGGAGAGGTGGATCGCGCTGAAAGCGCGAGACGGAGAGGGAATTCATTTCAAACTGATGATATAGTCCGCAATTGCCTTCACATCGGCTTCCGGCAATTTTGACAAATTCGTCTGCACCTTGCCCATGCCGCCCGACGACATGCGGCTGTAGCCCAGCATTTCACCATTCTGAAAAGCAAGGGTCAAATCTGCGGCGTCCTTGTACTTTTTGCGACCGACGAGGTCATGCAGGGACGGCACTTTACCAACACCTTCAGGGTGTGGGCCACCCGCCAGATACTGGGAGGTGTTGGATGTCATGAAGATGGTGCGGGGCGTATGGCATTCACCGCAATGGCCCGGACCATCGACCAGGTATTTGCCGCGATTCCAGCTTTCGGATTGTGAAGCGTCAGCAACTGTCTTGCTTTCATCGAGGCCCAGGTATTTCCATGCGCCCAATCCCCGGCGCACGATGGGCAGGGCGAACACGGCGTGCGGCGCAACCTGGTTTTTGACCGGCGTCAGCGTCATGAGATAGGCCTTGATATCCAGCACATCCTCCACCTTCATGTGCGCATACGAAGTATAGGGAAAGGCGGGGATCAGATGTTCGCCGCCAGAACCGATGCCCTTCTGCATGGAGTTGACGAAGGCGACGTCAGTCCATTTGCCAATGCCGGTTTCGGGATCGGGCGTGATGTTGGGGGGATAAAGCGTGCCAACGGGTGTAACCAGCGCGGTGCCGCCTGCAGGCAGGACCTGATCAACCCCCGCCAAATCCTTCGGCGGCAGATGGCAGGAGTGACAGCCGCCGGCGTGATAAAGCCGTTCGCCATTGGCCACGTCACCCGTGTGGGCGGGGATGGCCTCCGCCATCAAAGGTTGGGGAATGGTAACGACCCAGAAAACCACAAGGCCCAGCGCTGCCAGCAGCGCCAGGCCTGCAAAGTTCCGTTTGGTCAACAGCTTTGGAATAATCTATTCCTTGGGCTTCCGGAACGGTTCATGGCAGCCCTTGCAGCCTGCTCCGAAGGCCGGAAAAGCAGCCTTGAAGCCAGCTTCATCTGTGACAACCTTCAAGGCTTCGGTTGCCGCATAGGCCTTGCCACTGACGTCTGCAAAGGTTTTGGTATCCGTCCAGATTTCAGGCTTTGCCCAGGTTTCTACAGATTCGGGTTTTGAAGCTTCAACGCTGAAAAACTTGGTCCAGTTTGCGCAAGCCGCACCCATGGTATCGAATGTGGCTTTGTGGAGTGCTGCATCAAAGGGCTTTTCGCCTTTCATGACAGGCACGAAAACACCCATGGAAGCACCCTGTGCCTTCATGCAGGCAATGCGTTCCTTGACCAGATCATCAGCCGGGCCCGCGAAAGCCGTAGCGACCAGGCTTGCGCCAAGCACGGAAGCCAAAGAGATTTGTTTCAACATAGACACGAACCTTTCCTTGAAGCACATGGGGCGCCTAACCGCCCATGTGGAATAATACCGACACCGAAAATGTTACACTTTTCACACGTGTTTGCAACGCTATCACGAATTTGTGTTTCGGCAAGGGGTACGCTCTGCATTTTTACGAGGCGTTTACCACGCCTCGTGAATGCCTGATGAACGCCCCGTTGCAGCCTGCTTCATCGGCCATGTGGTTAAACGCTTTGTAAGTTCAATCTGCTTACATAAGCCACAGGGAAGCCGAAAATGTCAAAGTCGAACACTAATCAAGCCGGAATGCAAAAACGCCTGAGCCCTGAACTTGCTGAAGTTCTGCACATGCTGAAATCTCTGGAAAGCCAGCCCGCAGCGAAACTGCTTCCTGCTTCGGCGCCTTGAGCCTCGACGCCATCAACCATTGTACCGCACAACGGTTCTATTGATTACCGTCATAACCAAAACAGAATTTTGTAATTTTAGTGCAGCTTCCAAAGGGCAGCTGCTTTCAGCAGCACCGCACTATCCGGCCAGGTCTGGTCTTCATCGTGGCGCTTGAGCACGGCCATCAGCTCACTCACTTCAAAACTTGAGGCGACGCTTTTCAAGGCCTTGCGGCAATGCTGCGCGGTATCCAAATCGCCCACGTCACGGCAAGAACCATAGGCCAGAATCAGATGGTTGATTTCGCGAGCCGCCGCCTTCATCAGAACAGACAGGGTGCCCGGTGGCAGGCTGGTCGTCAACATCTTCCAATGCCGCACACTTTCTGCAGTTTGACCCTCGGCTGACTTGGTGCTGAGCACCCGCTGCATGGCCAGCTGAAGTTCCTTGCTGTTGGCAGGCTTTGGCAGGGCACTGTCAAACGCATCCCGCCAGACACAGTGTTCGGTCGAATCAGCCAGAAAGGCCGACATGGCGAGAATTGGTGTTTCACGACAAGGACCCGCCTTGGCCCTGATGTTGCGGGCGGCCGTGACCCCATCCATCACGGGCATTTCAATATCAAGCAGGATCAGATCGTATGCATTGAGTTTGGCTTTTTCGAAGGCCAGTTCACCATCTTCCACGGCTTCGACGTCAAAGCCCATACGCTCCAGCAAGGCCGTCGTCACAATGCGTGCCGTAGCCTGGTCTTCGGCATAGAGAACACGGCGTTTCTGCCCATCGGCCCGCCGGAACGACTTTGCGTTTCCGCTGTTCGTTGTTGCTGACAAGGCCGACATACACACTCCCACACGCTTGCCCGCCAACCTATGCGGCCAATCCTTGCGGGGGAGTAACGAGGTGGGACCAAGATGGGGGTTTTGCCGTGAATGCTTAACGGCTGATGAAGCGGTTATTTCGTTCCGAACATGCGGTCACCCGCGTCGCCCAATCCCGGCACAATATAGCCCAAATCATTCAAGTGCGAATCCACCGCCGCCGTGAATATTGGCACGTCAGGATGTTCTTCATGAAACCGCATGATGCCTTCAGGCGCAGACAGAAGCGTAACAAGACGAATATCCCCTGCACCTTTTTCCTTCAGGCGTTTGACGGCAGCTGACACCGAATTGCCAGTGGCCAGCATCGGATCCACAACAATTGTGCGGCGATCCGCAATATCCTCTGGAACCTTCAGGTAATACTCAATCGGTTGCAGAGTCTTGTGGTCGCGATAAAGACCGATATGACCCACACGGGCTGAAGGTATCAACGAAAGCATGCCTTCCAGCAGGCCATTGCCGGCACGCAGAACCGAAACGATGACAAGTTTCTTGCCCTTCAGAATGGGCGCATCCATTTCAGCCAGCGGCGTTTCGATGACCTGCGTGGTCATCGGCAGATCGCGGCAGACCTCATAGGCGAGGAGATGGCTGATCTCGTGCAACAACTGCCGGAACACGGCCGATGGCGTGTGCTTGTCACGCATCAGCGACAGTTTGTGCAGCACCAGCGGATGGCTGACGACTGTCAGGTTGTGCGGAGGTATGAATGTGACATTGGAAGGCATGGGATGTGCTCCTTGGCTTTCTTTTGCCTGCGACATGCCGGATTTCACAAGAGTTCCAGGCAACTGTCCACTGTTTTGATTTGCGGGGTTAGTGGGGTTGCGCTTGTTACGTCGGTGCTGAGCGGCTAAGCTTGCGTCATGTTTCAGAAGCTTGCGATTGGTGTTCTATTGGGCCTTGCCGCTGCGGCAAGTCCTGCAGGGGCCGAGACCTTTGAAACCTTTTTGAATAGCTCAGGTTCCGGGGACAGCTTTGCTAGCACGATTAGCTTCTATTACTCCTGTGGTGAAGAATGCCATGCTGCGGATTTGGCCTGCGGCAATGCAGAGCCTGTCGAATTTTCACTTACTGGTTTTGAAAGCAAGCAGGCTGCCGCGATGATCACCAATGCGAAGCCCAGGTTTGCCATCAAAGTGGGCGTCGAGAGCTTCGATTTTTACGTCCGGCGCGTCAACTATGAAGGCGAAATGACAGGCGACTGGACGGTTGATGGATGGAAAAGCGGCACTGGTGAGGACTTCTTGGTCGCACTTGCGAAAGCCAAAAGCTTCAAGGCGACGGTTGGCTCAAAATCAATCACCCTGCCAGTGAACGCGGATGTGCTCGCTTGGACAAAGGTCTGTCCAAAGTAATTTTGCCAACTTGCAACTGACGTCAATTTTGGGGATTGCACTTCGAAGTGCTCAAACATATATCCGTAATCTAAACAGTTACGGATATTCAAATGACCATTCCCGCCGGAACCCGCATCGGCCATGTGCACCTGAAAGTGGCAGACCTGCAGCGCGCAATTGACTTCTATGTGGGTGTGCTTGGCTTTGAACTGGTGCAGATGTATGGCGATCAGGCGGCATTTGTCTCGGCAGGTGGTTATCATCATCACATCGGTCTGAACACATGGGAAAGCAAAGGGGGCTCGCCGCCACCGCCGGGTTCAACCGGGCTTTATCACACGGCAATCTTGTATCCGACACGGGTTGACCTCGCCAATGCGTACAAGCGCATGCTGGCGGCCAGTATCGAACTCGACGGGGCGGCAGATCATGGAGTGTCGCTGGCGCTCTATTTCCGTGACCCCGATCAGAACGGCATTGAGCTCTATTGGGACAAGCCCGAGACCGAATGGCCGCGCGGGCCTGATGGCAAACTGGCGATGGTCAATGCCCGTATCGATTTGAAGCATCTTCTCTCACTCTCAACCCACTGAAGGAAAACCAAATGACTAAAGTTCTCGTTCTCTATTATTCCGCGTGGGGCCACATGGAGACCATGGCTCATGCCGCAGCAGAAGGTGCCAAATCCGCTGGTGCCACGGTGACGGTCAAACGTGTGCCCGAATTGGTGCCTGAAGACGTGGCGAAATCCATGCACTACAAGCTGGACCAGAAGGCGCCGATTGCGAAGCCCGAAGAACTTGCAGATTACGATGCCATCATCTTCGGTTCCGGCACACGTTACGGCATGATGACGGCGCAAATGAAGAACTTCCTCGATCAAACCGGTGCGTTGTGGATGCAGGGTGCCCTCGTTGGCAAGGTGGGTTCGGCGATGTCGTCAACGGCCACGCAGCATGGTGGACAGGAAGCTACCATCCTCGGCTTTCATACCGTGATGCTTCATCACGGCATGGTGCTGGTTGGTCTGCCCTATGCCTATCAGGGCCAGATGGGCCACGACACCATCCGCGGTGGTTCACCCTATGGTGCAACGGGTCTAGCAGGCGGAGATGGCTCACGCGCCATTTCAGAGCAGGAACTGGAAGCGGCCCGTTTTCAGGGTGCCCATGTGGCCAAGATTGCAGCAAAGCTGGTTGCTTAACCCGCGATACTCGACAACACCTTGGGCAAAGCCTCGGCCAACAGGTCGAGGCTTTCTTCGTCACCGCAGCTCACGCGGATGCAGCGGTTCAAGGGAGCCACACCTGGCATGCGCACGAAAATGCCGTGTTGCAGCAGGCCATCCACAATTGATTTTGCGTAGGCGCCATCGCGACCGCAATCGATGCACATGAAGTTGGTCGCTGACGGTAATGGTTTCAGACCATTGGCCCGCGCGATCTCCGCAATGCGATAGCGCGCCTTGATGACTTGTGCCTTGACGCTCGCGACCCAAGCCTGATCCTGTATTGCTGCAATAGCTCCAGCCTGCGAGATGCGTGAGATACCGAAGTGATTGCGAATTTTATCGAAGGCTGCGATCATTTCAGGGTGGCCGATGACGTAGCCCACGCGAATGCCGGCCATACCATGAGCTTTTGAAAAGGTGCGGAAGCGCAGCAGATTCTTAGCGTGGACGTCAATGGCGGGTGCTGTGTCTTCGGGTGCAAATTCGATGTAGGCTTCGTCGAGCAGCAACACGCAGCTTTCGGGCACTGCGTTGATCAGCTTCTGCACATCACGGGCGCGCCAGACTGACCCCATGGGATTGTCAGGATTTGAAAAATACAGGAGCTTTGCGTAGGCAGCTTCTGCAAGTTTCAGAAGTGCCTCGGGATATTCGTGATCCTCGACATAAGGAGTCGTCGCCAGTTTTCCACCCGATGCCGCAACATGAAAATTGAAGGTGGGATAAGCGCCGAGTGATGTGACCGCAGCATCACCTGGTTCGATGAAAAGCCGCACGACAAGACCCAGCAATCCGTCGATGCCTTCACCACAGGCAATGTTTTCAGGCGCAACACCGACAGCCCTGGCGATGGCGACTTTGAGATCATGATGTTCTGGATCACCATATTGCCAACACTCAAGTGCAGCACTCCGCATTGCAGAAACGGCTTTGGGGCTGGGACCGAAGACACTTTCGTTGGCACCAATCCGCGCCTGAATAGCGTGGCCCGTGCGGCGTTCCAGTGCTTCGGGTCCTATGAAAGGAACGGTGGACGGCAGTTTCGCAATGACAGGCGTGAAATTCATTCTGCCAAACTGGCGGAATTTCTGCTTCTCCGCAAGTTTGAGGAGCGCACCTCAAAATCTCTTTGCACCACCGCGTTGATTGCTCTATCGAACGGCCAAATTTCAAACCCGCTCAGGAGACAATCGCCCCATGGCCCGTATCACGCTTCGCCAATTGCTCGACCACGCTGCCGAACAAGACTATGGCGTGCCCGCCTTCAACATTAACAACATGGAACAGGCGCTGGCCATCATGGCCGCTGCCGACAAGACCGACTCGCCTGTGATCCTTCAGGCGTCACGCGGTGCGAGGTCTTATGCCAACGACATCATGCTGAAGCACATGATGGACGCCGTCACCGAAATCTATCCCCACATTCCCGTCTGCGTGCATCTCGATCACGGCAATGAATCCGGCACCTGCATGACCGCCATTCAATCGGGCTTTACCTCGGTGATGATGGACGGCTCCTTGAAAGCCGACGGCAAGACGCCTGCGGACTGGGATTACAACGTCAGCGTGACCAAGTCGGTGACACAGATGGCACATCTCGGCGGCATTTCGGTTGAAGGTGAACTCGGCGTTCTGGGTTCACTCGAAACCGGCGAAGGCGACAAGGAAGACGGCCATGGTGCGGAAGGCAAGTTGTCGCACGACCAGTTGCTCACCAATCCCGATGAAGCCGTGAAGTTCGTCAAGGAAACCGATGTGGACGCACTGGCCATCGCCATGGGCACATCGCACGGTGCCTACAAGTTCACGCGGAAACCCGATGGGGCCGTGCTGGCCATGAATGTGATCGAAGAAATTCACAAGAAACTGCCGAACACCCATCTGGTCATGCATGGCTCGTCGTCGGTGCCGGAAGATTTGCAGGAGATCATCAACAAGTTTGGCGGCAAGATGAAGCCGACATGGGGTGTGCCAGTTTCAGAAATCCAGCGCGGCATCAAGCACGGTGTGCGCAAGATCAACATCGACACCGACAACCGCATGGCCATGACCGGCGCCATCCGCAAGGTGCTGTTTGAGGACACGTCAGAGTTCGACCCCCGCAAATATTTGAAGCCCGCCATGGAAGCGATGACCAAGCTCTGCATGGCCAGGTTCCAGGAATTCAACACGGCGGGTCAGGCAAGCAAGATCAAGAAAGTGATCTCGGTTGCGGATATGGCGAAGCGCTATGCCAAGGGCGAGTTGGCGCAGAAGTTTGCTTGAGGATATTCAACCTTTGACGATGAACGAAGGAAATGAAGCGCTCTTGGTTGGCCAAGCACTCAGGAGCGCCTTTACTGACGATGAAAAATTCAGAGCCATAATTCGCCGGACTAATTCGCAACTTGTCGCTGCGAGCAAGAACTCGCCCAACAATCTCGTCAAGTTTGGTCTTGAGTCATCATTCAATAAGTACATTGTGAGCTCCTACTATGCGGCTCGCTCGATCGAACTCTTGAAATTAGAAATCGACAAATTTTTCAGGAGGGAGAAGCGGACATCGAACTTTTTGTTTTTAGTGTATCACTCATTTGCATTAGAGGCTGTCTTCGGTCTGGCATCTGCTCGCAGCATTTTTACTCTACATCCAGTCTGCGAATGCTTGGCTGATCAAGCTCCAGCAATAGTTAAAATCTTCGATAACGTCTTTCCGAACCTCGTTTCCGCCAGAGACGCACTTGCTCACGACGACGAACGAGTTTTGGGTATGGTCAGAAAAAAACCACTTGGAACAGAGTTTGAGCATGCTCAGTTTACATCGCTTAGAGGAACTCAACTCGGATGTAAAAATGAGCATCTCGAAGATATTGAGTTTTGCTTCCCGAGCGAAAAATACATTGAATTGTTAGAACTAATTTCTGCTTCTATGAAATAGTCGGTTCCGAAGAATACACCAACGCCACTCGAAATCTTAGCTCACCCTTACCCCCACCACGCCACTCCCGCGAAAGCGGGAATCCTGTTGTGTTACATTCGGGTCTGCCGAAAACTGGCCCCCCGCCTTCGCGGGGGTGGCCAGCAGGGGGTTGATTACAAGTTTTATTTCACACCAACTCCACCCGCAATTCCCGGCCAACAATCCTTGCCACGCGATGCAACGTCTCAATTGTAATATTCCCTGACGTCGGATCGAGGATGCGGTCGATTTGGGTGCGGCTGGTGTCCATCAGTTCTGCCAGCTTCACTTTGGAAATGCGCTTCTTCTTCATGGCTTGTTGCAATTGAAACGCAATGCTCTCCTTGGCGACGATGATTGAGAGTTCTTCGTTAATACTCTCCTCTCGCAGAAACGCATCAAGTGTTGGGCCTTTGTGCTTGTTGGCTTTCATGACATCACATCCTTCATGCGCTTTCGCGCCAATTCCAAATCTGTTTGCGGTGTTTTCTGAGTGGTTTTGAAGAACCCGTGCAGCACGTAAACGTCAATGTCTTTCAGACAAAACATCAGCCTTGCAATCCGCCCACCTTGCAATGAGCTTCGCACTTCCCAAAGACCCTGCCCTAAACTTTTACAAAGCGGCATACCAATCGGCCAGTTCTCCTGCACGCGCAGCAAATCCAGACCAATTGCACGCCGATCCTGCGGTTGCAAATCGCGTAGCCACTCCAGAACGGGAATGTGGCGCGAAGTGGATTTATAGAATACGACCGTCAACAGATTCATGAATGCACATTAAAATGCACACACAGTCAATCTCAAGCTTGCTACTCACCCCGCCCGCGCCGTGATCTTCAAATCCAGCGCACGCATCACCTTGAGGATCGTTGCGAACTCCGGATTGCCTTCTTTACTCAGCGCCTTGTAGAGGCTCTCGCGGGACAGGCCGGTCTTTCGGGCGACTTCGGTCATTCCTTTGGCGCGAGCGGCTACACCGAGGGCGTGGGTAATCAATTCTGAATCTTCA
>JANNNG010000068.1:0-6445 GCA_031398425.1 Hyphomicrobiales bacterium | reverse complement strand
CTTCTGCGAGGGCAAAGTCCACGCTGACTTTGGAAATCAACAAGGGGTGACAGAGCGGAATAAGGTCAGAGGTTTTCTTGGCTGCCATGATGCCGGCAAGGCGTGCCGTGGCCAGAACGTCGCCCTTCTTGGCGGTGCCTGATGTGATGAGGGCAATGGTGTCACGCGCAGTCAGCACGCGGGCCCTGGCAGTGGCAGTGCGTGTGGTCACGTTCTTTGCCGACACATCCACCATGTGGGCTTCGCCCCGTTCATTGAGATGGCTGAGTTTACTCATGGTCTGGTCAAGATCGCTTTTGTGGCGCCCGCAACATCATTCTGCCGCATCAAACTTTCTCCGATCAGAAACGTCCGTGCACGGACGTTTTCAAGTCGAGCGAGATCAGACGGTGCGAACAGTCCACTTTCTGCGATGATGATGCGGTCGTCCGGAATGCGCGGTGCGAGCTGTTCTGTGGTGGTCAAGGTTACATCAAAGGTGTGGAGGTTGCGGTTGTTGATGCCGATCATCGCTGACTTGAGTTTCAGCGCCCGCTCCAGTTCTGCTTCGTCGTGCACTTCGATGAGCGCATCCATGCCATAGTCGAAGGCTGCCGCTTCCAGTTCGGCCGCGCCTATGTCGTCCACCATCGCCATGATGATCAGGATGCAATCGCCACCCCAGGCGCGGGCCTCGGCCACCTGGTAGGTGTCGAGCATGAAGTCCTTGCGAAGTGCCGGAAGTGAACAGGCCTTGCGCGCTTCGGTGAGGAATTGAGGGTGCCCCTGAAAACTCGGCGTGTCCGTGAGCACTGACAAACAGGCCGCACCACCTGCTTCATAGGCTTGCGCAAGCGCAGGCGGATCAAAGTCTTCGCGGATCAGACCTTTGGATGGTGAGGCTTTTTTAATCTCGGCAATCAATGCCCAATTGCCTGCCGCATGTTTGGCTTCGAGAGCTTTTTTGAAACCGCGCGGTTTGCGCTGAGATCGCGCATGCAAATCAAGCGATGCGAAAGGCATGGCCTGTTTGGCGGCAGCAACTTCTTCGCGTTTGTAGGCAGCAATTTTGTTCAGGATGGTGGCCATCAAGAATCTGCCTTAGGACTACCCCGATGACGGGAGGGGTTTTTAGCCATTGGATACCTCTATCAAACTTGCAAGCACCCTCTTCGCAGCGCCCGAGACAATGGCATCACGCGCAATCACAACTCCTGACTTCAAATCACGCGCTTTTCCCGCCACCATCAAGGCCGCACCCGCTGTCATGGCGGCAGCATCAGCGAAGGCCGAAGGCTTGCCGTGCAGCACGTCTTTCAAGGCAAGCGCGTTTTCAGCCGCATCGCCGCCTATGAGTTCAGCCATCGTTGATCGCCTCATCCCAACACTTTCCGGTGTGATTTCATAACTGCGCACCTCGCCGTGCTTCAGCTCCGCAACCCAGGTCGTACCCGTCGGTACAATCTCGTCGATAGTGCCCTCACCATGGCAGATCAGGCTTGCTTCCGACCCCAGGTTCTTCAGAACATGGGCAAGCGGTTCCACCCAAACCCTTGAAAAAACGCCTGTAACCTGTCGCTTCACGCCTGCGGGATTGGACAGGGGACCAACCAGATTGAACAAGGTGCGGGTGCCGAGTTCAACCCGCGTCGGCCCGACGTGTTTCATGGCGGTGTGAAACTGCGGAGCGAACATGAAGCCCAAACCCACGTCTGCGATGCAAGCTGAAATTTTCTCCGGTGGCAGATCGAGCTTCACGCCGAGCGCCAGCAAGACATCCGCTGATCCTGAACGGGAGGACAAACCCCTGTTGCCATGCTTGGCCACCTTCAACCCCGCACCCGCTGCAACGAATGCGGCACAGGTCGAGATATTGAAGGAACCAGAGGAGTCGCCGCCGGTGCCGACGATATCGATGGCATCAGCCGGCGCTTCGACGCGGATCATCTTTTCACGCATCACAGTCACAGCGCCGGTGATCTCATCAACGGTTTCGCCGCGCACACGAAGCGCCATCAGAAAGCCCGCAATCTGCACAGGAGTAGCTTCACCCGACATGAGAATATGGAAAGCTGTCTGCGCTTCATCCTTGGACAGAGTTTGTCCGTCGGCGACCTTGGCGATCAGGGATTTGAGCAAGCTCATGGTTTGACGCCCGCAAGATCAAGAAAGTTTTTGAGTATGGCGTGGCCGTTTTCCGACGCGATGCTTTCGGGGTGAAACTGCACACCATGTACATTCAATGTCTTGTGTTGCAGCCCCATGATCAATCCATCTGTTTCAGCCGTGACATCAAGTTCCGCTGGAAGTGTTGCCCTGTCAACCACGAGGGAATGATAACGTGTCGCCGAGAAACCCTGACCAAGGCCCTTGAACACGCCGGTATCACGGTGATGCACGGCAGACACTTTGCCGTGCATCTGCGTGGGTGCACGTACCACATCTCCGCCGAAGGCCTCGCCAATAGCCTGCAAGCCCAGGCAAACACCAAACACGGGTATCGTTCCCGCTGCTTGCTTGACAAGGTCGATGATGATGCCGGCCTGCGCTGGCACACCGGGGCCTGGCGAAATCACGATGGCTTCGGGCCGTGACGACATGACTTGTCCGACACTGATCTTGTCGTTGCGATGCACCACTGTCTCAGCACCGAGTTCACCCAGATAGTGATAGAGGTTCCAGGTAAAGCTGTCGTAGTTGTCAATGAGAATGATCATTGTCCCCTCCCGGCACGGCCCGCAAAGCGCACGGCTTCCTCGGCGGCACGAAACAGGGCCTTGGCCTTGTTGATACATTCCACGTGTTCGTTTTCCGGCACAGAGTCCGCAACCACGCCAGCCCCCGCCTGCACATACATCTTGCCACCCTTCACAATGGCCGTGCGCAAGACGATACAGGTGTCCATTTCACCATCGGCTGAAAAATAGCCAACGCACCCCGCATAGACGCCACGCTTGTGTTTTTCGAGTTCATCGATGATCTGCATGGCACGCACTTTTGGTGCGCCAGAAACAGTTCCTGCAGGAAAGCCTGCGACCAGCGCATCAATCACGTCATGCTTCTTGTCGAGGCGCCCCTCAACGTTCGACACGATGTGCATGACCTGACTGTAGAATTCGAGAATGAACTTGTCGGTGACCTTGACCGATCCAATCTCCGCCACACGTCCCACATCGTTGCGGCCCAAATCCAGCAGCATCAGATGTTCGGCGCGTTCCTTGGGGTCAGCCAATAATTCTTCGGCCAACTCCTTGTCTTTCGTGGGCGTGGCTCCGCGAGGGCGCGTGCCCGCAATCGGTCGAATGGACACCTTGCCATCGCGCACCCGCACCAATATTTCCGGACTCGATCCAACAACGGCAAAACTGTCGAAGTTGAGATAGTAAAGAAAGGGCGATGGGTTCACGCGGCGCAATGAACGGTACAACGAAAACGGCGGCAGCGTGAAATCGGTTTCGAAGCGTTGTGACAGCACCACCTGGAACACATCGCCCGCCGCTATGTACTCTTTCGCCTTCATCACCATGGCCTTGTATTCGTCAGGTGTGGTGTTGGAGGATTGCTGTTTGATGGGCGGAGTGTCGTCTTCTCGCAAGGACATGTCCAAGGGTCGGTCCAGCGCATCCACCACTTCGGAAATGCGTTCCGAAGCGCGCATGAAAGCCGCTTTCGCCGTTATCGTCTTGTCGACATAGACGGGTGTGGTGATGGTGACCTCATCCTTCACGCTGTCGAAAATCGCCATGACCGTCGGTCGGATCATCATGCCGTCGGGCAGGCCCAACACGTCCGGGTTCTGATCTGGCAAGTATTCCATCCAGCGCACGGCGTCATAGCCCAGATAACCAAACACACCCGCCGCCATGGGCGGCGCATCCTCGGGCAGCCTGATCTTGCTTTCCGCCAGAAGTTCGCGAAGGGCTATCAATGGTTCGGCAGCAACCGGCGTAAAAGGGCCATCAGGATTGGTCAGCGCGCGACGATTGATCGAAGCCGCGTTGCCTGCGACTTTCCAGATCACATCAGGGTGCATGCCGATGATGGAATAGCGCCCGCGCACCGCGCCACCTTCGACTGATTCAAGCAAAAACGAATAGCGCGCATTGCGTGACAGTTTGAGCATGGCCGAAACTGGCGTTTCCAGATCGGCCACCAGCCGATGCAATACAATCTGCGCCTCACCACGCTCATAGGCTGCGGTGAACGCATCATAGTCCGGAGTGAAATTCATATCCTTGGTCCTGAAAGGGAAAACGAGAGATCATTGTGACGGGGTGGTTCCGCTGATCTGTCGCCAAAGCTCCTCATTCATGGTCACGTCGGCACCCGCACGGGCGGCTTTTAGATAGCCATCCAGCAGGTCGGACCCCAGGCCTTGTTTGGCTTGGTCTGCCACTTCCTTGGCACTCGCCGTTGCACCCGATGCAGGAACTGTTACTTTCGACACTTCGATGATCCGCGCCGACTTGCCATCGCCTTCAAGCGCCCAGGTCAAAGCCTTGTCCGGAACACTGAACAAAGCCAGCGCTGCAATGCCATCGAACTCTTCCGAGGTGGCGTTCCGCTTCAGCCCCGTCACGATCTTGATCGTACCACCCAGTTCCGTTGCAAGGGTTTCAAGTTTTGTATTGCCTTGAGACTTTTCGACAATGGCCTTGGCCTTGTCGCCCGCCAAGGTGCGAAGCTTTGATGCCACCCAGTCTGCTTTCACCTGCTCCTTGACCTGGTCCAGGGGTTTTACTGCAGAAGGAACGACTTCGCGCACATCATACCAGACATAGCCGTCGTTGACCTGTATTGCATCGTTTTCAAGGCCAACGTCGCTCGCAAACGCGGCTTTCAAAACGTCATCCTGGGCTGGCATGGAAATTGGCTGGCCGGACTTGTCGACACCTGCCACGCTGACGGCCGGAACAACAAGAACAGGGGCGCCAACCTTGGCACCAATATCCTCGAACTTGGTCTGCTGTGCCCTGGCATCTTCAACAGCGTCGTAGACCGACTGGAGTTCCTCCTGCGCTTTTTGCAGTTGCAAGCGCTTTTTCAAAATCTCAGAGAGATCGGCCGGGGTGGGTTGATGGGCAGCAACAACCTTCACGGCCTTGAGAAGGGCGGTGTTCAGAGAACCGGCCACGGGCGCACTCACCTTCCCCTCTGCGAGGGTAAAGGCAGCCTCGGCAATTTTCTCGTCTAGAAAATCGCTTTTCAGTTTGCCGTTGAATGTGATGTCGGTTGGCTTCTGACCCAGTTCACCTGCGATTTTAACAATGTCTTCGCCAGCATCAATGCGCGCCTTGGCTTTTTCTGCTGCGGTCACATCAGCGAAAGAAACCTGGATGATATCGCGCTTCTCTGCTTCGTAATATTCTTCCTTGAACGTGTTGTAAGCATCGGACAGTTCCTGATCCGTCACTTGAATTTTTGCTGCAAGATCTGTCGGGTCGATTTTGAGGATCACGACGGAGCGGTATTCCGGCGCAGTGTAGGCTGTTGGCGTGGCTTCATACTGTTTTTTTAGATCGGCATCGGTGGGTTCTGGAACGTCCGCGGCGTTGACTGTGAAACTGATATAGCGACCATCCCTTGTTTCATCGCGGTAGCGCGTCAAGGCGTCGAGCATGGTGCGGGGCAGGGTAACAGTGTCGCCCGCAACGCCAGTCATGGTGCGGCGCAGGATATTGCCATGTTCCTGTGTGAGATAAGCTTGTTCCGATATGCCGTTTTGTTGCAGCAGGCTGCGGAAGCGATTGACATCAAACGTGCCGCTGCTGTCGAGAAACATCTTTTCCTGCTGCACCGATGCCGTCACGGCCTTCCCGCCGATCTGAATGCCCAGCCGATCAGCCTGTGCATCAAGTGACGCCTGGACGATCATGCGATCCAGCAATTGCCTGTCGAGCCCTGTTTTGCGCGCCTCATCGATCGTGATGGTGGTGCCCGATTGTTGGCTCATCTGCGTCAGGGCCTGTTTCAATTCCTGCTCAAAGTCTGCACCAGCGATGGTCTTGCGGCCAACCGTTGCCAGATCTTGCGAGAACAGACCCCGCATGGTGGCTGTCATATCCATCGACGACACACCCAGCAGCGCAAACACCGCCATCACCAGGCCGAGCAAAACTTTTGCCACCCAGGTCTTGGCACCATTTCGCAAAGCTTCCATCATGACGTCTGTTCCTTGAACTGCGAGAGTATCAGTTGCCGTCCTATAGGGTATGCCAATAGCTTGGAGCAAGCCCACGGATTGCGTGGTATTTTCCGCTTGAGGTGCGCCACTCAGAAAGGCTATGCCCGCCGCGACACAAAATCAGGGATGACCCATGCCAAACGCCATCAAGCCACTTGTTGCCGGAAACTGGAAAATGAATGGCTCGACTGCCATGTTGCGAGAGCCCCGGTTGCTGGCGGGCATGATTCGGGGTGTGAAAACCAAATGCGATATTCTGGTGTGCCCGCCTGCAATATTGAC
>JANNNG010000203.1:0-5406 GCA_031398425.1 Hyphomicrobiales bacterium | reverse complement strand
TTTTGGGTGCGCTTTTGACATTTGCGCCGTCGCCCCTTTATGCGCCACACATCTTCACAACAGATGCCTGGGGACTGTCAAGTCTGGAAGATCAACAGCTTGCAGGTGCCATCATGTGGGTGGTGGGATCCGGCATTTATCTGGTTGCGGCTCTGGTTGTCGCTTTGAAACTTATGACCGATACACGTGCGTTGAAATGCTGACGTCAATCAGAGCTTGGGCACTGACCCACACGTCGAAGCGACGTTATTCACCTGTGGGCGTTGCGTTTCACTGGGGCATGGCTCTTCTCATTGCAGGCATGCTGATACTGGGGTGGGTTATGGGACGGATCGACGCTGGTGCGGCCAAGTTGACCGCATTCGAAATTCACATGACTATCGGCCTCATTTCTCTGGCCCTGTCGTTGTTGCGGTTGCTGTGGCGCGTTCTCATCCCTGGTCCAATCAACGACGCCGATATTCCCGGTTTGCAGGGAAAACTTGCGCAACTCACGCACGCGGTGTTTTACCTCTGTTTCATAGGACTGCCATTGACGGGGTGGCTGACATGGTCGGCCTTCGCAGGGTCAGCACGCCTGAATTTGGGACTGTTTGAAGTCCAGCCATTGCCGATTGAAAGCCTGTCATTTGAGGCAAAGGCGACGGTTTTGTTTTGGGCTGATGGTGCGCATCATTTTCTGATATGGCTCTTGTTGCTGGTTATTCCTGCCCATGTTGGTGCTGCGCTGAAACATCATTTCTGGGATAACCACGATGTTTTGGTGGGAATGTTACCAGTGCTTGCGACTGACGCGCCCGCGGCAGCATCGAAAGGTAGGAGGAAAGGTCCGCGATCTCGCGGTCGGTCAAAAGCTGACTGATCAAAAGCATCACATGTTCGGGATCATTCTGCCTGTCGCCGCGCTTCCATGACTGCATCTGCGCTTCCAGAAATTTTGCGGGCTGCTGCGCCAGAGGTGGATTGGCGCTCCCAAGCCCCTCACCATTTTGACCATGACAAGACGCGCACGCCAAGAGGCTGCGTACCGCATCACCTTGATGATAGAGACGATTGGGTGTAGGTCTTTTGGTGTCTTCGATAGGCAAGGCCACTTGCTGGTAGTAAGCCGACACACTTTCGCGCTCATGTGGCAGCAGCCGTTTGGCAATGGCTGACATGGCAGTGTGCTGACGTCGGCCACTCGCATAGTCGTCCAGCTGACGGTGTAGATAGCCCTGATCCATCGCCGCAAGATAGGGCACAGTTTCGCCATCGCCCTCACCCTTCATCCCATGGCAGGCGATGCAAGCGTTAGCTGCACCAGCGCTACCCCCACCTAGGGCGATGACATGTCCAGCCTTAACACCTCCACGGGTCGATTGAGACATCGGTTCACCGCAGGCAACCAGGCCGACTGCCACGACGCCCAGCAACGTGCCAAGCGCAATCTGCTTTTTCAGATTTATGTCCATGTCGAGGAACCAAACGGGCGCAGTTTCGTTCCAATTCATCCACAACATGGAAGCTGGAATGTGGGCTTGGCGTTGAAATCACCCGTTTTGTTCTCGCTTTTCGTTTTGGCAGCCTGCAGTGAATCTCAGATTGCGACGCACAATGCGTCTGGCATCGTTGGACGTGTTGCAATCAACCAGTTGGGATGTGGCGCATGTCATGAAATCCCGGGCGTTTCGTGGCCGAAATCGAGGGTCGGGCCTCCTCTCGAAAACTACGGCAACAGAAGCTTGATCGCCGGTGTTATTCCAAACACGACTGATAATCTTGCAGCATTTGTGCAAAATGCAACGCGGTTTGTGCCTGAAGGTGGAATGCCACCGATTGCAATGACAGATCAACAAGCTGCGGACATCGCTTCCTATCTTTTGTCCTTGCGGGTGGAGGACTAGCACGTGAACTGGCCATTGGTTTTGGATCCTGCGGGGTCAAATGCTGCGAGCATCGCGGATCTGGCTTGGGTGCTGACTGCTGTTGTTACCGTTGTGTTTTTGATCGTCTGTATCGGGTTGGGTGTGGCCATTTTCGGCAGGGACAGTTGGCGTCGCTTTCTCACACGGAATTCCACTATTATCACCGCAGGTTTTGCCGTGCCTGTTGTCGTATTAACGGCCCTGCTGGCCTACAGCTTGATGATTACACGCGATCTTTCGAGTGCGACCAGTGCTTCGCCCATGCGCGTCCAAATCACCGGAGAAATGTGGTGGTGGCGCGTGGACTATCTGGACAAGGATGGAAACATCACCTTGCGAGATGCCAATGAACTGCACATCCCTGTGGGGCAACCGGTGGCGCTGGAATTGGTGTCAGCTGATGTCATTCACAGTTTTTGGATTCCCCAACTTGGTGGCAAAAAAGATATGATACCCGGTCGTCGCAACATCCTTTTGTTGTCGGCTGATCGGGCGGGAGTCTTCAGTGGCCAATGTGCCGAATTTTGTGGGGGATCGCATGCGCTCATGGGATTCACCGTGGTTGCGCATACGAAAGATGAGTTTGATGCGTGGTTGAAAAAGAGAGCTGTTGGCCCAGCTACACCGACAAATGTGTTGGCAAACAAAGGCGAACGCTTGTTTCAAAGTAGTGGTTGTGCGGCGTGCCACGTCGTACGCGGCACGTCGGCAAACGGCAATGCGGGTCCTGACCTCACGTTTGTTGGCGCACGACTTAAATTGGGTGCAGGGATTTTACCCAACAATCGCGGCACACTCGCGGGATGGGTTGCTGACAGCCAGGCCATCAAGCCTGGAAACCGCATGCCAAGTTACAAGATGCTGACCGGGCTCGAACTGCAAGCCATTGCCGCATACCTGGAACAGTTGCGATGATAGACAGAGCAGCAATCCAAACGAATGTCTACTCCCGCTTTCCGACAAAGAAGCCCGGAAGCAAAGTTGATCTTGCGAAGCTCGAACAAATCTGGTGCGCCCCAAAAGGCTGGCAATATCTGACCGCAGTAAGCAACAACTACATCGGTTTCTATTATCTGGCGACCGCTTTCATGTTTTTCGTGCTGGCCGGCATACTTGCTCTTTTGATGCGTGTACAGCTGGCAGCCCCGGCGCAACAGTTCATGACACCCGAAACCTACAATCAGGTTTTTACCATGCACGGAACCGTCATGATGTTTCTGTTTGCTGTTCCGGCGGTCGAAGCCGTGGGTGTACTGCTGTTGCCGCAAATGCTCGGCGCACGCGATTTGCCGTTCCCCAGACTGTCGGCCTATGCTTACTGGATTTATCTCTTCGGCGGGGTGTCGTTCTTTGCATCGATCTTTGTAGGTCTGGCTCCCGATGGGGGTTGGTTTATGTATCCGCCGCTCACGGGCCGCATCTATTCCCCAGGAATCAGTGCGGACTTCTGGTTGCTGGGAATTGGCTTTATTGAAATATCGGCCATTGCAGGTGCCATCGAATTTATCGTCGGCATCATGCGGACGCGAGCGCCCGGCATGTCGCTGGACAAGATGCCGATACTCGCATGGGCCTTGCTGGTGATGTCAGTTATGATCATCATTGGCTTTCCATCGGTCATACTGGCAACACTGCTGCTGGAACTTGAACGCGCATTCAACTGGCCGTTCTTTGATGCCACGCGTGGCGGCGATCCCTTGTTATGGCAACACCTGTTCTGGTTCTTTGGGCACCCAGAGGTCTACATCATTTTTCTTCCAGGTGCCGCCATGTTGACGATGGTGATCTGTGCCATTTCTCGAAGTGACATATTGGGATATCCGCTTGTCGTGCTTGCCATGCTGGCGACTGGCTTCATCAGCTTTGGCGTCTGGGCCCACCACATGTTCACAACAGGCATTCCCGGCATGTCGGTTGGTTTATTTTCGGCAGCGAGTACTGCTGTAACCTTGCCTGCGGGCACACTTGTGTTTTCATGGATTGGAACACTCGCTTCGGGTCGGCCGAAACTCAATGCACCCGGACTTTTTGCCATTGGCAGTGTAGTGGTTTTTGTCACCGGCGGTTTGACTGGCGTGATGTTGGCCTTTGTGCCCTTTAACTGGCAGGCGCACGATACCTATTTCATCGTGGCCCATCTTCACTATGTGTTGTTTGGCGGGATGGTATTTCCACTCTTTGCTGCCTTTTATTACTGGGCACCGGCCATCAGCAAATATCCGCTCTCGGATGATCTGGGAAAATGGGTGTTCTGGCTGATGTTTGCGGGCACACACATCGCGTTCATGCCCATGCACTTTGCAGGGCTTATGGGTATGACGAGACGTGTGTACACCTACTTGCCGGAACAGCAACTCGATGCATTCAACCTCATTGCCACCGTCGGTGCTGCAATTCTCGCAACGGGTGTGGCGTTTTTTGTCTTCGACGTGGCCAGGAATTTTCGCTTCAATCCCGGCGATAAGAATGCCGGAAATGTTTACGGTGGAGGCACCATGGAATGGTTGCCGTCCGGGCTCTATTCCACCCGTAGCATTCCTATTGTGAGGTCGCGCCAACCCTTGTGGGACGATCCGCACTTGTCCAAAAATGTAGAACAGGGTCGCTATTTTCTGCCCCGATCAGTCACAGGGCTGCGGGAAACTATGCTGACCAGTCCTGTCAACGCGGTCCCCCAGCAATTGCTTATCCTGCCGGGCCCCTCTGCATGGCCTGTGAGTGCCGCAGTTTTCACCTCTGGCTTTTTCTTGCTGTTGACGGTGCAGGCCTACTCCACGGCGCTGGTCAGCGGCGTTGTGGCGATCAGCGCAATTCTGATCTGGCTGTGGGAGACCGACCGACCTGTTGCACTTCAAAGCGCTGACATCGGAGCTGGCTTACTGGTTCCAACACGAAGTGAAGGGCGAGGCAACCACGGTGTTTGGGCCACGATCACGCTGCTCGTAGTATTTGCGATGATCTTCGTGATGGCCCTGTTTTCTCTGGCGTTCCTTTGGACAAACCAGCCGAAATTCTGGATCGCGCCGCCGACCTTCGCTCAATCAGTCTGGGTTTTTGCCGTGTCTTCAGCTGCTATTCTATTGGGCTTGTTGCCGGGGTTCATTTTGCGCAAGTCAAAAAACGTCAATCTAAAGGTTGGCGCACTCATCATCGCTACAGTTTTGATTATGCTTGCTGCCGTTCTGGATGTGTGGAGCTGGCGGGCCGCAGGATTGTTTCCAAAAGCAAGTGGTCAAGGAGCCATCGTCTATGGCATCATCGCGCATCAAGGCTCTCTCATCGTCACTTGCATTATTATCGCAGCTTACGTGGCTGCCCGCCGCTTTGCCAACCTTGTCTCGGCTCAGGCATCCGTGCTGCTTGATATCAGCAGCCTCATTGTCACCTACACCGCCGCGCAAGGGTTGATCGGATCACTGGTGCCACGCTTGCTGGGACCGTGACATGAGGTTCTGGGTCACACTCCTGATGCCATTGTTCATATGGCTTCTGCATTTCC
>JANNNG010000168.1:0-10485 GCA_031398425.1 Hyphomicrobiales bacterium | reverse complement strand
CCACGCACGGTGCTGACCTTGTGGGCGGTGTTGCGGCCTCGGAAGACGTTCAGGGTGCCGGCGGATACTTTCATGGTTTTGACTTCTGAATCTTCGCCGCGCAGCAGTTTTGCAACACCTTCGTAATTGGGATCTTCGGCGGTGCGGAGATCGCTGCGGTAGACGAAGTCACCGCCTTCTTCCGGCGCCTGCAACAACAAGGTGGTGGTGAATTCGCTGCGGTCGAAGTGCCAGTTCAATTGTTCGCCGTCGCAATAGGCCATGACATTCATACGGGCCAGTGGATCGCGCATGGGATAGAGTGCATCCTTGCCCATGGTGGCACCGAGGAAGACGATGAGGGGTGCCCACTCGTAAATGCAGGTGATCACGCTCTGCGGAATCTGATCGGCGCAGACCGTGTGGTTGATTGTTTCGGTACGTGCGAGTGCTGGATGATCCTCGGGCAGTCCCGGAATGGATTTCAGGAAGTAGATGTTATGAGAGCGCTTGTGCACAAAGGACAAGGTGTCCATGACGGGGCGGACTTCAGTAACGATTTTGGTAAGAGCGTCCTGCTGCACGAAACCAGCGAGATTGAACATGCCTTCGCGATCAAGGTCTGCCTTGCATCGGTCAACCAATGCACGCCATTCCGCAGAGCCAATGGCGTGCAACGGAAACTGTTCGAGATCAAGAATGTCACGCATGGTGCAGTCCTTCCGCAATGTCACACAGCCACTCCCACACATTCAGAGCATAGGTGCGGAGAGCATAGATGTGAAAGCTGTTTTCGCCAATACAATGAATGGTCACGGGCGTATGATGAATGCCGGTCATGACGAAATGACCGGGCTTGAATTGGCGTGGTGTGAAATCGATGAGAGCACAGGCGGCCAGTACCTCGCGGGCACGCTTGCCTTGCAGCAGAATGCGCGTACGACCTGATGCAAGCGGCGTAAAGTAGATGCCTTCGCTGGAAGGTGGTGCTTCGCCCAAGATCCAGAATTGTTTTGCGGCAACGCGAAAGATCGTACGTCCGTCGTGCTCAACTGCGACACCAACTCTTGTCGGCAATTTTCCGAGTGCCTTCTTCAACACCTTGTCTTCGCCTGCAGCTTGCGTGAGGGTGAAGTCTGCGGCTTCGGCCATCGCGACGCCGTCACATTCAAATTGAGCACCGCGTTCCAAAGCAGAATGGGTTTCAAGCATGCAGTCTCTCGCCCTGTTTGTCGATGAAGTGGGGAGAAACAATTTTCAATCGCGCCTGTTCGTTCTTCAGCGGGAAAGCGGCAATGATTTCTTCACCCTCATGTTTCAGGCCGCCATTGTAAAGGCCGAGTGCTATGAACTTGCCGAGCTCTGTCGACCATGTGACGGAAGTGATGTAACCGCGGCCATGGCCTTTGATTTCATCTGACGAAGCAAAGAGAATAGCACCGCCACGCAATTTCTTGTCAGGCTCCAGCAATTCCAAACCAACCAGCGACCAGCGCTCCGCACTTTGCAAATTTTCACGGAAGCGCAATTCCTTGCCAACATAAGGCTTTTCTTTCGATGCCATCTTACCAAGGCCTAGATCATCCAGTGTATTGCGGTGATCAAGTTCAAGTCCTGCGACATGACCTTTTTCGATGCGGAGTGAAGCGAGCGCCTCAAGGCCGTAGGGCTTGATGTCGAGCGATGCTGAGGCCTGCATGATGTGTTCCCATAAGGAAATCGCATAGTTTGCAGGGCAATGGACTTCGTAGGCGAGTTCGCCGGAGAATGAGAGGCGCATAAGGCGCAGGGTTGTTCCGCCGAACGATATATCTTTGACGCCCATGTAAGGCAGCGCTTCGTTGGACACATCGGCCTTCGGAAAAGCCGACGCCAGAGCCTCGCGTGACTTCGGCCCCGATACCGCCATGCCACCCCATTCATCGGTCAGCGATGTCACGTGCACGTCAAGTTCTGTCCAATGGCATTGCAGCAGATACTCGAGCCACGACATGACCTCGCCAGCCTGGGCCGTTGTGGTTGTCATATAATACTGTAGATCGGAGATGCGCGACGTGGTGCCGTCATCCAGCACCACACCGTCGTCGTTCAACATGACGCCATAGCGCGCCTTTCCGATGGGGAGTTTGGCAAAGCCGTTGACGTAGACGCGATTGAGAAATTCAGCGGCATCTCGTCCCTGCACATCAATCTTGCCCAGTGTCGATACATCGGAGATGCCAACGCCGGAGCGTACCAGTTGCATTTCCTTGACATAGGCCAAAGCAGGGTCTTGGCCTGCCCAGTTGTAATACCATGCCCGCTGCCAGAGGCCGGCTTCAATGAAGACCGCCGCATTCTGTTCGTGCCATGCATGCAAGGGCGAACGGCGCGTAGGACGGAAGTGCTTGCCGATGCTGCGGCCCGCGATTGCACCAATCGTCAGCGGCGCAAAAGGTGGCCGGAACGTGGTCGTGCCGACGTCTGCAATATCAACGCCGCGCAGTGTGGCCATGACGGCAAGCGCATTCACGCTTGATGTCTTGCCCTGATCCGTGCCCATGCCCAAAGTCGTGTAGCGCTTCAAGTGTTCAACTGATGTGTAACCTTCCTGATGGGCCTGCTTGATGTCGCTGAGCGTTACATCATTCTGAAAATCAACGAAGGCTTTTTGGGCGGGCTCCCTGGGTTGCCAGGCGTCTTCTATGGCATAGGGCGCATAGTCGCGCGTGACGGGAAGCGCCAAATTCGACTTCGGCATTTTAAGGTCAAGGGCTTTGATGACTGCCTCAGCGGCAGTTAATCCATCACGCAGGCAAGCTTGCAAACCGAAGTGACCAAGAATGGCCCCGGCCCCGAATTGTCCTTCAGCAAATCCGCCGGGTACAAACGAGGTTATGGCATCGTCATATTTCGGTTTGATGCCACCGTGACATGTCAGATGCACGGCGGGGTTCCAGCCGCCGCTCATGCCCAAGGCATCGCATTCGATGGTCACGGCGTGGCGGCCACCGAGTTTTACGGCTTGCAATTGCTTGCCGCCCAACACATCGGCAACTTCGCTGCTGGGGAAAATGGCAATGCCGCGTTGTGCCGCACCCGCCAGCAGATGGGCAGCCAGCTCGCTACGGAGATCGGCCACCGTCACAGCCACATTGGCTTCAGCCAGATCGAAAGCGGCTTCATAGGCGCTGTCGTTATTGGTGACGATGACGGCACGACGCTTTGGTGCAACGCCATAGTGGTTGAGATAGGTGCGCAGAGCAGAGGCCAGCATGACGCCTGGCTTGTCGTTGTTGTTGAACACCAGCGGGCGTTCATAGGCACCCGTGGCATGGATGATGGTTTTAGCCTGCACGACTTCGAGGCGATTTTCCCCCAGGGACATGACGACTTGATTGTGATCGTAAAGTCCCTGCACCGTTGCGTTGGTCAGTACACGGACGTTTTTGAGATCTGCCAGCGTTGCCGTGCGCCAGTGCTCCAACACATCAAGCTTTGATGAAAGCAAGCTGCCTCCGACCATGCTGTCCTGTTCGGCAAGAACGACCGCTGCGCCCGCACGACCCGCTGTCCAAGCTGCGGCAAGTCCGGCAGGGCCGGAGCCGACGACAAGCAGGTCGCAAAAGCTGTTGGTACTGTCGTAGCGCGTTGTGCCCTTCGCCTGCGTTGCAGCACCAAGTCCTGCTGCCTTGCGAATAAAAGGTTCATAGAACATCCACGACCGTTTAAATGGGCCCATGAAGGTCTTGTAGTAGAAGCCTGCGGTGAACAGGGGTGCGGCGAAACTGTTGACGGCCATCAGGTCAAAATTTGGCGATGGCCAGGCGTTCTGTGACTTGACTTTCAGCCCGCCCCGGATCGGCGTTGTCGTGCCTAAAACGTTGGGAACTGTCTCGGGCCCCTGGCCTAGGGTAAAGAGGCCATTGGGTTCTTCAAGGCCAGCCGACAGGAAGCCACGGGGGCGGTGATACTTGAAGCTGCGGCCCACCAGGGTGTGACCGTTGGCGAGAAGGGCTGAGGCGATGGAGTCACCTTCGTAGCCCATGATGATTTTGCCATTAAAGGCGAAGGCCAGAGGTTTGCTGCGGTCAATGCGGCCATTGGCGGGGGTACGGCGGAAGGCGGTCATGACAGAAAGTCCCTCTCCGTCACGCGTTCCGCGTGCCACCTCTCCCGCATGCGGGCGAGTAAAATCTTATCCTCGCCCGCTTGCGGGAGAGGTGGCGTCGCGAAGCGATGACGGAGAGGGAATGCCTTCATCCCTCCACCTTTGCATTCGACGCCGTATTGCGTTCCAACTTGAACCACTGCCTGCAGCCCAGCACATGCTGCCAATATTCCGTGTGCGGACCTTTTGGGTTTTCGAACTGGAAGTAATAGTCGTGCCAAGTGTCGAGCTCGGCGGTTCCGTGGACAGGACGTGATTTCGACGCGTCGCCGCCGTAGCGGAACTCGCTGTAGTCGCGTTCGCCACAGTGGGGACATGGAATTCTCATTGCTTGTAAGTCCAGTTGCCAATGCCGTATTCATCAAGCTCGCCTGCCTTCTTGAAGCGGTCGAGGGCGAAGCAGCGGTTGAGGTCGTGCGCGTTGTCGTTGGCTATGGTATGGGCGAAAGTGAAGCCGCTCGCAGGTGTGGCCTTGAAGCCTTGATAGCACCAGCCGCCATTGAAGTAGAGATTGCGGATCGGTGTCTTGCAAATGAAGGGTGAACCATCCGGCGTCATATCCATGATCCCGCCCCAGCTGCGCAGCAGTTTCAGGCGCTGGGTGAACGGGGCGAGTGATGCGATGCATTCCATGACGGTTTGCACACGGGCGAATTGGCCGCGTTGTGTATAAGTGTTGTGGCCGTCGATGTGACCGCCGAACACCAGACCACCCTTGTCGGATTGCGACATGTAAAAAAGTTCAGCGCCCCATGACACGACGTGATGCACGATTGGCTTGATGGGTTCCGTCACGAAGGCTTGCAGGATGTGGCTTTCAATGGGAAGCCGCAAGCCTGCCATGGCGGCGACATGGGATGAGTGGCCCGCAACAGCGATTCCCAGTTTGTCCGTGAGGATTTTGCCGCGTGTGGTTTCAACGCCTGTCACTTTGTCGCCATCCTTGAGAATTGCGGTGACTTCGCAATTCTCGATGATGTGCACACCGAGTTGCGAAGCAGCACGGGCATAGCCCCAGGCCACGGCATCATGCCGCACAGTGCCTGCGCGGCGCTGATAGATGGCACCGTAAATCGGCCAGCGGGCGTCGTTCGAATAGTCGAGATAGGGCAATTCCTTTTCGACTTCGTGGCGGTCCAACAATTCGGCATCAATGTCATGCAGGCGCATGATGTTGCCGCGCCTGGCGAAGACATCCATTTGTGTAGGTGAGACGGCGAGCACGATCTGGCCGCGCTGGGACACCATGGTGTTGAAGTTCAACTCGTGGCTCAGGCCTTCCCATAGCTTAAGTGAGAACTCGAAGAAGTTGGTGTTGCCGCCGATGTAATAGTTGGAGCGAATCAGCGTGGTGTTGCGGCCCACATTGCCAGAGCCGATGTAGGATTTTTCCAAGACTGCGATGTTGCGCATCCCATGGTTCTTGGCGAGGTAATAGGCTGTCGCCAGACCGTGGCCACCGCCGCCGATGATGATGGCGTCATAGCTCGCTTTCGGTTCGGGTTTGGTCCAAGCTTCTGGCCACGGCTCATGCGGGCGAAATGCGTGTTTCGCCAGCGAGAAAATGGAATAGCCTTTTGCCATGGCAGATCAATAACCGAGGCTTCGACTTCGTCAAAGAGGGGATTTTTTCACCAATCGGTTGGCCTCAGCCCAGGTGATGGTGGCAAGGGCCGATACGGCGTAGAATACAAACGCAATGGCGACTGGCGTGATGGACCCGTCATAAAGCCGGGCCGCAGCGCCCCCCAGAACGATGGCCATCAATGATGACATGGCCCCCGACACGGCGGCGGCCATGCCTGCGATGTGACCCATAGGTTCGAGCGCCATGGCTTGATAATTTCCAAAAGTCATGCCGCTGCAGAAAAACGAGATGAAGAAAAAAACCATCAGCAGCGGGAATGGCGGGTGGCCTTGGGTTAAAAGGCAGACAACGAGAACCGCGAGCCAGTTCAGTACAAAAGCAATCGTGGCCAAGCGCGAGAGGCGTTGCAGTCCGATCTGCTTTACATAACGACCATTCAGAATCATGGCGATGGCAATGCCGACAGCCAAGCCTGCAAACCACAGGGGAAACCGGTTGCCCTGGCCATATTGCTCGCCGATGATTTGTTGCGTGGTGGCCAGAAAAATGTTGAAGCCTGCGAAGATAAATCCGTTGGCCATGGTATACCCGAGCGCCACAGGATGGGCGACGACTTCCCTGGCGCTGTCCCACAGGGCACGGGGTTGGAAGGCGGTGCGCTTTTCAATGGCCAGGGTTTCGCCCTGACGAAAGTGCAGCCACAGGGTGACGATGGCACCCATGACGATGAAACCCAGAAAGATCATCCGCCAATTGCCATAGAGCAGCGCCAGTTGCCCAATGGAAGGTGCCAGAATCGGCACCAGCATGAATACCGACATGACATAGGACATGATGCGGGCCATGTCGGCACCCTTCGAGCCATCGCGCACCATGGCCATGGAGACGACGCGCGGGCTTGCCGCGCCAAAGCCCTGGATGATGCGACCCAAGATGAGGATGGGAAATGTCGTGGCGAAGTAGCACATCAGTGCACCCACAAGATAAAACGCCATGCCGATGTAGATGGATGGCTTGCGGCCAATCGAGTCTGACACTGCACCAAAAATCAGCGTGCCGAGTGACAATCCCCCAAAAAACAGAAGCACGATCAAGTGCCGGTCATTGGGATGGGACGCGCCCAATTCTGCCGCAATGATTCCAATCGCTGGCAGCATGGCATCAATCGACATGGCGACCATGGCCGTGAGCGACGCCACAAGGGCGATGAATTCGGCTGGCCGTGACTTTTGCATTCGGGGGAAACTCGTGGGATGGTTGACCGGGAGACATAGGCGCAATGCAGATCAACACCAACACCCGTTCTGTCAACCTAGACCCGCGTGATGCGCAGTTCGTGCAGAACCCCTACCCTGCCTACCACGCCATCCGCGCGGCCTGCCCTGCGTTCAAATGGGAACAATATGGGCACTGGTGCTTTGCCGCCCATGAGGATGTGACTGCGTTATTGCGGGATCGGAGGTTCGGTCGGCAGATCCTGCATGTTGCTACACGCGAGGAGTTGGGCTGGTCGGAAGTGCCAGAACATGTCCGCGTGTTTGCTGAACATGAGCAGTATTCGCTGCTCGAACTGGAACCGCCTGTACACACGCGGTTGCGAGGGCTTGTGAACCGGGCATTTCTGTCCCGCCAAGTGGAAAGGCTGCGACCCCGATTGGTAAGCCTTTGCAATAGGTTGATTGACGGTTTTGAAGCGAAGGGCGAAGTTGATTTGCTGCCATCCTATTGTACTCCGATCCCTATCGTCGTGATCTGCGAATTACTGGGTGCGCCTGTGGATATGGCTGCGCAATTCCTCAGTTGGTCGCATGATCATGTGGCAATGTATATGGCGAAACGTGATCGCAGTATTGAAGACACGGCGGTTGCTGCTGTCACGGCGTTTTCGGCATACATGCGTGACCTCATCCGTGTACGGAGGAATAATCCGGGTGATGATCTTTTGTCAGAACTGATCCGCGCGAGCGATGGCGGGGGCAAGCTGTCCGAGGACGAATTGGTGACCACGGCCATTCTCGTTCTCAATGCTGGGCACGAGGCGACGGTGCATTCCCTGGGCAATTCCTTCAAGGCGCTGCTTGAGAACAACATCCGCTCAGGATTGACAGAAGCCCATGTGGAGGAAGCACTGCGCTTTGACGCGCCGTTGCACATGTTCACGCGATATGCGCTGGAAGATCTGGACTACAATGGTCTTCGGTTCAGAAAAGGGGAGATTGTGGGCCTCATGCTTGGTGCTGCCAACCGCGATCCTCAGCGGTTTGCCAAACCGGACGAATTCAGTTCGCAGCGAACTCCCAATCCGCATACCAGTTTCGGCGGTGGCATCCATTTCTGTGTCGGTGCACCGCTGGCGCGGCTTGAAATGGCGGTGGCATTGCAGGTACTGTTTCAGCGCTTGCCACACATGGTGCTTACGTCCATTCCGCAATACAAGGACGCCTATCATTTTCATGGGCTTGACTCTCTCACCATCATGACAAAAATGTCATGACACCATTTTGCCTCCACTGCGTTTAACCAGCATGCTTACACGACGCTCGTTCATTATTGCCATTTCTGCCTTCGCTGGTCTGCCTGCCTCCGGGCAGTCCCCCGCTTCGCCCTCGCTCAGCCCAATAGTCACCGGCCTCGATCATCCTTGGGGCATGGCGTTTCTGCCCGATGGATCGATATTGCTCACCGAGCGCGCGGGTGGTTTGCGGCGTATCGTTTTGTCGGAAGCTCGGGTCGCAGCACCGATTGCCAACACGCCCACAGTGGACAGCGTTGGTCAAGGCGGTCTTCTCGGTATCGCTATTGACCCAGCCTTCGCTGAAAATCGAATGATCTATATGTCTTTTGCGGAGAAGCGCGACGATGGCAACAATACGGCGGTGTTTCGCGGGCGTTTGAAGGAAGACTTCTCAGCACTTGACGAAGGCAAAGTCATTTTCCGTCAGAATATGGCAAAGGACAGCGACAGGCACTTTGGCTCGCGTCTGGTGTTTGATCGCGAAGGCCATTTGTTTGTGACTGTGGGTGATCGTGGCGAATGGCCGGAACAGGCACAAAACCCGGCATCACACATTGGCAAAATCCTGCGCATTACCCGCGATGGTGCTCCTGCACCCGGCAATCCCAAGCTCGAAGGCTGGGCACCGGAAGTATGGTCCATTGGTCATCGTAATATACAAGGTGCCGCACTCCACCCAGACACGGGACAATTGTGGACGGCCGAACATGGTGCCAAGGGTGGTGATGAAGTGAACACCCCACAATCCGGTCGCAACTATGGCTGGCCCGTCATTACCTATGGCCGCGACTATTCAGGTGCCGCGATCGGCGAAGGTACGACCAAAGATGGTTTGGAACAGCCCTTGCATTATTGGGACCCCTCAATTGCACCATCGGGTATGGCCTTCGTGACGAAGGATATTTATGTGGGCTGGACGGGAAGCATTCTTGTAGGCTCATTGAGCGGCGCGCATGTGTCACGCCTGACGTTTGCCGGCACGCGTTTATTGAAAGAAGAAAAGCTGTTCGAAAGTGTTGGCCGTTTCCGCGACGTGGTAGAAGCGCCTGACGGGCGGATTTATGTCTTGACAGATGAGGCGGCCCCTGACGGCGCACTTTACGCTATCTCTGCACCCGGCGAAGTCACCTCAACAACGCAGCCGTAGTTCCGTCGTTTCCGCGCCACTGGCTGACGTTTGCTGCTGCCTCGATGCATGAGTTTCCGTCTAATTCTCGGTCTGGTGAACATTTCTCAACAGGGCAGCCCAAACATGACCGATGCTGACACATCTGCTATTCCAACAGGCCGCCGCGCGCGGGGCGGCGCTGACGCGAGGCGTGCCATGCGCACCAGCACCGCCGTCAAGCATGCGGGCTATATCCGCCGCAATATCAAGCTGTACGAGCCTTATTCCGATGATCAACTCGAACTCATCGAACACAATGCGGATACGGTGTTGCAGGAAACCGGCATTGATTTCTACGAGGACGAAGAAGCAGTTCAGATGTGGAAAGATGCTGGCGCTGATGTAAAGCCTTCCGCGCTCGACCCTCGACGGTTTCGCGTGCGCTTTCCACGCGGATTGGTCCGTGGGCTGATCAAAACGGCACCGCGCGAATATGTGCAGCATGCCCGCAACCCTGCGAACAGCGTGGTGATTGGCGGCAACAATACGGTATTTGCGCCCGTATATGGGCCCCCTTTCATTCGCAATCTTGATGAAGGTCGGCGTTACGCAACCATCGAAGACTTCCGTAACTTCGCAAAGCTGGTCTACATGCTGCCGTCGCTTCATCATGCAGGCGGCACGCTCTGTGAACCTGTCGACATTCCCGTGGCCAAGCGCCATCTGGACATGATCTACACCCACATCAAATTTTCCGACAAGCCGTTCATGTCGTCCGTCACGGCGGGGGAACGCTCGGCGGACTCCGTTGCCATGTGCGAGTTGCTGTTCGGCAAGGAGTTTGTCGATCAGAATTGCGTGATGACGTCTTTGATCAATGCCAACTCGCCGATGGTGTGGGATGGCGTGATGCTGGGGGCGCTGAAGGTATTGGCACGTGCCAATCAGGCCACGGTCATTTCGCCCTTCATTGTAGCGGGTGCCATGTCGCCCACCACAACCGTCGGAACGCTTACGCAAATTCTGGCCGAAGCTTCCGTTGGCATTGCATTTACGCAACTCTGCCGCCCCGGAGCGCCTGTCGTGTTTGGAACTTTCGCAGCGTCGATGTCGATGCAATCAGGTGCGCCCACCTTTGGCACACC
>JANNNG010000115.1:0-39998 GCA_031398425.1 Hyphomicrobiales bacterium | reverse complement strand
TGGTTTGCGTGATGATCAATTTGCACGGATAGAACTGTTGCTGCCGGGACGACCGGGTTCGGTTGGGCGCAATAGTAAAAAGGGTAATCGACTGTTTGTCGAAGCAGTGATCTGGAAGTTCAGGTCTGGTGCGCCGTGGCGTGATGTGCCGGAACGGTTTGGAGCTTGGAAAAACATCCACACGCGGTTTTCGCGCTGGTCCGGGAATGGTGTTTGGGAGAATCTTTTCAAAGCCTTGGCTGATGATCCCGATAATGAATACGTCATGATAGACGCGACCATTGTGAGAGCTCATCAGCACAGCGCGGGCGCTCAAAAAAAGACGGTTGCGACCAAGCCATCGGCCGCTCAAGAGGCAGGTTGACGACATCACGCAAGCCGAACTACTCACGGCCAACATCAAGCAGGGTTCGCTGCTGGCCGACAAGGGCTATGACGCAGACAGCTTCATCCAAAGCCTTGAAGTGCGCGGCATCGCCGTTGTGATTCCACCAAAATCAAACCGCAAGGTGCAGCGCGATTGTGACTATGCGCTCTATGCTGAACGCAATGTTGTCGAAAGGTTCTTCAATAACATCAAGCACTTTCGGGTCATCGCAACACGCTACGAGAAAACCGCCAGAAATTTCCCCGCAGGCATACACCTCGTCTGCGCATTGGTTTGGCTCAAATGAGGACAGGCCCTAAGTCGACGGAATTTTATGTGTTGTCTATGTCGATAATGGTTACTTCGACACGATGACCCATGCTGAAACCAAGCGCATGTCGTCACCTGACACTGCCAACAATATGCGCCATCGGCGGCATTTCACCGGGCGGTAGCGATCGTTACCCACAGAGCCGAGACTGACAACATCAGGCTCGGTTGAGCGCACCGAAATAGAGCGCGGACCCAGCTCGCTGGGGGCCGCCGAAATGATTCAACTCATCCTACTGGGATGCTACTTGTGAATCGGTCATGCCTATTGTCGCTTACAAAAGAGCTTACATTGAGCATTAAGTTTGCAACGTAAGCAAGCAACTCCCACAAGGCCGTCTCTTAATTTATTGAATTTACTGGAGAAATTGGAGCGGGCGAAGGGATTCGAACCCTCGACCCCGACCTTGGCAAGGTCGTGCTCTACCCCTGAGCTACGCCCGCTTGGCGATTCCACGGAGCATCGGGTAACGGCTTCGGGAACGCTGGCCTTATTGCCTAATCCAAAATCAAATGCAATAGCTTTGCCGCGAAGAATATCTCGACTGCAGTAACAGGTGCTTGACCATGCCAGCCACCCACGCGGACCTGTTCCAGCGCTTTGCCGAACTTGGAATCGAAACCAGAACCCTTGAACACGCGCCAGTCTTCACAGTGGACCAGGCTAAACTGGTGCACGACGATTTGCCAGGCGGCCACTGCAAGAATCTGTTCTGCAAGGACGAGAAAGGCGTGCTCTGGCTTGTCGTCGCGCTGGAAGATGCTGTCATCAACTTGAAGACGGCCCCTGCGAAGATCGGCTCGAAACGCCTGACTTTTGGCAAGCCGGAATTACTGATGGAGGTTCTGGGAATTGAATCTGGCTCCGTCACACCCTTCGGTCTTATCAACGACAAAACCGTTCGCACCAATGTCATCCTCGACGAAGCCATGATGAAACAGTCACTCCTGAATTTCCACCCACTGAAGAACGACGCGACCACAGCAATCTCGTCGCAAGATTTGCTGAGCTTCATCACATCCTGCGGCCATGCGCCCCGCGTGGTGGCGGTCAGCGACCCCTGACCTTGCAACAGAGCCGCCAGAAGCCCATTTAAGAGCCATAATCCTGGAGTTGAATCAATCCCATTATGCTGAACACCATCGAACCCAAATCCCTGATCAAGGACGCCACCGACGCCTCATTTGTGGTTGACGTCATGGAAGCGTCCAAGCAACAGCCCGTACTGGTGGATTTCTGGGCCCCCTGGTGCGGCCCATGCAAGCAGCTGACACCCCTCATCGAAAAAGTCGTGAATGACAACAAGGGCAAGGTCAAGCTGGTCAAGGTCAATATCGACGAGAACCCGCAGTATGCGGGCCAACTGCGCGTACAATCGATCCCCGCCGTTTTCGCATTTGTGGATGGCAGACCCGTCGATGGCTTCATGGGTGCCCTGCCCGAGTCACAGATCCGCCAGTTCATCTCCCGCCTCAGCAAGATGGGCGGCCTTGCCGAACAAGTCGCGGAAATATTGGCAATGGCGCGTGATGCCTATGCGAAAAAGGAATACGAAGCCGTCCTCGATATGACCACACAGATACTGGCGGCAGACCCCTTGCAGTTGGAAGCCTGGGCATTGAAGGCCCGTTCCGAAATGGAAACCGGAGAACTGGAAACCGCCTCCTCAACCCTGCAGGCTGTGCCTCCGGAAAAACTGAACGACGCCCATATCATCAGCGCGAAAGCAGCACTCGATCTGCTTCTCAATCCCGTTGATACCAGCGGCATCACCACACTTGAAAAGCAATTGGCTGATAATCCTCTGGATCATGCAGCCCGCGTTGAACTTGCCGTACTTCTCAATGGCAGCAACCGCCGGGAAGACGCCATTGACCAGTTGATCCAGGTCATTCGCAAGGATCGTATGTGGAACGATGATGGTGCGAGAAAGCAACTCGTGCAGTTCTTCGAGGCCTGGGGTCCGAAAGACGAAATGACATTGCTGGGCCGCCGCAAACTTTCTTCTGTTTTATTTTCGTGAGGTGCCATGAAACGCTATCACACCATTGCCGAGCTGCCTGACACACTGCCGGTGTTTCCCTTGTCCGGAGCACTTCTTCTGCCGCGCGCAGAATTGCCGCTGAACATTTTTGAAGACCGCTATCTCCAGATGTTCAACGAGGCACTGTCCACCCATCGCCTTGTCGGTATGATTCAGCCCGAGCCCGGTGACGCTGATGATAAACCGGTCTTGTCCCGTGTGGGATGTGCTGGCCGCATCACGTCACTCGCCGAAACTGATGACAATCGCCTGCTCATCAGCCTCAGCGGCATTTGCCGTTTTGAAGTGGTCGAAGAAATGCCGGTGAAGACACCGTGGCGGCAATTCAAGGTCACCTACGACGGTTTTGCCGCAGACCTGGTCACCGACAATCAGGCCCGCGCCGTCAATCGCGCCGCATTGGTCACCGCCTTCCGGCAATATCTCGAAGCCAACCACTTGTCGGCCAATTGGGATGAAGTTGAAAAGGTATCCACAGAAAATCTGGTCAACACACTTTCGCAAATGGCACCTTATCCCGCCTTGGAAAAGCAGGCCCTGCTGGAAGCGCCGGATCTCAAGTCCCGTGCCGACATGTTGATCGCACTGACGGAACTGGCGCTGGCCAGACAATCCAACGGCAATGCCAAGACTCTGCAATGACTGACCCTGCAAGGAGTGCCGCCTGTGATCCAAGGCTCCTCAGTCTGTTGGTTTGCCCCGTAACCAAAACGCGCCTGAGTTATGACGCTGACATGCAAGAGCTTGTCAGCCGTGCCGCAGGTCTCGCCTATCCCATCCGCGACGGCATTCCCATCATGCTTGCTGAAGAAGCCCGCGAGATCAACGCGTGAGTAGCAACTGGCCCACAGAACTCCGCATCAAGGACAATGGCCGAAACTTGGGGATGCTCCTGGAATCAGGCGAAAGCCTCTTGATCCGTGCCGAACTGCTCCGGGTCGAAAGCCCGTCTGCCGAAGTCAAGGGTCACGGCCCGGGTCAGGAAACCCTGGTTTGGGGCAAACGCAATGTGTTGATCATGAAAGCCGATCCGGTGGGCAACTATGCCGTCCGCCTGCACTTCAACGATGGCCACGACACGGGCCTCTACACCTGGGCATACTTGGCCGAACTGGGCCGCGATCAGATCGCGAAGATGGTGGCATATGAAAGTAAGTTGAAAGTTGCAGGACTGAAGCGTTAAGCCACCCGCACGCGCAACTGGCGCACCATGCGCGCCAGGCTGAGCAGGCATCGCCCCGTGATTGCATCACCCAGATCGGACACCTGCCGGGACTGCAAGATGGCCTGCTGCACGGCAATTTGCATGCGACCAAGATCATCACCGGAGAGTACCTGCAAGGCCCGCGTCGCCGCATCAAATTGCGCCCCAAAAAATGGCGGCTTTCCCGATCGGTTGGCACTCTGCATGTCAACGCCGCGGTGCATGGCCGCACTGATGTTTTCAAGCCGCGCCAGATACATCTGCAGCATGATTAGCACCGACTTTGCATCAGCTGAGAGAACCATCGACGCAAACATCCGGTCAGTCTTTTCCAGATCACCATCAAGCACGCCAGCGATGAGTGCATCAGCCTCAAACTCTGCCTGGTCACCGCAGGTGGCTTCCACATCCCCAACCGAAACAGTTTTGGCGGGGTGACAATAAAGCGCCAGTTTTTCAGCCTCACCCAACACCACACTTCGGTCAGAGCCGCACAAATCCACAAAGCGTTCCGCAGCCCCTTCGGCAAAACTCATGCCATGCGCGCGCAAAACCATCTGTACACGGAGCACCAGTGCACCACCGGTTTCCGCATAGAAACCGATTGTGCCAAATAACGGATTGCCCTCGGCTGCGGCGCGAAGCCTAGACCCCTTTTTCAACGCGTCTGCAACCAGCACCACGAAATTGCCAAGCGCGCGCGCATCAAGAACAGACTGCACATGCGAAAGATGATTTTCATCAACGCCAGCCACAATGATCAGGCGGCGGTCACCCAGAAGCGACATGGAGCGGAACCCGTCATCCAGCGCCGCCGGATCAGACTTCAATGCCGCAGCATCAAGCCGCAAGGGTTCTTCTCCCTCGGGCATCGCCGCAACAATCTGCCGCACAGCTGCAGAAATTGAAGACTCATCATTGCCAAACAACAGCAACCCATTGAACTGGGCGTGTTTGCGTTTCAGGAAATCAGCGAGATCGCTCTCCCGCAGAACAGCCATGACCTGTCAGTTTCGCGACGAGAAATAGGCCGCAAGCCGCAGACGCAAGTCCTCAGCCACTTCCCGCGCCGCCCGTTCCCGTGCATTTTCCGCAGCCCGCAAATCGGCAATGGGTTGCTCGACGGTATCATAGGACACGTTGGAGAAGCTTGCCCCCGATGACAACGCATCACCGGATTTGGCATCCGCAAGTTCATATTTGATTTTGAGATTGTATCGATAGCGCGTCAGTTTCTGTGTCGACAGCGAAGAGAGCTCAACCGTTTTTTCTTCTGGCAGCATGTGCAAGACGTAAGTCGATGCTCCGCCATTGCCAAACGACGAGATCAGGTTGTTGCGCACGATTTGCGCTGCTCGGTTCTTCTGTTCGTCAACGGCAATGCCAGACAATGCCACGGCCACGCCCCTGCCATCGGCCTGCGTTCCATAGAGAGGACGCGCGTTGCAACCCGCCAGTGCAAGGCTTGCAGCAACAAGAAGGAGTGGGGTCAGCTGGCGCATACGATATTGACAATCCTGTCTGGCACCACAATGAACTTGAGTACCGGCTTGCCGTCAAGGGCGCGTTTGACCCCTTCGAGCTGCAACACCATAGGCTCCAAAACCTCTCTGGTCGAGCCTTTAGCGACGCGGATTTCATCCCGTCGCTTGCCATTGACCTGGATGCCCAAGGTCACATGATCATCCACAAGCAACGCAACCTCGGCCTTGGGCCAGGGCGTATCAACAACAGTCGCGCTGTGACCCAGGACCGCCCAGCATTCCTCGGCAAGATGTGGCATCATTGGCGCCATCAAAAGCACCAGCGCATCAGCAGCTTCACGCACAGCGGAATCTTTTGCGACCAATCCGGCCTGCAAAGCATTCGACAGTTCATAGATGCGTGCAATGGCGCGGTTGAAGCGCAGGTTTTCAAGATCATCGGTCACCGCAGCAATCGCCTTGTGCGCAGCCCGCCGCAAATCCGTCGCGGCACCATCACCAACACCATGCAAAGCCGCATCATGCACCAAACGCCAGATACGTTGCACAAAGCGCCATGACGCCTCAGCTCCGGCAGACGTCCATTCAATATCACGCTCCGGTGGCGTATCCGACAACATGAACCAGCGCGCCGTATCCGCCCCGTAGGTTTCAATGATGGTATCAGGATCCACCACATTGCGCTTCGACTTCGACATTTTCTCAATGCCGCCAACTTCAAGCGCCTCGCCCGTTGTCATGTGCACCCAGGCACCATCTTTTTGCATTGCCTCCGCTGGCAACACCCAGTCACCGTTCAGTGTACGGAAGGTTTCATGCACCACCATACCCTGCGTGAACAGTGCCTTGAAAGGTTCATCCATCTCGAGATGCCCTGTGGCACCCATGGCGCGGGCAAAGAAGCGCGAATAGAGCAGATGCAGAATGGCATGCTCCACACCGCCGATATACTGGTCCACGCCCATCCAATACTTTGCGGCCGCAGCATCCACGGGAACTTCGGCATGGGGTGAACAGAAGCGGGCGAAGTACCAGGACGAATCGATGAAGGTATCAAACGTGTCCGTCTCGCGCGCAGCCTTGCCTTCGCATTGCGGGCAGTTCACATGTCGCCACGTCGGATGATGCAACAGCGGATTGCCTGGTTTGTCGAACGTCACATCGTCAGGCAACTCGACCGGCAAATCCTGTTTCGGAACCGGAACAATGCCACAGGTCTCGCAATGGATGATGGGAATCGGACAACCCCAATAGCGCTGTCGAGATACGCCCCAATCCCGCAGGCGGTAATTCACACGGCGCTGGCCAATACCTGCAGTTTCCATGCGCCTGGCCACCTCGGCCTTCGCAGCCTCGACCGTCATGCCGTCGAGGAAATCAGAATTGACCAAAACCGCCTCTTCGCCGTCCTTTTCCACATAGGGCTTGTTGCCGAGAACAGCCGCAACACCCTTGGGTGTCACCACAGGCAGGATGGGCAGACCATACTTCGTTGCAAAGTCCCAGTCGCGCTGGTCATGTCCAGGGCAGCCAAAAATTGCACCTTCACCATAGCCCATCAACACGAAATTCGCGGCATAGACAGGGACACGCTGACCCTTGACGAAAGGATGCCGGGCATAGATGCCAAGCGCATAACCCTTCTTCTCGGCCCGCTCGATACTCTCTTCCGATGTGCCGAGTGCGGCCACCTCACGACGGAAGCTTTCAAGTCCTGCATCAACGACAGCACGGGCCTTCGCCAGCTGATGATCGGCCGACACCGCACAAAAACTTGCACCAAAAATTGTATCGTGTCGCGTCGTGTAAACCGTGAGACCCTCGGGCAGTACAGTCCCTGCTTCGTCTTCCAGTTCAAACGTGAAGCGCAGGCCCTCGGAACGCCCGATCCAGTTCTTCTGCATCAACCGCACTTTTTCAGGCCACGTCGTCAGGCCATCCAGTGCCGACAAAAGCTCCGGCGCGTAAGCCGTGATCTTCAAGAACCACTGTGCCAACTCGCGTTTTTCGACAGGCGCCCCCGAACGCCATCCCTTGCCGTCAATCACCTGTTCATTGGCAAGCACGGTCATGTCAACCGGGTCCCAGTTCACTTGGGATACGCGCCGTTCCACCAGCCCGGCGTTCAGAAAATCAATGAACATCGCCTGCTCATGACGGTAATAACTGGGATCGCACGTCGCGATCTCGCGCGACCAGTCAATTGCCAGCCCCATGTTCTTGAGCTGCGCCTTCATTGACGCAATGTTGTCGTAGGTCCAGCCCTTGGGGTGAATGCCGCGTTCAATCGCCGCATTTTCGGCGGGCATGCCAAAGGCATCCCAGCCCATGGGATGCAGCACATTGTATCCCGCAGCACGGCGGAACCGCGCAATCACATCACCCATGGTGTAATTGCGCACATGGCCCATGTGGATGCGACCCGATGGATAGGGAAACATTTCCAGCACATAATACTTGGGGCGCGAGGCATCTTCCCCAGCTTCAAAGCAGCGGTGATCACTCCACCACGCCTGCCACTTCGGCTCGGCTGTGCGGTGATTGTATCGTTCAACAGGTGAGGCAGGTGTGATCATGGGGTCAGTCCCTTAACCGTCCTTGAATTGCCCTGCAAGCACAGCCATAAACACGCCAATGATCACCGTGCGCGAAAACTTCCTCACCGTTCAAGCCTCCATTTCCCAAGCCACCAGAACTGCGAACCGACGCCCCGGAGAGGTCAAGCTGGTGGCCGTGTCCAAAACCTATGATGCCACCCACATAAGGCCCGTGCTCGACGCCGGCCACCGTATCTTTGGTGAGAACCGCGTGCAGGAAGCGCAAACAAAATGGCCGCCATTGCGAGCCGCCTACCCCGGCCTTGAACTGCATCTGATCGGCCCGCTGCAAAGCAACAAGGCAGGAGATGCCGTGGCACTGTTTGACGTCATCCAGACTGTCGATCGTCCCAAGATAGCCGAAGCACTGGCCAGGGAAATGAAACGCCAGTCCCGCAGTGTCAGGTTTTATGTGCAGGTCAACACGGGTCGTGAAGAACAGAAAGCTGGAATATGGCCGGAACAGCTTGAGGCCATGTTGCACACTTGCACAGTGGTGGGCCTCGCCATTGGCGGCCTGATGTGCATTCCTCCAGTGGACGAACCGCCGTCAAAGCACTTTGCCCTGCTGAAGTCACTGGCGGGCGAACATGGCCTGACCGGTCTCTCCATGGGCATGAGCGGCGACTTCATCGAAGCGATCACCAATGGCGCAACCCATGTCCGCATCGGAAGTGCGATCTTCGGTGCGCGGTCCTACAACACGCCCTGACCCGGCCATACCAGAAGTATGGCCTTTCGCCCACACAGGGACAGGATTTTCCGCATATCAACCTTCGACACCGCCACACATCCAGCCGTCACACCTGAACCTTCCCGCGTGAGATGAAAGAAAATCGCACTCCCCGCTCCTTTGACCCTGGGCCGCTCGTTGTGACTGGTGGAAAATACAACGTCGTAGGCCTCATCATCCCGCCACATGGTTTCATGGCCATCGCGAAACGGCAATTTCACAGGTCGGTTGTAAAACACTGATCCCGACACTTCGCACCAGCCGTCAGACGGTCGCAAACACCGCGCAGCAAGGTGTGCCGCCGGGTTGGCCAAACGGTCAGCCCGATAAAAGCCCTGTCGCAGCCAGAACCGCCCCACTGGCGTCTTGCCATCACCCTCGCACTTTCGATACCCGCGCCCGTTCCGACCGATGATGCAGGGAAAAACCAGTGCTCCCACATGCAGTCGCCCCTCGACCCGATTTTCTGACCTCGCGCGGACGTGAAGATATGTTACCATCTCCCTCACACCTTGTTGTGTTGTGTCTCGTTGCTACATACTCCAATGCACCGCCAACCAAAACCACTGGAGCTGCCATGTCTGCCAAGAAAAAACTTTTGATTGTTGACGACGACGACATGCTCAGGGGCACACTGCTGGAACAACTTTCCCTGCATGACGAATTCATTGTCAGCGATGCGGCCACCGCGACGATTGGCGTCAAAGCCCTGAAACAGGACGCTGCTGATCTCGTCATTCTGGATGTCAATCTGCCTGACATGGATGGTCGCGAGGCCTGCAAGATCATGCGCCGCAATGGCTACAAGGGCCCGGTGATCATGCTGACGGCCCAAGGCTCCGATTCCGACATGATCCTTGGCCTTGACTCCGGTGCCAATGACTATGTGACGAAACCCTTCCGTTTTGCGGTCCTTCTGGCCCGCATCCGCTCGCAGCTGCGCCAGCACGAGCATTCGGAGGATGCGGTCTTCCGCGTTGGTCCCTACACCTTTAAGCCCGCACAAAAACTTCTGCTGCGCGAAGACCAGAAGAAGATCCGCCTGACGGAAAAAGAAACTGCCATCATCAAGTTCCTCTATCGTTCGGGCGAACAGAGCGTGTCGCGCGATACGCTGCTCGCCGATGTCTGGGGCTATAATGCAGGAGTGTCCACCCACACACTGGAAACCCACATCTACCGTTTGCGCCAGAAAATCGAGCGTGATCCTTCCCATGCCGAAATCCTGGTGACGGAAGGCGGCGGCTATCGCTTGATCCCCTGATTTACCACGTCCCTTGATTCGCATCGCCAATCGCTGCCAAAAGGCCGCAAGGGTTGGTGACGGGGCGAATCAGTCGCTGCCGAAAATGAGGAACTGAGAAGGTTTGAGCGTTCGGGCAGACGCAGAATCATTGCGACAAATTCCGCTCTTCCGGAATTGCGAAGCCGTGCCCTTGCAAGTCATGGCCTTTGCCGCAGAGCGTCAGAACTTTAGCGAAGGCCAAATCATCATCAAACAGGGCCAGGACGCAAAGGCAGCCTATTTCCTGTTGAACGGCTCAGCCGATCTTGAGCAAGGCCGCAGCGTCGTGGGCAAGGCCGAACCGGGCGCCCTGCTTGGTGAACTTGCGATGCTTGGCAGCGCCACCTATTCGATTACAGCCACTGCAGCAGAACCCGTCTCGGCGGTGCGCATCGACAACGCCCTTTTCCTGCGCGTTGCCAGCGAATATCCCGAATTTGGCCGAGCGGTTTTGGAGGCATTGTCGGAGAAATTGGGCAACTCCGTGAAAGAACTTGATGGGGTTCGCAATTTGCTTACGAAAGCCAGAAGTTTTTCAAATCTGTAAAATCGCGCTTGGCTGAAGAAGCGCCAAAATTCGTCTTTCCATGCGAGCCGTGCCATTGCTCTTGCAATGGCGGAAGGCGAGACATGGAACCCCGCTTTCTCGCAGCGCACTTATCATTTTGTCGCCAAAGCGGGCTTCCAAATCGCCCGCGGAAGGCAGGGCGTTTGGAATGACGAACCGAGAGCGTCCCTGTCAACCACTTCGGACAGTCACATTAAACCCGAAACGTCGCCAACACTGGCACATGATCAGACGGCTGCACCCATCCCCGTGTATCCTTTACCACCTCAATGCCGGTGCTCCGCTTTGCAAAATCCTGCGTCGCCCAAACATGGTCCAATCTTCGCCCGCGATTGGCCAGCGCCCAATCCTTGGCCCGGTAGCTCCACCACGTATAAAGCTTCTCCGTTTCAGGCACATGCCTTCGCATCACATCATGCCATCCCCCTGCGGCCATCACCTCGATCATGCGCTTGCGTTCGAGCGGCGTATGGCTCACAACCTTTTTCAAATCTTTTGACGACCACACATCATGTTCAAGTGGCGCAATATTGAGGTCGCCGACCACAACAGCATCCATGTCAGCATGTCGTGAATCCGTTTTTGACCACGCCTCCATCTCATCGAGGAATTTCAGCTTGTGATCAAACTTTTCGTTGATGGCAGGGTCTGGCTCGTCACCCCCCGCTGGCACATAGAAATTATGCAACACAAAGGGCGTGGGTTTGTGAAACACTGCCGCAATGTGCCGACAATCATTCTTGCCACAGAATGACTTGGAATGTGAGGTTTCAAACGGCAGCCGCGACACTATCGCCACCCCATGATATCCTTTTTGCCCGAATTCAGCGATGTGGACATATCCCAGCTCTTTGAGAGGGGCAGAAGGAAACTGCCCCTGCGGGCACTTGGTTTCCTGCAAGCACAGGATATCGGGCGCGTAATCCTTCAGAACCCGCACCACGCTGTCAATGCGCAGGCGAACCGAGTTGATGTTCCAGGTGGCAAGGGTGAGAGTTTTGGACTGTGGCATCAGCCTTAATGGCACGCCAAACCCACGAAACTCAAGACATCGCTAAGCCCTCATGAACAACTAGTTGCGCCCTTCCCGGTTGATGGTGACATTGAATAGCTTCGGGTTGATCTTCACATTTTTTTCAAGATTGCCGAGTTGCACCGTCGTGCGCTGGCCCTTGCCGTCAATGATGATCCATTGCTGCAAAACATCCTGCGCCTCGTCATAGACCAATACAATCTGTCCGGGAATGCTGCCCTTTTTGTCGCTGAGTGCAATGGTGGTAATCCCCTCGTTCTGCTCAAACCCCACCACGTCTGCTTCCTTCAGCAGATCAAGTTGATTCGACACCAGAAGTCGCATGGGCGTCTTCGACAGCGGGAACTGATCACCCTTGTTCATCTTTTTGTTGGTCAACGTCAGCCACCGACCGTCGGACGCCATGATATAGGGGGTTGGCGGCTCCACTTCGAAGCGCAGCTTGCCGGGCTTGGCGATGTAGAAAACACCCTTGGCCGTGCGCCCCTTGGGCGAGGTTTGCACCAGATCGCCGCGCAGCGTCTGGAAGCTGTTGAAATAGGTATTGAGCTTCATGACCGACGCCTTGATGTCGGGCGTCATCGCGATGGCCTTGGCCTTCGCCGCATAGGCCACGCTGCCACCGAGAGGCAAAAGCAGCAATCCGATTATCAAGACCGCCATCCGCAAAGTCATCGTCAACATCTCAATTCCTTTCTTCAACATGAATGCGTTTAGGAAAACACTCTGGCAAGATTAAGGCGTTCAAAGTTACAGTCTGGCACTGTCTCCAGGTACCAGAATATCACGTTTGCCCGCAGCATTTGTGCCTGATATCACACCCTCTTTTTCCATCCGTTCGATCAGGCTTGCGGCTTTGTTGTAGCCGATTTGCAGGCGGCGCTGCACATAGGATGTGGAAACTTTCTTGTCCCGCAAGACCACAGCCACCGCCTGATCGTAAAGGCTGTCTCCCGACGATCCAGTCTCAGCGCCACCGGTTGGAGCATCACCATACTCCTCATCGGCTTCTTCTGTCACCGCATCCACATAGTCAGGCGCACCCTGAACCTTCAGATGGTTCACAATTGCCTCGACCTCGGAATCAGAAACGAATGGACCATGCAATCGCGAAATTCGCCCGCCACCCGCCATGTACAGCATATCACCCTGACCCAGCAATTGTTCCGCACCCATCTCACCCAGAATGGTGCGGCTGTCGATTTTCGAAGTTACCTGGAACGAGATGCGGGTCGGGAAGTTGGCCTTGATGGTACCGGTGATCACATCAACCGAAGGCCGTTGCGTCGCCATGATCACGTGAATGCCAGCCGCACGCGCCATCTGTGCCAGGCGCTGTACTGCCCCTTCAATGTCCTTGCCCGCGACCATCATGAGGTCAGCCATCTCGTCAATGATGACGACGATATAGGGCATCAGGCTCGTATCCATATCCTCCTGCTCATAGACGGGTTCACCTGTTTCAGCATCAAATCCAGTCTGCACAGTGCGCGAAAGTTTTTCGCCTTTTTCCAGAAGCTGCGCCACGCGTGCGTTGTAACCATCGACGTTGCGCACACCGGTTTTCGACATTTTCTTGTAGCGCTCTTCCATTTCACGCACGGCCCATTTGAGTGCGACAACTGCTTTCTTCGGGTCGGTCACCACAGGGGCCAGCAAATGCGGAATTCCTTCGTACACGGACAATTCCAGCATTTTCGGATCAATCATGATGAGCTTGCAGCGATCCGGTGGCAAACGATAAAGCAGCGACAGGATCAGCGTGTTGATGCCCACGGACTTTCCTGACCCCGTTGTACCTGCAATCAGCAGATGCGGCATGCGGGCAAGATCGGCATAGATCGGCTCGCCACCGATGTTCTTGCCCAAGGCCACCTGTAAATGTCCCGTTGAGTTTGCAAAATTTTCCGTCTGGAACATTTCCCGCAGGTACACTGTCTCGCGTTTCGCATTGGGAAGTTCAATGCCGATGGCATTGCGTCCCTGGACAACAGCCACACGCGCCGAGATGGCACTCATCGAACGGGCAATATCATCGGCTAGAGAAATCACGCGCGATGACTTGATACCGGGTGCAGGTTCAAGTTCATACAGCGTCACCACGGGTCCGGGCTTCACCGCAACAATCTGACCCTTGACGCCGAAATCTTCCAGCACGCCCTCAAGAGCCCTCGCATTTTCCTCAAGTTGGTCCGCAGAGAGATCATTGCCACGTGCGGTCTTCTTTGGTTCCGACAGCAGTTCAAGATCGGGAAGTTCAAACGCATTGACGGACTTCGGCTTGCGAATGCGGGCGGGTGCCTTGCGAACCGGCTGCGCAACAGGCACGTCAAACCCAGCGGGTTCCGTGTCGAAGGCTTGGATTGAATGTTCGCTTTCGGATGTTGCAGCGTTGTCCTTGTTTCGCACTATGCCCCGCACCGGCGTGATGCTCCCGACGACATCATCCATGTCATCGTGTTGCGACGTGCGAGGCTGGTTCCTCGAATTGGAGAATGGCAGTTTGAATGAAGGAGTTTGAAAACTTGCAACGCGGTGCAAAAGCCGCGACACGGCAGCCCCGGCGGCATTGCGTGAATCGATCAAGGCATCAGCCGCTGCTTCACGTGAGACATTGATACTTTTCAACAGCAGAAAGATACTGCCGAGAAATGTGACAAGGCCAACAATCAATTGGGCGGCAAGACTGTCAATGAAGATGTTCAACACCGAGATGAGGCCGCCTGCAATGACGTCGCCAGCCTGGCCGCCATAGCCAGCTGCGATCGGCCAAGCATCGAGCTGAGGCATGGATGAGAAGAAGCATGCCGCTGTCAGGGTTGCGAGCAACCACGTGGCGAAACGGTATCGCATGCCCGGCAATTCATCTTGCGCCAATAGTTTCAGGGCCCAGGATAGCGGAATGAAGAGAAGGGCGAGTGTTGCAAGTCCTAGTAGCGAAAGAAGCTGGTCAGCAATCATGGCACCGGGAAAACCCAGCAGATTTTTGGCAACTGCATCAGTGGCGATATTGTGTGAAGGATCGGTTGCTGACCAGGTTGCGAGAGACACCGCACAGAGTCCTGAGACGGCGATGATGACCAGACCGAGCAATTCCTTCGCACGGCGACGGAAAAAGCGCCGCATGCCCGCCGGGATCGCTCCATCATCGGTGTCATAGGTGTCGTGTACAGCCATGGCATTCTCCAAGGCCAACCACAGTTGGTCGGCCATAACAAATGGTTAATGCCAGCTTGCCCGGATGATGGTTAAGGCCTTGTTAAAAAGAATGCCTCCCCCGAGGGGAAGGCACAAGTTTTGCTGGGGGAGAAACCTAAGAGAACGCACGTTCACCGTGGGAGGAAAGATCAAGTCCTTCCCGTTCCGCAGGCTCATCGACACGCAAGCCCACCGTGACCTTGCAGATCATGAGTGCGATGGCGCTGACAACCGCTGACAGCAGCACCGCCGTGACGACACCATAGATCTGCGACGTGATCTGCCCGCTGAATGAATACGCAGCAATTTTCGATGACGTGTCGACGGCAAGATAATCTGTGACACCGCTACCGGCCCAGCCACCAACCCAGTTGGGATTGACGAATACGCCCGTCAGCAATGCACCGACAATGCCGCCAATGCCGTGCACACCGAACACATCGAGAGCATCATCATAGCCGAGGCGGGCTTTGAGCCACACGACGGCCCAGAGGCAGATGAAGCCCGCTATCGCGCCGATCGCGATGGCCGACATTGGACCAACCCAGCCGCAGGCAGGGGTGATGGCAACAAGTCCGGCAACCATGCCCGAGGCAGCACCCAGGAAGGACGCATGGCCGCGGGTGAACCATTCACCAAGGCACCAGGCCAAAGTGGCGGCAGCAGCTCCCAGTATGGTGTTGACCATCACAAGTGCTGTCAGACCATTTGCCTCGAGATTCGAGCCTGCATTAAAGCCGAACCAGCCAAACAGCAGCATGCCCGTACCAATAGCCGTCGTTGTGAGGTTATGCGGTGCCATGGCTTCCTTGCCAAGACCAACGCGCTTCCCAAGCATGATGGCGCAGACAAGACCCGCAACACCAGCATTGATATGCACGACAGAGCCACCGGCAAAGTCGAGCGCACCCTTGTTGAAAAGCCAGCCATTGGATGCATTCACAACCGAGGCATAGTCGTTCAGCACCGCGGCCTTGGCCGTGTCGTCAGCAGCAGCGGCGAGTTTGGCCAGGAAGTCCGTGGCAGCGGCTTCGCCAACACAGGCCTTGACCGTATCAATGGCCTCAGCACTCAGTGTGAGACAATCAGGACCAGCCCACCACCACACCATATGGGCCATGGGCAGATAGGAGAAAGTGAACCAGATTGTCATGAACAACAGGACAGCCGAGAACTTCATGCGCTCGGCAAAGGCACCAACAATCAAGGCTGGCGTGATCGCAGCAAATGTTAGCTGGAATGCCATAAACACGTACTCAGGAACATAGGTTTCCTTCGAGAAGGTGGCCGCCATCGTTGCCGTGGTGACACCACTCATGAACATCTTGTCAAACGACCCGATGAAACCATTACCGTTTGTGAAGGCGAGAGAATAACCATAGATCGCCCACAGCACGGCCAGGAGGCTGAACACCACGAAAACCTGCATCAGAACAGAAAGTACGTTTTTGGTCCGCACCAGACCGCCATAGAACAGGGCAAGACCAGGAACCGTCATGAACACGACTAAGGCCGTGGCAACCAGCATCCAGGCCGTGTCACCCTTGTTGACGGAGGCTGCCGCCCAGGCAGTTTGTGCGGGCACCAGAACCGTGGCGCAAAGCGCCATAAAACCGAGACCCAATTTGGATCTGAAGATGTCTTTTGCAGACATGCGTTATTCCTTTCTTGTGAATGGGATCAGAGGGCAGCCGTACCGGTTTCACCGGTGCGGACGCGGACAGCGAGTTCCAGCGGCAGGACAAAAATCTTTCCGTCGCCGATTTGGCCGGTTTGTGCAGCGATCTGGATGGCCTCAATGGCCCGATCAGCCAGGCTGCTTTCAACGGCAACTTCAATTTTTACTTTCGGCACAAAGCTGACGGCATATTCTGCACCGCGATAGAATTCTGTGTGGCCACGCTGGCGGCCATGACCTTTGACTTCTGTGACGGTGATGCCCTGAATGCCGAGAGCCCCCAGTGCTTCGCGCACCTGCTCCAGCTTGAATGGTTTGATAATGGCAATGATGTACTTCATGCGGTCCCCTTGCGTTAACCCGCTGTTCACACATCAAGACTCGTGCCAGACCGTCATCGAGACTTATGTTATTGATAAGATTATATCTTGTTTCGTTAGAACAGGGCGGCACATGACGCCTACGGTAACTTTGTGATTAGATTATAATCAGTGCACAAAAAATATGCAGAAAGGCGGCGACAATTCGCGGTCTTGCCTTGCGGCGATTGATCTCTATTTCTTGTCCCATGAAGAAGGATGTGATCATTGTCGGCGGCGGGCCAAATGGCTTGGGCCTCGCTCTGGCTTTGGCCGGCCGCAAACTGGCACGTCCATTGGCGGTCACAGTCGTTGACGCGCGCAGTTTTGCAACAACACCCCATGATCCGCGCGGAACGGCCATCACCCGTTCGACGCAGAACATGTTTGAAGTCCTGGGGCTGTGGCCAACCTTGGCCCCGGACGCGGCGGAGATGCGGAACATTATCGTCACCAATGGCAAAGGCAGCCACCAGGACAGACCGTCGCTGCTGCGTTTTGCAACGGACGATAGCCAGAAAGCTGCGTCAACAATTGTTGAGAACGGAAAGCTGAATGCGGCGCTGCTTCACGAGGTTTTGCAATCCCCGATGATTGAACTGGTAGGAGGCTTCAGCGTTGCCGATGTGCGAATGTTGACAGGCAAAATTGAAGTTATCTCGAAGCAGGGCGAGAAACATTCTTCAGCACTCCTCGTTGCTGCTGACGGGCGTCATTCTGCGGTACGCGAGCATCGGGGCATTCCAGTTTCAAAACAGGACTATGGCCAGACGGCCTTGAGTTTTTCAATCGGCCATACCGAACCGCATAACAATACGGCCGAAGAGCATTTTTCGCCCGATGGGGTTTTCGCGGTATTGCCATTGGTCGGCAAGCGGTCTTCGATCATCTGGGGCACTTCGACGGGGGAGGCAGCCCGCTTGATGAGTCTTGATGACAAAGCTTTTGCTGATGCGCTGCAAGTGAGAATGGGCCACCGACTTGGTGAGGTTCACGTCGAAGGAACACGCGGCAGTTATCCCCTGGTCATGCAAATTGCCGAAAGCTTTATTGCGCCACGCACCGCACTACTTGGTGATGCCGCCCACGCTATCCATCCCTTGGCGGGTTTGGGTTTGAATCTCGGTTTCAAGGATGCGGCAGCTCTTGCCGATTGCCTGGCGCAGGCAATCGCTCGCGGCGAAGATCTCGGCGGCCCGGCAATGCTTGAACGTTATCAGGTCAGGCGGCGGTTTGACACCACGATGACCGCAATGATGATGGACGTAATCAATACGTTCTTCGCCAACGACAATCGAGTTTTGTCGGCGCTTCGGTCGACGGGCCTGCGGCTTGTTGATCAATTTCAGCCCGCAAAGTCGTTCCTGATGCAACAGGCCGCAGGACTGTCGGAGGACAATCCCCGCTTGCTGCGCGGACTGCTCCCTGGCTAGCTGTCTTTGCTTAAACGATGTGCCACGAATTCAAGCTGTTCCAGCGTCTTGTAGTTTATTGTGACGCTGCCACCTGTTGCCTTGTAATCAATGCTCACTTTCAAACCCAATGCAGCAGCAACGGATTTTTCCAGTGCCCTGGTGTCGGCGTCTTTTTCCAGCTTGGCGGATTTTTTCTTGGGCGCCGTCGCCTGGTCCCGTGTCAGATCTTCCGCCTGCCGCACGGAGAGGCCGAGCTTGATGATTTGTTCTGCCAGGTCCTTGGGATTTTCAGTAGCCACGATGGCGCGAGCATGGCCTGCCGACAATATACCACGTTCAATGTGGGCGAGCACGGTTTCAGGCAGTTGCAGGAGCCGCATCGTGTTGGCGATGTGGCTGCGGCTTTTGCCGATGCAATCAGCCAGTTGCTGCTGGGTATAGGCGTACTGGTCCATCAGCATTTTATAGGCGCGGGCCTCTTCAAGCGGATTGAGATCAGCGCGCTGCACATTTTCGATGATGGCGATTTCAAGCGACTCGCGGTCATCAAGGTCGCGGATCAGCACAGGCACGGTGTGAATGCCGGCCCGCTGCGCGGCCCGCCAGCGCCGCTCTCCGGCTACGATTTCATAAAACTTGCCGCTTGGTCGCACCAGAATGGGTTGCAGCAATCCCTTGTCACGCAACGAGCGGCTGAGCGCTTCAATGTCTTCTTCCACAAAAACGCGGCGAGGATTTTTCGGATTTGCCAGCAAAAGTTCAACGGGAATCTGGCGAAGGCCTGAAGCCAGCGTGACAATCCCAGGGTTCGGCCCATTGACAGCGATCGCAGTTTCAATGACATCATCGCCAATCAGGGCAGCAAGGCCGCGGCCCAGGCGTTTTTTCTGTAACTGGTTCATCAGGAACTACCCGGTTTGACTTCAGACGATGGTTTCGGACGCGAATCGATTGCTCATGCCGCCTTCAAATTCCGTTCTCGCCGTATCACTTCCGAGGCGAGATGAATATAGGCCTGGGAGCCCATGCAGGCGTGATCATAGAGCAAAACCGGCTTGCCATAGGAGGGCGCTTCGGAAACCCGCACATTGCGTGGTATGACGGTTTGATAAACCTTGTCACCCAGCACCGACCGCACATCCTGCGCCACCTGCTCGGAAAGCGAGTTGCGGCGGTCAAACATGGTGAGAACCACACCCTGAATGGTGAGCTTTGGATTGAGCGTTGTCTTGATGCGCTCCACGGTTTTCAGGAGTTGGCTTAATCCTTCGAGAGCAAAGAACTCGCATTGCAGCGGCACCAGTATGGCGTCGGCAGCGCAAAGCGAGTTGATGGTCAAGAGATTGAGAGAGGGTGGGCAGTCTACCAGAATGTAGGAGTAGTCCCGATTTGCAACTCCAGTCATACGTTTGATGGCATCTGCCAGACGGTAGGTCTTCCGGTCAAAGTCGCAAAGTTCCAGTTCTGCGCCGAGCAGATCAATCGTGGCTGGCGAACAATGCAGGCGTGGAATGTCTGATTCAATGATCACGTCGCTCAGTTCTGCTTCACCGATCATCATGTGATAGGATGACTGCTGGTTGGACTTGCGCGCAATCCCGAGACCCGTTGATGCATTGCCCTGGGGATCAAGATCAATCACCAATACTTTTTCACCCACTGCTGCAAGGGCGGTTCCGAGATTGATGGCCGTCGTGGTCTTGCCGACGCCACCCTTCTGGTTCGCGATGGCGAGCACGCGCGGCGATATTGAGTTAGTGATGGACACGGGTAACCTCCTGCACGGCCAGAATGGTGGCTTGAGAATCAGTCAAGCTTGCGTGCTTAGTATATTGGATTCTCCAGTATTTTGCTGCTTCGGTCAATTCGTGTTCCACATCCTGTCCCTTGAGGAACAGGGCTCTTGCACCGGTTTGGGTAAAAGGCTCGGCGAGTTCCAATAACCGGCTGAGAGGCGCCAATGCCCGGGCCGTGACGAGATCGACTTTTGCAACGCCGTTGACTGGCTTCTGACCCGTTAGTCGATCGGTTTGGATCGAGCCTCTGCACCCTGTCACGCGCATGGCCTCCCGCAGGAAAGCGGCTTTCTTGTTATTGGCTTCAAAGAGGTGAAAAGTATGGCCGCTGACGATGGCGAGCGGAAGGGCTGGAAAGCCAGAACCGCTGCCCAAATCCGCAACGGCTGCAGTACCTTCAGGCATCAATGGCAGCAATTGCAGGCTGTCGATAACGTGCCGTTCCCATATAGAGGCAATACTGGAGGGTGAAATCAGATTGATGCGCGTCTGCCATTGCAGGAGCAGTGCTACATATTGCGCAATACGCAACCATGATTCACGTGAAACACCAAGCTGTTCCGCTTGCCTGACGACGGCTGCGGATGGTTCTGGAACAGTCATGCCAAGGCGGGTGTCGCGTGCTTCTTGATGGCTCCAATCAAGATGGCCACGGCGGCGGGAGTCATTCCCTCGATGCGCGTGGCATGACCGATGGACTTCGGGGTCACCCGCGACAGCTTTTGCCGAAGCTCCATGGAAAGACCGGGCAGGGCATTGAAGTTCAGTTGCGAGGGAATCAACATGTTCTCTTCGTTGCGCGCCTGGACAATGTCCCGGGACTGGCGATCCATGTAGCCGGCATAGAGCGCATCGGCTTTCAGCGCCTCCTGTGCATGATGCGGCAAGTCCAGGAGTTGCGGCCAGTGTGCAGCCACGCGGTCAAAGCCCACCTCTGGCATGGCAATCAACTGCAAGGCAGAACGGAGTTGCCCATCCTGGTTGACGTGAAACCCCTGTTTTGCCGCAGCAGCAGAGGTGAGCGACAGGTCATGGGCAAGCTTTCGTGCCTGGGCAAGCTCGGTCTCGCGTTTCATAAAGACCTTGCGGCGCTCCGGCCCTACCAGTCCCAGCTCTAGACCTTTTGGGGTCAGCCGTTCGTCGGCGTTGTCCGCCCGCAGCATCAATCGGAATTCCGCCCGCGAGGTAAACATGCGGTAAGGCTCGGTCACACCTCTGGTAATGAGATCATCAACCATCACCCCGAGATAGCCTTGGGCACGATCAAATATGGCCTGGCCCAATCCCGCAGCCCGGCGTGCTGCATTCGCGCCGGCAATCAGACCTTGGGCGGCGGCTTCTTCGTAGCCCGTGGTGCCGTTGATCTGACCTGCAAGAAACAGCCCGGGCATCGCTTTCACAGCCAGGCCATGGTCCAGTTCTCTTGGGTCCACATGGTCATATTCGATGGCATAACCTGGACGCAGGATGCGTACCGCTTCAAGCCCGGGAATGGACTTGATGAAGGCATCCTGCACATCCTCCGGCAGTGAGGTTGAAATCCCATTGGGATAGACCGTGTCGTCATCAAGACCTTCCGGCTCCAGAAACACCTGGTGCGAATCCTTGTCGGCAAAGCGGTGGATCTTGTCTTCGATGGACGGGCAATAACGAGGACCAATGCCTTCGATCTGGCCTGAGTACAACGGTGAGCGCGCGATATTGGCGGCGATGATGTCATGCGTCTTCTGGGTGGTGTGGGTGATGAAGCACGAGAGCTGCGGCGTGCTGATCGCCTTATTCAGGAACGAGAAGGGAATAGGCGGATCATCGCCCCGTTGTTCTTCGAGTATATTCCAGGCGATCGTCTTGCCGTCCAATCTGGCCGGTGTTCCGGTTTTGAGACGTCCGAGTTGCAGTCCGGCGGTTGCGAGTTGCTGTGACAGTCCAAGGGCGGGAGGATCACCTACACGTCCCGCCGGTATTTTCTTGTCGCCAATGTGAATGAGACCATTCAGAAAGGTGCCGGTCGTCAGGACGACAGATGACGCTTCGATGCGGCGGCCATCCCCAGTGATGACGCCTCTGACATGCCCGTGCTCGATGATCAATGCATTGACCGCAGCTTCAACAATTGTCAGATTGCCTTGCGCCGCGAGTTCGCGCTGCATGGCCAATCGGTAGAGCTTGCGGTCAGCCTGTGCGCGTGGCCCTCGTACTGCCGGACCCTTTGACCGGTTAAGCATGCGAAACTGAATTCCAGCCTGGTCTGCCACTCTTCCCATCAAGCCATCAAGCGCATCAACCTCGCGCACCAGATGGCCTTTGCCCAACCCACCGATGGCGGGGTTGCAGGACATTTCACCCAGTGTCGAAAATTTATGGGTCACCAGAGCAGTACTGGCACCTGTGCGTGCAGACGCCGCGGCAGCTTCCGCACCGGCATGACCGCCTCCGACAACAATGACGTCAAAACCACTTTTCATACCCACACCTGATAAGGTCCGCCTACGGACGGATTTGCGTTTCACGTGAAACACCGTCAGGAGCTATCGTCAAGGAAAACTACTTGCCAATGCAGAATTCACTGAAGATGCGGCCCAGAAAATCTTCAACATCCACACGGCCAGTGATGCTTGCCAGGGCCGACGCTGCCTTTCGCACATCTTCCGCCATCACTTCAAGCGCCGCATCGGGCTTCAACAGGGCATCGTTGAGGAAGCGAATCGAATCTTGAACCGCAATTTGATGCCGCGCCCGCACCATCACAGCGGATTCACCAACCTGCGTTCGTTCAGCGACAAGTTCGGCAAGCCTTGCATTCAGCGCTTGCAGGCCCGCACCAGAACGGGCGGAAACTACGAGATCAGAATCGTTTCGCCTGTGAATCGATTCATATAAAACAAGATCGGACTTGTTGTACACGACAAGATCAGGCTCACGCGGGAGTAGGGCCAGAGACTGACCGGCCTCTACAATCCAGATCAGAATATCAGCCTGAGCAATCTCATCACGAGCGCGTTGCATGCCCTCGCGCTCGATGTCATCGCTGGCCATTTCCCGCAGTCCTGCCGTATCCGCAAGTGTAACACCAAGCCCATTGATCACCATGGGCGCTTCGATCACATCGCGCGTCGTGCCTGCAATATCAGAGACAATCGCTGCCCGTCGTCCAGACAGTGCATTCAACAAAGACGACTTTCCAACATTGGGCGCACCGGCAATGACGATGCGGAGCCCGCGCCGCACCAGGGCCGCCTTCTCCGATTGCACCACGGCACTTTCCAGCATCATTCTGAACTGCAAAAGGCGCGGACGCACCTGAGACAGGGCCTTTTCGGCGACACCGTCCTCGTCGACAAAATCAATGGACGCTTCGATGATGGCAAGGGCATCTGTTAATTCCTTGTGCCAACGAAGGTAGACAGAACTTGCCTCACCCGAAAACTGCCGCATCGCCAGCCTGCGTTGAGCCTCCGTTTCCGAGGCCAGCAAATCAGCGAGGCCTTCAACCTCCACCAGATCAAGCCGCTCATTCTCAAAGGCTCGCCTTGTGAATTCACCGGCCTCCGCTGGCCGACAGGCGTCAAAACTTGCAAGCTCACGGAGCAAGCGTTCCACCACGGCAGGGCTTCCGTGCACATGCAGTTCAGCAACGTCCTCCCCAGTCACACTGTTGGGACCTGGAAAGTAAAGTGCCATGCCTCTGTCTATGACGTCGAAACCGTCACGGCTCCGAACCGTTCTCAGCGACGCCCTTCTGGGTTGCGGCACGACCCCGGTCAGACTGACCAGTATGGCCCGAACCCCGGCGCCAGACAGTCGGACCACCGCAATGCCGGCCCTACCGGCGCCGGAAGACACTGCAAATATTGTGCTTTTCCCATTCATTTCGGAATCGAATCGATACCAAGTTGCGGGGTCCTCAACAGCCGTTGTCAGGCATTCATCGAATCGAAGAAATCGCTGTTGCCCTTGGTCTGCCGAAGCTTGTCGAGCAGAAACTCGACAGCATCTACAGTGCCCATGGGGTTGAGAATCCGACGCAGAACATAGGTCTTCTTCAATGTGTCGGCCTTCACCAGCAACTCTTCCTTGCGCGTACCCGAACGCAGAATGTCAATGGCCGGGAAGACCCGCTTGTCCGCAACCTTGCGGTCCAGGATGATTTCGGAATTGCCGGTACCCTTGAACTCCTCGAAAATCACTTCGTCCATCCGGCTACCGGTATCAATCAAGGCTGTCGCGATAATCGTCAACGAGCCGCCATGCTCGATATTTCGCGCCGCGCCAAAAAACCGTTTTGGTCGCTGCAACGCGTTGGCATCCACACCACCTGTCAGGACCTTGCCCGATGAAGGCACGACAGTGTTGTAAGCACGTCCAAGGCGCGTAATCGAATCCAGCAGGATCACGACATCGCGGCCATGCTCCACCAAACGCTTGGCCTTCTCGATCACCATTTCAGCAACCGCAACATGGCGCGTCGCCGGTTCGTCAAATGTCGAGCTGATCACTTCACCCTTCACAGAGCGCTGCATGTCCGTCACTTCTTCAGGCCGCTCATCGATCAGCAACACGATCAGGAAACACTCGGGATGATTGGTCGAAATCGACTGTGCGATATTCTGCAGGATAACGGTTTTACCGGTGCGTGGCGGGGCAACAATAAGACCGCGCTGCCCCTTCCCGATCGGAGCCACAATATCGATGACGCGCGGACTGAAGTCCTTCCGGGTGGGATCAGCGATTTCCATCTCAAGACGTTGATCCGGGTAAAGCGGAGTCAAATTATCGAAGTGAACCTTGTGCTTCACCTTCTCCGGATTCTCGAAATTGATATTGTTGACCTTCACCAACGCAAAATAACGTTCGCCATCCTTGGGACTGCGAATCTGACCTTCAACGGTATCACCCGTGCGCAACGCAAATTTCCGGATCTGGCTGGGACTCACGTAGATGTCATCGGGTCCTGCGAGGTAATTGGCTTCTGCAGAGCGCATGAAACCAAACCCGTCCTGCAAAACTTCGATGACACCTTCACCGATGATCTCCACACCCTTGGCGGCCAGATTCTTGAGAATGGCAAACATCAGCTCCTGCTTACGCAAGGCACTCGCATTCTCAACGTCCAGACCTTCTGCCATGACAACCAGATCAGCGGGCGTGCGGCGCTTAAGCTCCGACAGTTTGACCTCTTTGAGATCGACAATATCATTCATCACGAATACTTCATTGAAAAGCTGTTATCGCGGGCAAAAAGCCAAGGCCACAAGCAGCGAAAGGAGGGAATGTTCCGCAACGGAACGTCCTTCCATAGCAGAAACAAACGACAATGCAAAGCCTCAAGAAAATGGCTTCACGATCACCATGATCACGATCACGATCATCAACACAGTCGGCACTTCGTTCACAACCCTGAAGTAACGCCCCGACCTCAACCGCTGGCCCCGCCGCAATTCCCCGCTATGCTTTTCCAGCACACCATGTGCACAAAACATCAAGACCACGGCCACAAGCTTGATGAGCAACCATCGATCTGCAAGCCCATAGCCCGCCACATGAATCAAGCCGAAACCCGTCAGCAACGACACCAGAGCCGCCGGACGCATGATAGCACTCAATAACCGACGCTCCATCACCTTGAACGTCACATCAACCTCAGACCCCACCGCCGCCGCTGTGTGATAAACCATCAAGCGTGGCAAATACAGCAAACCCGCCATCCACGATATCACTGCCAGCACATGAACGACTTTCAACCACTCATACATCTGACACACCCGCATCATGCTCGCGAATGGTTTTAATCAACACCTTTACCGCCTCCGGCCTCACCTGCGGGACAATGCCGTGTCCCAGATTGAAGATATGCCGACGCTTCGGAACACCCGCCAGGATCTTCAGCGTTTCAAGACGAATGGACTGATCATCCAGCAGCAGCACTTCTGGAGCAAGATTACCCTGGACAGTACAATGCTCAGGCAGCGAAGAGATGACCTCCCGCAAAACCACATCCTGCTCCACGCCGACGCAACTGGCACCCGTGGCCACAGCAATTTCAGCATGACCACGCCCCACACCGCGGGCAAACACAATCACAGGAAACTCAGGGTAAACACGCCGAACACCCTCAATGATCGCAGTGATCGGATTGCTCACCACGCGCGCGCGCGCCTCAATCGGAATATCCCCGGCCCAACTGTCAAAAATCTGTACAACCTGCACACCCGCCCTGATTTGCCCAAGCAAATAAGTGACCGACGTCTCGACGAGCCTCGACAGCAACAACGAAAACCACGGAGGATTCTCGACCGCTATGGCAACCGCCCGCGCACGCTTTGAACCTGCACCCTCGATCATGTAACTGGCAACAGTCCAAGGTGCGCCACAAAACCCGATAAATCCAATTTTTTGCTCAAGCCCAGCGCGCACCAGCGACACCGTTTCCCAAACTCTTGCAAATTGTTCCGAACCCACTCCATCTGCCAAAGCCCTGACCGATGTCATGTCTCCCACGGTTTCAAGTCTCGGCCCTTCACCCTCCAGAAAATCCAGGTGCAAACCCATTGCGTGTGGAACAACCAAAATATCTGAAAACAGGATCGCCGCATCAAGATCAAACCGCCGCAACGGCTGCAACGTCACTTCCGCAGCCATCACGGGGTTATAACATAGCTTCAGAAAGGAACCTGCTTTCGCCCTGACGTCACGGTACTCCGGCAAATACCGCCCCGCCTGTCGCATCAACCAGACCGGTCTTCGACCAGGTTCTCGACCTTCCAGTACATCCATCAGCGCACAAATCGACATTTCGTTCCCAGTACATGAATCAATAATATATTAAACTGATGAGTCTGTTGGTCTGTGGGAATCGGGCACAACCCCGGAAAACCACAGGACAAGGCCACTTACCATCACATCATGGCCCTCGCCATAACTTTAAAACTCGAAATTCGTTGGCATTTTACCTGCTGTCAAATTCAAGTAACATCAGGGGCAGTACGTCCCATTCTTTCAGCGCAATGTGCATAAACCTGTGACTTGTCCTGCCGGTCGGCTCCCGATGAATGAAAAATCGCAGCGTTGTCCACATTCGTCCACAAGCCCCCTGAAAACGGTCTACAACATGCCCAAGCTGCGTGTTTTGACGCCGATCCTTGTGCTATGTCGCCGACATGATCATTCTCGCGTCTCAAAGTGGTATCCGACAACAGCTGCTCCGTCACGCGGGCGTGTCCTTCACGACCGTTCCAATAGATTTTGACGAAGACAAAGAAAAGCAAAGACTTGGACCTTTGCCTGCAAGACAACTGGCCCAGGCACTCGCGATTGGCAAAGCAAGAGCTGCGAGCATTCAAAATCCCCAGGCTTTGGTGATTGGTGCCGATCAAACCCTCGAATTTGACGGTGAAATTCTCCACAAGGCATCAAGCCTCGCGGAAGCAGCCCAACAGCTCAAGTTACTGCGCAACCGCCAGCACGTTCTTCATTCGGCGATTTCGGTCACGCAAGGAGAGAGCGTGATGTTTGAAACCTGCACCGAAGCCGCACTGAGGATGCGAAACTTTTCTGACACGTTTCTGGAAAACTATCTTCGACACAATGCAAGTGCTGTGATGGGGTCGGTTGGTTGCTATCACATTGAAGCCCACGGGATACAGCTCTTTCAACATGTCGAAGGCGACCACTTTACGGTCATGGGCCTGCCCCTGTTGCCGCTGCTTGCCTTCCTGCGCGAAATCGGCGAGATGCCACAATGATTGAAGCATCCGTTATTGGCTGGCCTATCAACCATTCCCGTTCACCGCTCATTCACGGCTATTGGTTGCAGAAGTATGGCCTTCCGGGCCGCTATGTCAAAAAGGCCGTCTCGCCCGAGGGATTGCAGGACTTCATCGAAACCCTGCGTTACGGACCTCACGTTGGCACAAATGTGACGCTACCCCACAAGGAAACAGCACTTGCATTTATTGATGAGCCAGATGAGCGCGTTCGCCGCATCGGTGCGCTCAATACAATCTGGCGACAGGATGGCAGACTTCACGCCACCTCAACAGATGGTGCGGGGTTTCTTGCAAATGTTCAGAGCACATTGCCGGATTTTCAGATTGCCGAAACCACCGTGACAATTCTAGGCGCTGGTGGCTCGGCGCGTTCGATCATTGATGAACTCCTGCGCACGGGGGTTGACAGCATTGTGGTACAAAACCGAACTTTTGCACGTGCAGAAGACCTAGCGCAGCACTTCGGCCCAAGGGTAAAGGCCATCGCGGCAGCTGCTTTGAGCCAGGCACTCGCAAAAACGGGATTGCTGATCAACACCACATCTGCACACATGGATGTGGACGACAAGCTCAATCTGCCATGGCACCACCTCGCCCGCAAAGCGGTGGTGGCAGATATCGTCTATACGCCGCTCATCACACCTTTTTTGCTGACAGCCCAATCTTTGGGTCATGCCATCGTGCCGGGGCTTGGGATGCTCTTGCACCAGGCTGTCGTCGGTTTTGAAAAGTGGTTCGGTGTGCGCCCCGAGGTCACAAGGGAGCTCTACGAGCTTGTAGCAAAAGACATAGATCCGGGTTTCCGACCATGATCACCATTGGCCTCACTGGCTCGATTGCGATGGGGAAATCTGAAGTCGCCAGGATTTTTCGGGACGAAGGGATTCCGGTTTTCGACTCGGATGCCGAAGTGCATCGGCTGTATGACAGCGCTGAGGGTGCAGCACTGCTGTCGCCACTTTTGCCGGATGCGATCATCGATGGAAAAGTCGACCGCCCGGCACTGAGCAGGCTGGTATTGGGAAACCCGCAGCAACTCGAAATGCTTGAACGCATTGTTCATGCCGAGATTGCCAGACGCCGATCTGTCTTCCTGGCAGATGCGCAACAGCAGGGACACGGCATTGTAGTTCTTGATGTGCCCTTGCTGTTTGAAACAGAAGGCCAGAAACAGCTGGATAGCACAGTCGTCGTTTCTGCCCCCCAGGACCTGCAGCGCCAACGTGCTCTGGAACGGCCTGGAATGACAGAGGAGAAGCTGAACGCCATATTGGAGCGACAAATGTCTGATGCCGAAAAGCGTCGACTTGCAAACTATGTCATCATCAATGACGGCACACGCGAAGAACTTCGCAAGAATACTCTGGCAACCCTCTCCAATATCAAAAAGGAACATCGCCTGTGATCCGCGAAATTGTACTGGATACCGAAACCACAGGTCTTTCGCCCCGGGACGGTCACCGCATTGTGGAAATTGGTGCCGTTGAACTCATCAACCATATGCCCTCAGGTCAAAGCTTCCATGTCTATCTCGATCCAGAGCGGGATATGCCAAGGGAAGCAGAAGCCGTGCATGGATTGTCTTCGACATTCCTGAAGGGCAAGCCCCTGTTCGACGCCGTGGCAGATGACTTTCTGAGCTTCGTGGGTACCTCGGTTCTGGTGATTCACAACGCCAGTTTTGATATGGCGTTCATCAATTGGGAATTAAAAGCTGTTGGGCGCACTGCCATCGATATGGGCCAGGTGATCGATACGCTGGCGATTGCCAAGCAAAAATATCCTATGGCTTCCAACAGTCTGGACGCATTATGCAAACGCTTTGGCGTTGATCTTTCAAGGCGCGGCAAGCATGGCGCATTGCTGGATTCCGAACTTCTCGCCGAAGTCTATCTTGACCTGATCGGCGGGCGGCAAACCGCCTTGGGTCTTGCCGTACCGTCTGCGACAACACGAGCAACACCAGCAGCTCAAGGTAGCATGGCGCGCGTCAGACCGTCACCGCTGCCACCACGTCTGTCGGAAACAGAAAGGGCAGCACACGCTGCCCTTGTCCGAGAACTTGGTGAAAAAGGACTTTGGCCTTCCGCAGCTGCTTAAGCCTGCTTTTGCTGTTGAGCCATGCGACGCTGATACATGGTGGCAAAGTCAATAGGGTCAAGCATGAGCGGCGGAAAGCCGCCATTGCGCGTGGCCTCGGCCATGATCTGGCGCGCGAACGGAAACAGCATGCGCGGGCATTCAATCAGCACGGCTGCATGCAACACATTCTGTGGAAAGTTCTCAAGACGGAAAATTCCGGCATAAAGCAGTTCCACCGCAAACACCACCTTGCCATCACCTGTCGCCTTGGCATCAAGATGAAGTTCCACCTCAAAATCATTAGGGCCGAGATTCTTGGCATTGACGTTGACGGCGATATTGATGTCAGGCTGTTGTGTCTGCGGTGTCAGCGATTGCGGTGCATTGGGATTCTCGAAACTGAAATCTTTCATGTATTGCCCGAGAATCTTGAGTGATGGCTGAGCCCCCGGTGCTGGCGGCGGAGCACTCAATACGGGCGCTGCCGCCGCAGGTACAGAAACAACGCCAGGTTTTGCACCGCCATTGACGCGCGGTGGCGCAGGCGGCGCCTTGCCGACTTCTTTGCGGGGCGCTGGTTTTGCAGGCTTCGTGACTTTCGCCATGGTCTTCTCCGAAAATGTTCCGGATGTGCCGCATCCGCTGAATACGGCTCCGCGCCTTACAGGAAGCCAGTCTGCGCCGCAAGCTCGGGAAACGCGCTTTGATTGGCCGCCCATGTTGCCTATATAGGCCCTATCGTTTCACGCGGCTGACAGGCCGCCCGGTTAAAAGGTCTGCACATGTTTTCGGTCTTGGATCCCCTCAATCTTGTCCTGCTCGTTGTCGCCGCCATTGTTGCCTGGCGGCTCTGGGGGGTGCTTGGCACCCGAACTGGTCTCGAAAAACCCCCGATCGTGTTGCAACCCGCGCCTGAAAAGCCCGTATCCGACATGCGATCCCCCACCATCGAAGGGGAGATTCTGGAGCCTGAAACAAAGAAGCCCGTATGGTTTGGCCATGCAGAAGACGGCAGCGAAGTTGCCAAGGGTTTGGATGCCATCGCAGGCCACTCAGCTGGTTTCACAGCCGCCGCTTTCGTGCGAGGTGCCAACGCCGCTTATGAAATGGTGCTCGAGGCCTATGCCAAATCTGACAAGCAAACCTTGAAGCCACTGTTGTCCAAGGAACTGTTCGAAAACTTTGTCAGTGCCATTGATGCACGCAAAGCCCAGAACCAGACCATGACCTTTCAGTTTGTGGGGGTAAAATCTGCAGCGATAAAACGCGCTGCCGTCAATGCTAACAAAGCGCAAATTGATATCGGCTATGCTGCCGAAATGATCAGCGCTACCCTGGACAGCGCAGGTGCCGTGGTAGAAGGTGATGAAAAATCCATTCGCACCGTCACTGACCTCTGGACTTTTGAGCGCGACGTCACCTCAAAGGATCCCAACTGGAAACTGGTGGCCACCGACGACAATGTCTGAGGTTCTCGCGCCCGTTGGTTTTGAAAGTCTGAACGGTTGGCGGCAGCAAGATCTCTCGGTCGCATTCCAGGCTTTCCAAAGGTCGGCACGGGAAATGTTGCAGACAGCGACAGGTTTTAAGAGAGACGCCAGATTTGGCGGCCACCGGGAAGATTGGCATGATGCCTGTGCTGCGGCTGTGTTGGCGGAAGACCCCCGCGGTTTCTTCGAGAATTGGTTTCAAGCCTTCCGCATCGTGGATGCTGAACGGCCCCAAGGCCTGTTTACAGGCTATTACGAGCCACTTCTGAGGGGATCGACAAGACAAGCGACATCCTTTCCTGTTCCGGTTTATGCCAAACCCAGGGACCTCATTGCCTTCAGCCAAGAGGAAGCTGCCTGCACGGGCTTGCGTTACGGTCGCCGCATCAAGGGTGGCGTGGAAGCTTATGACACCCGCAAGGACATTGAACATGGTTCGCTGGCGGGAAAGGCCGAAGTGATCTGTTGGCTCTCCGATTGGGTTGATGCATTCTTCATGCATGTGCAGGGTCAAGGCCGCGTGACACTTGCAGACGGCAATGTCATCCGTCTCAGCTATGCGGGGAAGACCGGCCATCCCTATTCCGGCATCGGTCACATCCTGATTGCGCGTGGCATTGCACCACCGGATAAAATGTCAATGCAGGTCTTGCGTCAGTGGATGAACGAGAATCCGGACGCTGCCCGAGAGCTGATGTGGCAGAATAAATCCTATATCTTTTTTCAACGCACGGAGGTCAGTGATAGCGCGCTGGGCGGTATCGGCGCTGCAAAAGTCAACTTGACTCCCTTGCACTCTCTTGCTGTTGACCGCGCCTGGTGGATGTTTGGCACGCCTCTATGGATTGAAACAACCTTGCCGCCCGAGGCACCCCAGCCGAACCAACCCATTCAGCGCTTGATGATTGCCCAGGATACAGGCTCTGCCATCAAGGGCGTCATTCGGGGTGATGTCTTCTGGGGCTGGGGTAAAGACGCCGCAACAATTGCCGGTCACATGAAGAGTGCAGGGACGATGGTCGCACTTCTGCCATTGCCTCTCGCCCGCAGACTTGGGGCGCATAGCCGATGATCCGGAAACCCTTTGAAGCCCTTGATCATGCCCTCTGGGAAGAGGTGAAGCGCGGTATCAAACCGCTTGGCCGTGTTTTAGGCAGAAAGCCGCTCGCCACGCGCCTGGCGCAAGTCGGAGAAATGTCTTCGCCCAAGCCTTTGGTCGCTCCCTTTGTCAGACGCCGCTCAAGTCATGAAGCGCCACCGCCACTGGCCCAGATGGACCGTCGCACGGCCCAGCGCCTCAGCCGTGGCCAGATCGAACCCGACGCCCGCATTGATCTGCATGGCGAAGGGGTTGAAACTGCCCGCATGAAACTGCTGCACTTTCTCAGCAGCGAACGTCACCATGGCTCACGCTTCGTGCTTGTGATCACCGGCAAAGGGTCCTCGCCCTATGCCCGACACACCCTTCATGGCAGCAGTCATTTTCATTCTCCTGAACGTGAAGGGCGGCTGCGCCGCGAAGTGCCACTGTGGCTGCATGAGGAAACCTTCAGGCTGCATGCCGTTGGCTTTCAGCCTGCCCACCCCAGACATGGCGGTGGCGGTGCGTTCTATGTGCGGCTGCGCAAATCCGGCAACGTCCCAGGATATGGCGCATGACGCCGTTTGGTGAAAAACTGCGATCCCTCAGACACCAGCGCAACGTCACCTTGAAAGCCATGGCGCAAAGCCTCGGCGTATCTTCGGCCTATCTCTCGGCTCTTGAGCATGGCAAGCGTGGGCGGCCGTCCTGGCACCTCGTCCAGGGCGTCATCGCGTATTTCAATATTATATGGGATGACGCCGAAGATCTCCTGCGCCTTGCGCGGATTTCACATCCACGCATCACCATCGATACTGCGGGCCTCAGTCCTGCGGCAACCGAGCTTGCAAACCGGCTGGCCGAGAACATCTCCAAGCTTGACGAAGCAAAAATCCGCTCCATCATCGCGTCACTGCAGCGAGGTTAAGCGCCACTGCTGCGCGGGCTTGTTCCTGGGATCGGCGCTCTTCTCTTGTCGTCAGGCCAGTCTTGCGCCATAGTTCAAGCACGGGGCGCCTGAAACCTCACGGGTTTCGGATAGTCACAGGTTTGTTATGCAACAGCCGCGCCTTCCATCCACCCGGATAACGGGTGACGACAAGACAACGTTCATTGGCAAGTTGGCGCGCAACGCCAGTCTGGTGCGATGGCTCGCACGAAGTGCTGCCAGATTTGCACCAGCGGTTTTGACCTTTGGCAAGACAACACTGGTATTCAGGTGGGCCGATGTTGTAGCAGTCTGTGAACAGGATGCCGCCTTCACCATCGCCCCTGTCAATCAGTCCCGAATTGAAAGTGTCAGTGGGCCGTTCATTCTCGGCATGGACCGTTCCACCCATCTGTTTGCGCAGCGCCGAAATTTATACAGCGCAATGCAGCAAGCAGACATGGCACCCGTGCGCAAAACGCTGGAACTGGAAGCAGAGCGACAACTTGCCCTTGCCTTCCAGCAAAAAGGTTTCATTGATGTCGTGAATGACTTTGCCCGTCCGGTGGCGGGGCGCGTGGCCGTTGCCCTGTTTGGAATTGCAGGACCAACCGAAGCCGATCTGCTGCGCGTGGCCCGCGCAGTTTTCCATGAAACCTTTCTCAATCTCGGCGCTGACGCCAGGGTGCGAGATGTTGCCATTGCGGCAGGTCGGGAACTGCGGGACTGGGTCACAGCCGAGATCGCTGCAAGACGGCAGCAAGCACGTGCCAGAAAAGATGTTCTTGGTGGGTTGTTGCTGCAGGTGGACGCTGGTCAACTTAGTGAAACCGAAGCTGCCAACATTGTATCAGGCTTGTTGGTCGGTGCCATTGATACAACGGCCACCTGTGTTGCCAATATCATGACTGAACTGCTTGCGGACAACGAACGTCTCACAAAGGTTCAAAAGGATCGGGACAATTCCCAGCGTTTGTGGGCCTGGTGTCAGGAAATCCTGCGCCGCCGCCCGCACAATCCACTTGTTGTGCGACAGGCAGCAACAGGTGCCACGATTGCGGGCCGTGCCATTCCCGAGGGAAACAGGGTATTCGCCATCACCCTCAGCGCCATGCAGGATGCACGGGTGTTTGCCAGTCCCTCGAAGCTTGATCCCTCGCGACCAGAAAAAAACTATCTGCATTTTGGTCGCGGTCTGCACCTCTGCGCCGGCCGGCATCTGAATGCAATCCAGATCACATATCTTGTGGCCAGGCTGTTGCAACATCGACCAACGCGCCGTGGCACTTTGAAATTCTGGGGCCCTTTCCCGGATGAACTTGTAGTCGGCCTTGAAAGACAAACACCATGAGCCATGCCTTTGTCACCATCGCACTTCCATTTCCGCCATCCAGGGCCGATGCAGTTGATGCTGTGCTTGAAACCATGATCTCCGATTTTCACAACAAGGGCGGGGGTCGCAACGCCCTGCGTGGCAAGGGCATTCACTTCATGACCGTCACTGTGGTGCGGGGCGATCATCCCGAGCCCACCCATCTCGTCATTGAGCTTTCAGCCGATGGTGCTGAAGGTGCAGCGATTGCCACCGTTGCCTCGTCACTGGATGCCTGGTTCACCAGAATATTTCAGTCCGCTGAGATCGGCAAGGATGGCAATCTCACCACTCAACTCTCTCGCCATCAGGTCAAGACCGGTCAGGGATTGTTTCAAACACCGGGCCTCAATTTCACCGGTCATCCCGGCATGACGGCAAACCGCATCCGAGCCGAATATGATTTGGCGCGCGAGATCCGAGAGTATTTCGACAAGCACCCCGTGACGGCTTCGCCGCTGCATGTGGTGGCTGCCTTGCGTTCCCATATCAGCGCAAAACCAGACCTGGCACCGTTGCTCAATGCAGAACCAGTGCCGCGCCTGTCGCCAGTGGGTGAGACCGGCCTGGGTTTTTACCTGGGCCTGGTGTTTCGCGGGATATGGAAATTCTTCTGGCCTGTCATCCTGGCATTGCTGGTGGCGACGATTGCAATCGCCGCTAGCCGACATGGTTTCTGGTCTAGCTTGACAACTCTTTTGGTCTGCGCCCTGGCCTCGGTTTTCATTCTCTTGCTTCTTCTGGGCTTCTTCTACGCAAGCCTCAGAAAAGCCGAGAGGGCCAACCAGCCCGATGACAGTCTGCCTGATGCTGCAACACTTGACGCCGTGATGCTGCATGAGAACAACACGCCGCAAAATCATCTCGCCGGTATCTCGCGCATGCAAGGCGGCTGGGTGCGGTATTTTACCTTGCGCATCGCTTTCTGGATCATTGGTCAGATGGCGCAACACATCTATAAGCCGGGCTACCTTGCAGAAATCGGAACCATTCATTTTGCCCGCTGGGTGCTGCTGCCCAAGACCAACAAGCTTCTGTTCTTTTCCAATTACGGCGGTAGCTGGGAAAGCTACCTTGAGGATTTCATCACCAAGGCCGCCAATGGCCTGACGGGGGCCTGGAGCAACACTGTCGGTTTTCCAAAATCCTGGAATCTGTTTCAAGGCGGGGCTGTCGACGGTGATCGTTTCAAGCGCTGGGCCAGACGCCAGCAGCAGCCGACACGGTTCTGGTATTCGGCTTATCCTCATCTCACAACATCCCGAGTGCGCACCAATGCGGCAATAAGACAGGGCCTCGCGACGGCATCGACGCCGGATGAGGCAACGGCGTTGCTCTCCCTGTTTGGTTCAAATCCACCGCCCGCATCCGTGATTGACGCAACTGAAGTGCAAAGCCTCCTGTTCGGCGGTTTCAGCAAGCACGCCCATTCCGCCTGCATGGTGCTGCAACTGCCCAGCAACCTTGAAGCCGCGCAAAACTGGCTTGCAGCAACGGAACCGACGCTGAGCTACGGCGATGACCCGCCCGTTGGCGACATCCGCATTCTGTCGCTGACATCCACAGGTCTGGCCAAACTCGAAGTTCCCCGTGATACGTGGTTGTCGTTTCCGGCCGCCTTCCGACAAGGCATGGCACATGCGACGCGAGCCAAGATATTGTCGGATACGGGCGAAGACGCACCGAAGAAATGGGACTGGGGTTATGAACCCACAGATGGCGCATTGTTGCTCTACGCTGAATCGGCGAAGATTTTGACGGCCCAAAGGCGCGACGTGGAAAAGACTCTGAAGACTCACGGCGGTACGGTGTTGCACAGCATCACCCTCTCGGCGCTTGATCTGACACCGGGAAGCAACGGCAGGCAGAAATCCTCCATTGAACCATTCGGCTTTGCCGATGGTATTTCGCAACCCATCATCCGCGGCACGAGGCGCTTCCTGCGCACAACCGATGCCATTCACGTGGTGGAGCCGGGAGAGTTTCTCTTGGGCTATCCCAACAATCGGGGGGATGTAGCGCCAGCGATATCGGTGACCGCAACAGACGATCCTGATAACATGCTGCCCGTGGCGAACCCTGGTCACTGGGGTGCGATCAGCCCGGACTTCAATCAATCCGGTGCCAATGCGCCGCGCGACTTTGCAAGGAACGGCAGCTTTATCGTCATTCGGCAACTCGACCAGAAACCAGCTGTGTTTGAAGGCTTTGTCAAAAAGATTGCCAATGACTTTGCTACCCATGCGGGAATGCCAAAGCATCTCGACAGTGCCGACAAACGCGAACAATGGATTGCCGCCAAAATGGTGGGGCGTTGGAAAGACGGCACATCGCTTGTCAGATATCCGCACAGACCGGGCACAGGCTGGGAGGGCAAAGTCGATGCGTCTCCCGACAATGAATTTCTGCTGGGCGAGGAAGACCCAGGTGGGTTGCGCTGCCCCTACGGCGCTCATATCCGTCGCGCCAATCCGCGCGAAAGCTTTGTGCCCGGCTCAAAAGAACAACTCGCCATCACCAATCGTCATCGCATCCTGCGTGCGGGGCGCAAGTATGACGTTGACGGCAGTGGTGTTGCGAATGACAAGAATCCGGGCCTGCTTTTCATCTGTTTCAATTCTGATCTTGAGCGCCAATTCGAATTCATCCAGCAGACATGGTCCATGGCCTGGCAGTTTCACGGCTTGGAAAATGAGGTCGATCCCATACTGGCCCGCGGGCAGAAAAATCCAGGCCCTTCGAGTGAGATACGCAAGTTGGCAAGGCTCACAATTCCCACAGTAGCGGGAGCAATACAAATCCGGGACGTGCAGGACTTTGTCCGCGTGCGCGGTGGCGGCTACTTCTTCATGCCAAGTCGCAGCGCCCTCAGATATCTGTGCAGCGTGACCCCATCACCTGCGACCATCGTTTAAATGCAACAGCTTTAGAGACGGAGCAAAAAATGGCCGAAACCCTTACTCCACAACTTCTTGATCTTGGTGCTCTGGCAACTCTGGGCGGACAGGTGCTGGCAGTGACAGCGGTGACCAATGGCTTGGCGCGGGCATTTAACTGGCAGCCGCGCTGGCTTGGCCTTGTCGTGTCGCTGATTGTAAGTTTGTGCGTCAGTTATTTCACCAACCAGATAGCAGGATCAGGCGCATTTCTGGCCGTTCTCAACGCCTTTGTCGTCTACCTTGCAGCAGCGGGAACCAGTGGGGCAGGGGCGGCCATCCTGCCAAATGCGCCACCTGATACGAAGGAAACACCAGGAGGCTTCGAAAGCACACAAGACCGCCGCATCCTGCGGCCGTGGTTCTAGCCAGAAAGTGAGGACGGCATGTCAAACTTTGAAACCGAACGCCTGAAAAACTATCTGCAACGTATCACCAGGAAGCATGGCAAGCCGGAGGATGTGCTGGAAGGCTTGGCGCAGTCGAAAGCGAAGGCAGAGCCAAGAGGTCTGGAAAGCATTTCGACTGCACCGCCCGTTCTGGAGCAGGTCAGGTCCGGTCTTCTCGCACTGAACATGGGCGAAGACGTTTCACCTGACCAGCGCAATGGCATGGAAGCGATTATTCATGCTGATATTCGTCCCGCCATCGACATCATCGGCGGCAAGTTCAAAGCAACGCATGAATTGTGGACGCACCTTTCAACGGATGACACCATCCGTACACGGATTGAAAAAGTCATACCCTCGGTGGGCCGTATCGAGCTTCCCGGCAACCGCCGTTATCCCTACGGCGGCACGGGTTTTGTCGTGGGCAAGGATCTGCTGATGACCAACCGTCATGTGGCGGAAATCTTTGCCAACGGCCTGGGTGATCGGAGCGTGGATTTCATACGCGGTGAAAAAGCTGGAATCAACTTTGTGCGCGAACTCGGCAGTGGTGAGGGTGAAACTCTCATGCTGCGCAAGATTATCATGATCCATCCCTATTGGGACATGGCACTGTTGTCGGTTGAAGGTTTGTCTGACGTTCACAAGCCACTGACGCTCTCTTTGAATGATCCTCGCCAGATGGACCGTCAGGACATTTTTATCATAGGTTATCCCGCCTCTGATCCACGTAATCCCGCAGATGTACAGCAACAGTTATTTGGTGGAAACTACGGCGTCAAGCGCCTGCAGCCCGGCGAGTTGAACGAGGGCATGAAGACAGCAAGTTTTGGCAAGATGGTTGAAGCCGCGACCCATGACTGTTCCACGCTGGGCGGCAACTCAGGCTCGGCTGTCCTCAACATGGACACGGGCGAGGTCATGGCCTTGCATTTCGGTGGCCTCTATCAACAGCAGAACTTCGCAGTCCCCGCATCGGAACTGGCAAGAGATGACCGTGTCATCAGGGCGGGCGTGCACTTTGCCGGCAACCCGCCGGGAGGTGGCAATTCATGGTCCGGTTGGTGGGCGAGGGCCGATGCCGTGGAGACCGAAAAGCCAGACGCCACTCCGCCGGCGACACAAGCTGTGACGCCAAATACCTCCACCATGATCACCAACGGTGATGGCTCGGTGAGCTTCGAAGTTCCCCTGCGCATCACCATCCAGCTGGGCGGAGCAGTCGTTTCTGTTGCGAAAACCGAGTCGGTGGCTGCCGCGTCTGCGGAAGAGGCCCCTGCGGTTCCGCGCGATACCAACTACCAGAACCGCACAGGTTACGACCAGAACTTCCTCAAGAGCGCTGAACTGGACGCACCAGCAGTGCCTATGCCACAGGCAAAAGACAAAGCCGCCCTGGCTTCCGTCGAAGGCGGAGGCACAACCTTGCATTATCAAAACTTCTCACTGCAGATGCAGGCGAAGCGCCGTCTGGCCCTGTTCACCGCTTCCAATGTCACCAAGGATCCAAAGCTCAAGCAACCGGAACCCGGACGTGACTATTCCCGCAAAGGGCTGGGCGGCGAGTCCGACAAATGGTTTCAAGACCCCCGCGTCGCTGCCAGACACCAATTGCCAGAAGTCTTCTTTACGAAGGACCGCAAGGCCTTCGACAAGGGTCACGTCGTGCGCCGTGACGATGTGGCCTGGGGCACCACCTATGACACTCTGCTGCGCGGCAATGCCGACAGCTTTCACGTCACCAATTGTTCACCGCAGGTGGGCGATTTCAACCGCTCCGCCAACGGCGAAGACAATTGGGGCGATCTCGAAAACCATGTGTTGTCAGAAGCCGCCAATGAACGCCTCTGCGTCTTCGCAGG
>JANNNG010000049.1:0-9783 GCA_031398425.1 Hyphomicrobiales bacterium | reverse complement strand
GTGCAACCCGTCGGGGGCATCTGTCTCGCGCGGTGGTGAAACCAACGGCCCTGCTTCGGTTTATGCCATTGCCAAGTGGGATGAATGGCTCCGCAAATATGCCCCTCCGGGTGCGGCTGACTATGACTTCTATCAGTCACTGCCGGCGCTCTCGTCGGGCAACGTGGCCCAGCAGATTTTCTGGTACACCGCCTTCACCGCCTCGATGGTTGCCCCAAAGAGCGAAGGCAACAACACCGTTGATGGCGATGGCAATCCACTGTGGCGCATGGCCCCATCGCCCCATGGCGTCTACTACAAGGATGGCCAGAAAGTCGGCTATCAGGACGTGGGTTCATGGACAATCCTCAAGTCGGTTCCAGCCGACCGCGCCAAGGCAGCCTGGCTCTATGCCCAGTTTGCCGTGTCCAAGACGGTTGACGTGAAGAAGAGCCACGTCGGTTTGACCTTCATCCGGGACACAACGGCACGCCATGAATCATTCACGGAACGCGCGCCGAAACTGGGTGGTCTGGTCGAGTTCTACCGCTCGAAGGACCGCGTGCGCTGGTCGCCAACGGGCATCAACGTGCCTGACTATCCAAAGCTGGCACAGCTCTGGTGGCAGCAGATTGGTGACGTGAACTCTGGTGCCTTCACACCGCAGCAAGCCATGGACCGTCTGGCGGATGAAATGGAAATCACCATGTCGCGCATGGAAGCCGCAGACAAGGCCAACAAGACCTACGGCGGTTGCGGCCCACGTCTGGCTGAAAAGAAGGATCCCGCCGAATGGCTGGGCAAAGAGGGCGGCCCCAAGGCCAAACTTGAAAACGAAAAGGAAAAAGGTGTCACCATCGCCTATGAAGACATCATCAAGGCCTGGATGAAGTAAACACTGTAAACCTCCCAGAAGCCGGGATCACGCGTAACGGTCCCGGCTTTTTTATGCTATGATTTTTGGAAAGTGAACGGGCGGCTGCAACCATGCCACTGGAATTGAAAGGCGTCACCAAACGTGTGGGCGCTGAAATCCATATCCACCCCACGGACATTGTCTTTGACGATGGCTCGTTCAATGTGCTGCTGGGTGCCACACGCGCGGGCAAGACAACGTTGATGCAGCTGATGGCCGGTATTCAAAAACCGACGCATGGTCACATCCTTCACAATGACAAGGACGTCACCCATGTCGCCGTGCAGAAGCGCAACGTGTCCATGGTCTATCAGCAGTTCATCAACTACCCCATGCTGAACGTCTACGAGAACATCGCATCACCCTTGCGCGTCATCGGCATGGCCGATGCTGAAATCAAATCCCGCGTGGGCAAGGCGGCGGAACTGCTGCGTCTCACACCGATGCTGGAAAGAAAGCCCAATCAACTGTCGGGCGGCCAGCAGCAACGCACCGCCATCGCCCGCGCTATAGTGAAAGACTCCGATCTGATTTTCATGGATGAGCCATTGGCCAATCTTGATTATAAACTCCGTGAGGAGTTGCGCGACGAACTGCCCAAGCTTTTCGCGGGCCGCAAGGCGGTTGTCTTCTACGCCACGACCGAACCCCATGAAGCCCTGCTCTTCGGCGGCAAGACGGTGACGCTATATGAAGGACACGTCACACAGTATGGTGCCACCGCGGAAATCTACCGCAACCCAAATACACGCGTATCGGCTGAAGTCTTTTCAGACCCACCCCTCAATGTTGCCCGCGTGGTCAAGAAGAACAAATGGTTGGCCTTTGACAATGGCCATTCGTGGGACAGCGGAAAACATGCCAGCACACTGGCCGACGGCACCTATGACATCGCCATAAAGCCGCATCATCTCGTACCGACAACAGGAAAAAAGAATGACCATGAACTGGAAGGCCGCGTCCTTGTCACTGAAATCTCTGGCTCTGAGAGCGTGATCCACGTCAGCGCCGGGGGCAAGACCTGGGTATCGCAAACATCGGGAGTGCAGCCGATCAGGGTTGGTGAAACAGTCAGGCTTGAGGCGGATCTTTCGCACGCGATGTTTTTCGCTTCAGATGGAAAGCGAGTGCTGTAATGAAAAAGGCCCCCATCGCCCTTTGGGCACTTCCCCAACGAGTTGGGGAAGACTCGCTGCATCTTCTCCCCCAACTTGTTGGGGGAGTACCCCGAAGGGGGGAGGGGGCCCTTTGCCTCAGGGAAAACCACTGACATGGCCAAGATTACCATTGACAACCTGCGCCACGCCTACATCTCGAATCCGACGCAACCAGATCACTATGCGCTCAAGCACGTGCATCTCGATTGCGCCGATGGTGGTGCCTATGCACTGCTGGGCCCTTCGGGTTGCGGCAAGACCACATTGCTGAACTTGATCTCCGGATTGCTTCCACCATCAGAAGGCAGAATTCTGTTCGATGGCATCGACGTGACCCACGACACACCGGAAAAACGCAACATCGCGCAGGTCTTCCAGTTCCCCGTGATCTACGACACCATGACGGTCTACGACAATCTGGCTTTCCCCCTGCGCAATCGCGGTGTTGATGAAACGGAAATCAAGTCGCGTGTCGAAAACATCGCAGACATGCTGGAGCTCACCGCCACACTGAAGAAGCGTGCGTCCGGCTTGACTGCAGACGGCAAGCAGAAAATCTCCTTGGGCCGCGGGCTTGTGCGCTCGGATGTGAACGTCATCATGTTCGATGAACCTCTGACCGTCATCGATCCACATTTGAAATGGCAACTGCGATCAAAACTCAAGGAACTGCAACAGCGCATCAAGCGCACCATGATTTACGTGACCCATGACCAGACCGAAGCCCTGACCTTCGCAGATCAGGTGGTGGTCATGAACAATGGTGAAGTGGTGCAGACGGGCACACCCATCGAACTCTTCGACAAGCCGCGCCACACTTTCGTGGGGCACTTCATCGGTTCACCTGGCATGAATTTTCTGCCCTGCGAGGTCAAGGGTGGCAAGGCCATTGTCGGTGGAAAACCTGTGGAAGCCGTCAACGCGAAATCCGCAAAAAGCGGCATGCTCGAACTTGGCATCCGCCCTGAATTCGTGTCATTCACAACCAAAGGTATCGCAGCAGACATCGTGAAAGTCGCCGATATTGGCCGCGTGCGTGTCGTCGAAACGCGCATTGCATCAGGCCACACCATAAAGCTGGTGGTGCCGGAAGGCCAGGACATTCCAACCGGAAAAGCCAATATCAGCTTTGATCCCACCCGCACGCACGTTTATGAAAACAGCTGGCTCGCTGGAGACAAGATGGGAGCAGCAGCATGACCAAGACCTGGAACAACGGGGCGTGGTGGTTGGTGCTGCCGGTTTTCCTGATGGTATCCTTCAATGCGCTTTTGCCACTGATGACCGTCGTCAACTATTCCATTCAGGAGTCTTTCGCGGCCAATGAATTCTTCTGGGCGGGTTCGCGCTGGTTTCAGGAGTTGTTGCGCAATCCGGATTTCCATGCCTCACTCGGGCGGCAGTTGATCTTCACCGGCATCGTGCTGCTGATCCAGATTCCATTGGGCCTTGCCATCGCACTCTGCATGCCGCGAAAGGGCGGCTGGGCCTCGTTCTGCCTGGTGCTGATGGCGCTGCCGCTGCTGGTGCCATGGAACGTCGTGGGTTCGATGTGGAACATCATGGCCCTGCCCGACATCGGCCTGCTCGGCAAAGGCCTCAATTCGATTGGCATCAACTACAACTACACACGCCAGCCCATGGCTGCCTGGTTCACGGTCATCCTGATGGACGTCTGGCACTGGACTTCTCTGGTCGTATTGCTCTGCTACGCCGGCCTCGTCTCCATTCCCGATGCCTATTATCAAGCGGCAAAGATTGATGGCGCCAGACCCTGGGCAGTGTTCCGTTACATCCAGTTGCCGAAACTGAAACACGTGCTCACCATCGCCATCCTGCTGCGCTTCATGGACTCGTTCATGATCTATACGGAAGTCATCGTGCTCACCGGCGGTGGTCCCGGCAGCACAACCAAGTTCCTCTCGGTTGATCTGGTGCAGAAAGCGCTGGGCGGATTTGACCTTGGACCTGCAGCGGCCTTTTCGCTGGTGTACTTCCTGATCATTCTGGCCCTGAGCTGGCTGTTCTATACCTTGATGATGCGTGAGGAGGCACACTGATGCGATTGCGATATGTGGCGTTGGCCGCCTACATCACGTTCCTGATGCTGCCAATCTACTGGCTCATCAACATGTCGTTCAAGACCACGCGGGAAATCCTGGGTGGCTTCTCGGCCTACCCGCGCGAATTTACCTTTGACAGTTATCGAACGATTTTCACCGATCCCAGCTGGTACGGTGCCTATGTCAACTCGCTGACCTATGTCGGCATCAACACCGTGCTCTCGGTCGGCATGGCGCTGCCGGCTGCTTACGCCTTCTCGCGCTATCGTTTTCTCGGCGACAAGCACCTGTTCTTCTGGCTGCTGTCAAACCGCATGGCACCCCCCGCGGTTTTCGTGCTGCCCTTCGTCAATCTCTATTACGCCGTTGAAATTTTCGGCAAGCCCCTGTTCGACACACACCTTGGTGTGGCGCTTGCCCACACGCTGTTTAATGTTCCGTTGGCGGTTTGGATTCTTGAAGGCTTCATGTCAGGCGTGCCGAAAGAACTTGACGAAACGGCTTACGTCGATGGCTATTCCTTTCCAAAATTTTTCGTCAAGATTTTCATTCCCACGATTTCCGCAGGCATCGGTGTCGCCGCCTTTTTCTGCTTCATGTTCTCATGGGTAGAAATGCTCCTGGCGAAAAATCTGACGAAGGTCGTCGCCAAACCCATCGTCGCCGCCATGACGAAAACATCGAGTGCGTCCGGCTATGAACTGGGCCTGCTCGCAGCCGCTGGCGTGCTCACCATCATTCCCGGCGCCATCGTCGTCTATTTCGTTCGCAACTACATCGCCAAGGGCTTCGCCCTGGGCCGCGTGTGAGGAGACGCTCATGGATCAGGTCACAATGTTCGCAAGCGACTGGTGGCAACAACCCCTGGGCTCGTGGATGGCATGGAACCGCGTTTCCATAGCCTTCTTCCTCTATATCTTCGGCTCCATCGCAGTGATGGGTCTATGGGAATATGTCTCCCCCGGCGGCAATCCGCGTCGCGGCGTCTTCACACTGGACACAACCCGAGGCGACCGCCTGTTCATGTCACATCTTGGCACGTGCTTTATTTTTCTGGGCTGGCTCGGTTTCTACGGCAATCCACTTTGGGGTGCCGTGGTGATTTCGATTGCGTGGATCGTGTTTGTGTTCAGGTATGCGTGAGGTTCTTGCACAATGCCCCCATCGCCCTTCCGTCACATGCGATAGCCTCGCCTTTAACGAGAGGAGGTGCCCAAAGGGCGGATGAGGGGTCAAAACGCGCCAACGGTCCACGATTAAAATAAATCCCGCAAGCGCAACATCGCAATCCGTTCCACCTGCATGCACGCGGTCGCAAGTTCAACCTGTCGATCATTCCGAATCCGCTCCTCAAACGCCGAGAAAATCTCCACCTTCGTCAATCCCCGCACAGCAATAATGAACGGAAAGCCAAATTTATCCGTATACGCACTATTCAGCGCCGTGAGTTTCGCCCGTTCTTCATCCGTCAACGCATCCAGCCCCGCAGATGCCTGCTCCTGAGTGGACTCGGCGGTCAAACGCTTGGCCACCGCAAGCTTCCCCGCAAGATCAGGATGCGCTTTCAACACAAGCAATCGTTCATCCTCACTGGCCTTGCGGAACATCCTGCACAAGGCGTTGTGAACCCCGATCGCAGAATCATGTGCAGGCCCCAACTGCAAATCAAATGCGCGTTCCGCAATCCACGACGAATGTTCAAACACTGCACCAAACACCCGCACGAATTCTTCCCGCGCCATGCGCGACAGCAGCAATTTGGGAGGCGTGAATGGATGCATGGTCTTCCAGTGTTCTGCAATATCAATGCGCCGCGCAACCCACACCTTGTCGTGGGATTTCACATACTCAATGAACCGCTGCAACGCCGCGGCGCGACCCGGCCTTCCCACCAGACGACAATGCAAACCAATGTTGAGCAATTTCGGTCGACCCGCCTTGCCTTCAGCATAAATCACATCAAAGGCATCCTTCAGATAGGTGAAGAACTGGTCCCCCGAATTGAAGCCCTGCACGGCAGCAAAGCGCATATCATTCGTATCGAGCGCATAGGGAATGACCAACTGCGGCTTGCCTTCCACTTCGATCCAGTAGGGTAGATCATCAGCATAACTGTCGGAAATGTAGTCAAAGCCACCCTCATTCGAGGCAAGTTTCACCGTGTTCATGGAAGCACGTCCCAGATAAAATCCGCGTGGTCGTTCGCCAACAACCTCCCTATGCAGACGAATGGCTTCCAGCATATGCGCCCGCTCGTCAGCCTCGCTGAAATCCTTGTACTCGATCCATTTCAAACCATGCGACGCAATCTCCCACCCTGCATCCTTCATGGCCTGCACCTGTTCTGGCGACCGGGCCAGTGCCGTTGCAACGCCATAGACAGTGACCGGCAACTCAGCATTCGTGAACATGCGGTGCAGCCGCCAGAATCCTGCGCGTGCGCCATATTCGTAGATTGATTCCATGTTCCAGTGGCGCTGGCCCGGCCAGTTCTGCGCACCCACGATTTCGGAAAGGAACGCCTCCGATTGTCCATCGCCGTGCAGCAGGCAGTTTTCGCCACCCTCCTCATAATTGATCACGAATTGCACGGCGATGTGCGCCCCATCAGGCCATTGCCCATCCGGCACATTCGCCCCGTGCCCCCGCATGTCCCGCTCATATCGTCCGTCTGGTCGCATGGTCTTCCTCGCTGTTGACAAGTAACATAGAAGACAGGGCATATTTGCCAAGCTTAACATGGGGCGGAAAATCATGGCGGAATGGACGATCCTTTGGGACTGGCTGTCTTTTGGCCTGCGCTGGCTCCACGTCATCACCGCCATCGCCTGGATCGGCTCTTCGTTCTATTTCGTGGCCCTGGATCTGGGCCTGCGCAAGGCGGGCAACCTTCCCCCCGGTGCCCATGGTGAGGAATGGCAGGTGCATGGCGGCGGCTTTTATCACGTGCGCAAGTATCTGGTGGCACCGCCGGAAATGCCGGAGCATCTCACATGGTTCAAATGGGAGTCCTATGCCACGTGGCTCTCAGGCTTCGCCTTGCTTTGCGTCATGTATTACGGCGGCGCACACCTTTATCTCATCGACACGCACGTGCTCGACATCTCCGTCCCCGGTGCGGTTCTTCTGTCACTTGCTTCCATCGCCGTGGGCTGGGTCATCTATGATCTTCTCTGCAAATCTCCCATCGGGCAAAACCAGAACCTGCTGATGGTGGTGCTCTATGGCGTACTCGTCATCATGGCTTGGGGATACACGCAAGTCTTCTCAGGTCGCGCCGCCTATCTGCATCTCGGCGCTTTCACCGCCACCATCATGTCCGCCAACGTCTTCTTCATCATTATCCCCAATCAAAAGAAAGTCGTGGCTGCACTTGTGGCAGGCCAACAGCCCGACCCTGCTCTTGGCGCACAGGCCAAGCAGCGTTCGCTCCACAACAACTACCTGACATTGCCTGTCGTATTGTTGATGCTTTCCAACCATTCACCCTTGGCATTCGGCACACAATATAGTTGGTTGATATCCGCACTGATTTTCCTGATGGGTGTGAGCATCCGTCATTTCTTCAACAGCCAACATGCCCGGAAAGGCGAACCCTGGTGGACATGGGGTGTCACAGCCGCCCTCTTCGCCATCATCATCTGGCTCTCCACCAACCCGAAAATTCTCGACGCAAACGCCCAACAGCCGTTCACGCCGCAATCAACGCAACACTTCATGCAGACAGAAGGTTTTGAAGATGTGGCACTGACGGTGCAAGGCCGCTGCGCCATGTGCCACGCATCACAGCCGAGTTATCCCGGCATACGTGTCGCTCCCAAGGGCGTGGTGTTCGAAACCAATGAAGACGTCGCGAAACACGCAGCCGACATCTACCTGCAAGCCGCAAGATCCCACGCCATGCCGCCCTCAAACCTGTCGGAAATCGAACCGGAGGAGAGGAAGTTGATAGCGGCGTGGTACGAGAAGGCGATTGCTACAGACTAACTCAATCTTCTCCCCTCCCTGGAAGGGAGGGGTCGGGGGCGGGTGGACGCAACAAGCGAAGTCTTCGCTCTTGGCCAACACCCTCCCCGAACCCCTCCCTCAAGGGAGGGGAAAACTTATTCTACAACAACCCCCGCCCCGCGAGGTTCCGCATCAGGTGTGAAACACCAAACGTCCAGGGCGCACATTGGTTCGTTGACCGGACCGTGTTGAACAAAACGCCCAATTTCGGATTGGCAACACTCACCCGGTCGCCATGCTTGTGCGTGAACCCCTGCCCTTTTGCATCACGATCCTGTGTTGGCGCAAACAGCGTGCCGCAGAACAGCACAAATCCATCCGGGTACTGATGATGTTGGTTCAGCGTGGCTGCGCCGAGCGACGCGGGGCTGCGACTGATCTTGCGCATGTTGCTGCCACCGTGCAGGTGGAACCCATCGTCATGTTCCACTTCAAGCGTGATCTCCATGCTGTTGACATCGTCAATCGAGAACGTGTCATCAAAAAAGCGGATGAACGGTCCCAGCGCACAGGACGCATTGTTGTCTTTCGCTTTCGACAGCAACAATGCCGAGCGGCCCTCCACATCGCGCAAGTTCACATCATTGCCGAGCGTTGCCCCCACCAACTGTCCTAGCGAGTTTGCGACAATGACCGCTTCCGGCTCCGGATTGTTCCATGCCGATATCGGGTGGATGCCCACATCGGCACCAAAGCCTACGGCACTCATCACTTGCGATTTCGTGAATATCTCCGGGTCCGGCCCAATCCCGACTTCGAGATATTGCGACCAGCTGTTTTTCTCGATCAATGACTGCTTCAACGCCATGGCCTCCGGCGATCCAGGCACCAGTTTTGACAAATCATCGCCAATGAGCCGCGTAATATCCGCACGAATGGCATTCGCCAGCGACGCATCACCCCGTGCCTTTTCCTCAATCACGCGCTCAAGCATCGACGTGGCAAAGGTAACACCGGCAGCTTTCACCGCTTGCAAATCAATGGGGGCCAAAACCCGCACATCCGCAACAGCTCCCCGCAATACATCATCAACTGACCCGACGTCCTCACCATGCACGTCCGCAAGCAGAGTTGCCGCATCGACAGTTTCACAAAGATCGCGCATGGTGGGCCAGCGTTTCGACGTGATGTCGACTACCCGACCGTCTCGCACCGCAACAACGCAAGGTCCAATGCCCTCTCGCCAGACACGACCCGCAAAACTGCCTGTCTCTACGGCTGCTTTGGCAGTTGCAACAGCCTTTGCCAAATTCATGGGCAACTCTTTCACTTTACAAGTCCACTTTATCCTTGCCACCCGCTCGAAACTGGGCAAGATTGATATAACAGTTGGCGTGATGAAAAGCCACGAACAGAATTCGGTGAGCCAGCCTCATTCGGCAGGTGCATCGGATAGAAAAATGAAACGGGAGGAATACCAATGAAGAAATACTTGATCGGCGCACTGGCCGCCGGCACCGCATTGTGCGGGCTTGCAGCCACTTCAACAGCCGGTGAATATGATGGCATCACCATCAACGTGCTGACACGCCCAGGTCCGGTGATCGCGGGTCGCCTGGCCGAGCGCGGCAAGGAATTTGAAGCCGCAACTGGCGCCAAGGTTGTCGTGAACGAAGTACCGTTTGCAGAAATCTTCCAGAAGATTCAAACCGACTGGACC
>JANNNG010000047.1:0-35431 GCA_031398425.1 Hyphomicrobiales bacterium | reverse complement strand
TCTCAGCATGGAAGACGGCGGCGACATCTCCGCAAAAGCCGACGGCCTAAGCAAAGCCAAACCCGGCCAAACCCTAAACCTGAACCTCCCCCCCGAAGCCTGCCACCTCTTCGACAGCAAGGGGAATACAATCATCAACGGCACCAGAGGCGACTGACGACGCTTTCTCCCTCGACCCCCTTGGGCCGGGGGAGTACGGCGGAGCCGGGAGGGGGTGTCTCAACGAGTCCCGAAAATCGAAAGAATGTCCTATCTCCTTCTATTTGCCCAAATTTCTGAACAAATCGCACATTTGAATTTTCAACCGATTCATCTCCCCGGAATTGTGCTTCAAATGATCGCTTTGCCAAATTCTGTCTATGCCTTCGATACATTCTTTGGCCATCGTTCTTCCGATTGTTTCAAAACTGCCTAAATCGGTCCTCATTTTTTCAGGTTCATCAAAGCAACCGATAACAAAAACTCTTGAGGCAATGTCTTTAGGTATGTCTTCTTTAATATTTGATATTCTGTCTGGTTTGCTGTCAGAGTCTACGATCAACACAATGCTGCGCCCAGTGAAGCGTCGCATGTCCTCTGCGTAGTCGCGAAGAAACAAGTTTACAGTGGTTGTCCAACCACCTCCAACAGTGTCAATGCGTAGTCGATTCGTTTGGCATCCCGCCGCGAATTCCACCGCTATCTGTCTGTTCGCATCGTCTTCTGGAATCACAATTAAATGCGGTTGATACTTGTTAACTGCCAAAATCCAAGTCTCCCCTTAGCCATTTTTCAAGAGCATTTTCACTGTTAGGGATCTCTTCTTTGATTTTTGCGAGTGTCTTCGCCTCTGGGTTTGAGAGATGAGACTTTCTGTAAAGTATCGTAGTGTTTTCATCTGAGAACGAACGAATTGCATCAGAATTATGTGACGTAAGGATAATTTGGTTCTTACCTACAAAAGCGCGACGAAGCGCAAACATCGTAGGGGCAACCTCCTGTGGAGCGAGATAGTTATCGGGTTCGTCCCAAAAGCAAGTCACGGGCGACCCAACCTTTGCAATTGCAAGCAACAACGCGCAAACGAAAAAACACTTCTCGCCGTCCGACAGATTATTAAATGGAACGTTTATTGAAACATTATCGTAACTGAACTCGGCTGTTATCTGTTGGGTCTCCATAGCCAAAGCAAGATTTTTAACTGAGCTTAGGTCTGGCATTACCTCGGTTAAGAACTCACTGAATGGCGTGTAATAGCGAGGATCGACTGCCGAAATATTCGAGTACCACTCGCCAAAATTTTCAGCGGATGTCTTAGGAGTTTTTGTCTTCTTATCGGACTCACCTTTCATCAAGCTCGGCACGGGACGAAGTACAACAACTGACGATAACCAATTTCTGAAAATCGAAATCGGCTCTGACAGTCCAGCTTGAATGACAGGCAAAGCTGTAACGTGCCAATCAACTCCAAAAATTGATGGGGTTGCTGTGTGCTGTTTGTGCAACGTGACTTCCGCAACTTTGCGGCTGAAGACAACGCGATTGTCCACCGAAAGCGATTCTTGGCTCACTCGAAGCTCGTGAAACTTCTCTGGAAAGTCGAACGAGATCGAATACATGAAATTTTGCTGGTTGATAAGCGCGTCGACTTCAAAGCTTAATACGTTTTTTGATTTGTCTGATAAGTCGCTGGGCCTCACCAATTCACCCGCCCTGCTGGTTTGGTAGGCCATCCGCTGCAAAATTTCGATAACTGTTCCGATTGTTGTCTTTCCCGCACCATTCCGCCCTAAAATTATGGAGGAGTTCAGATTGACAAGGTCAAGCGTAAAATCTGTAAAACATCGAAAATTTACAATTCTAATACGTTGAAACATATTTTCAGTCAGCCTTTACCAAGTCAGATTTTGCCTCAATTAGGAGATGCGAGGTATATCTACTGCCACAGACCTTAAACGGATAAAGTCTAGTTTTCAATCGCGTTGGCTGTGAATGAAGGCTACGCTTCCCCTCACGCCGCCCGCAACCGCTCCACCTCAATCATCTCCACCTTCACCTGCGTCAGATCATAATGCGACTGTTGTGTCAGCCAACTCTCCGCACTGCCGCCGAAAGCCTTAGACAGCCGCACCGCCATTCCCGGTGAAATACCACGCCGCGCATTCACCAATTCCGACAAGGAATTGCGCGACACCCCCATGGCGATGGCCGCATCAGTGATGCTGAGGCCCAAAGATGAAATGCAATCGTACAACACCAGCGAGCCGAGATGAGGTGAGGTTTTTTATGGGCAAGCCAAAAATCGTTCCCCCTCACGCCGCCTTCGGCTTGATAAAATCCAGCTTGTTCCCCAGAAACCGCCGTTGCACCCGCAGTTCATAGTCCGCTTGCAAGCCCAAAAATATGCCCTCTGAAATCCTGTAGTAACGCGCCAGCCGAAGATTGGTATCCGCTGTAATCGCGCGTCTGCCGTGGACGATTTCATTGATGCGCCGTGGGGACACACCAATGGCCCGCGCCAAAGCACTTTGCGATTGTCCGGAGGGTTTCAGGAAGTCCTCCAGCAATACATCGCCTGGTGTCGGTATGGGTAACTGATCCGATTTTCTGGTTTTAGTGGTAGTCGACTATTTCAACATTGCGTACTTCCCCTTCGCTCCACTCAAAACAAATGCGCCTTCCATTTTCTCCCGCGTCCGCCGTAGCCCTTGCGAAGGCGGATGGGGGAGTACGGCGTAGCTGGGAGGGGGGTGTCTCAACACAATGGCTGCAACCGAGCTTGCTGAAACACCCCCTCCCCCCCTTCGGGGTACTCCCCCGTCGAAGAAGCCGAGGGAGAAAATACATCAATCCCACCCCACGTCGTCTCCGTGGGATGCAACGACATGCGTAACACTTGCCCGAGACTTGCTGGGTTGGGTTGGGTTCGGCTGGATGGTGTTCTGGAATGTACAACTATCTAGCGTATCGGCCGCGCGGTGTCAAGCGGTTTTTTCCTTTGTAACGATTTTAGTTGTAAGCTGTTGATGTAAGAAGAAAAATCTATGACTCACGGTTCCCCATCTCACGCACGTCATTCGCTCGGACGCGTGAATGACGTGCTATCTGGTTTTAGGACACTGCCAAATGCGCCGTCGTTGCCAAGTCCGCATTCTCCCCCTATCGTCACGCCAACATGACTCTTAAAACCAACAACAAACCCACGAGCCGCCCGCCCTTTCCTTTTTCCGCCATATCGGGCCAGGATGAATTGAAACTCGGCCTTCTCTTGACCGCTGTGGACCCGATGATTGGTGGCCTTCTCGCCATGGGGGACCGGGGTACGGGAAAATCCACGGCCGTCCGTGCACTGACGACTTTGCTGCCCCCCATCAGGGCGGTGAAGGATTGTCGCTACAACTGCGACCCCGCAGCCCCGGAAAAATTCTGCACCGATTGCCGCGCGCGCGAAAAACACCCTGCGATTTCCATCCCGATTCCCATGGTGGACCTGCCACTGGGTGCCACCGAAGACCGCGTGGCCGGTGCCCTTGACCTGGAGCGGGCACTGTCGCGCGGCGAAAAAGCTTTCGAACCCGGTCTGCTTGCGAAGGCCAATCGCGGTTTTCTCTATATCGATGAGGTCAATCTGCTCGAAGATCATCTCGTCGATCTGCTGCTCGACGTGGCGGCGTCGGGCGAGAACCTGTTCGAGCGCGAAGGCCTGTCGGTGCGCCACCCCGCACGATTCGTGCTTGTGGGCAGCGGCAATCCGGAAGAAGGCGAGTTGCGTCCGCAACTGCTGGATCGGTTTGGCCTCAGCGTGGAAGTGCTCACCCCAAATGACGCCAACCTTTGGGTCGATATTGTGAAGCGCCGGGACGCCTATGAACGAAATCCCGCAGCCTTCTGCGCGCAATGGGCCGACGAAGACACCAAGACCAGCCGCCGCATCACATCGGCCCGCAAGCGCCTGCCCGATGTAACGGTCACTGATGACATCCAGAAACAAGCGGCCACACTGTGCATGGCGTTGAGGACTGATGGCCTGCGCGGACAACTCACTCTGATCCGCGCCGCCAGAGCTTACGCCGCCTTTGAGGGTCGCAAGGCCGTGACGACGAATGATCTGAAAAAACTCGCCGTCTCCTCCCTCCGTCATCGCCTGCGCCGCAATCCGCTTGATGATGCAGGGTCGACCACGCGTATCACCAGAGCAATTGGAGAACTGCTTGGCCCATGAATTCGGACAGCGCCATCATCGCGGCCTTGTTGATGCTGGACCCGCAGCGTTTCGGTGGCGTCGTGATCAATGCCGATGTCGCAAGCGAGTGGCTCATGCAATTTGAAAACCTGCGGGACATCCCCGCCTCAATCTCGGACGAACGGCTGCTGGGTGCCATTGACATTGCCGCAACCCTGGCATCCGGCCAGCCCGTTTACGAACCGGGCCTGCTCGAAGCTCATCCTGAATCTCTGTTCGTTTTGCGCGGCGCGGAGAGAATGACAGTCGAACGCGCCTCAATCTATTCCCACGCCATAGACGTGAATCGTGCGGCAGTGATTGCCTGCGAAGACCCACGCGACGATGGTGAAAGCGCTCCCGGGAAACTTTCGGAGCGTTTGGCTTTCAGACTCGAAGCCGTCGACGCAGAGGCCATCAGTACACAGATAATCTCCGCAGCTCACGCCAGATTACCACTTATTCAGTGTACTGACGATCAAGTCACCGCCATCTGTCACATTGCCCTCACCCTTGGTATCACATCACCCCGCGCGCCCCTGCAAACCGTCGCCGCAGCCTGTGCAATTGCAGCACTGAACAACGGCAAGGCCACTTCAGATCAAGACATCCAGACCGCCTGCCGCCTCGTTCTCGCCCACCGCGCCACACGCTTTCCGCAAGAGGAAGAAGAGCAGCAGGAAGACTCTCAAGCGGAAGCAGCGCTTGACGAAACAACAAAATCCGAACCTTCGCCTGAAGAAATGCAGGACTTGATCCTTGACGCGATCAAGGCATCTCTCCCACAAAACCTTCTCGCACAGTTGCAATCGAAAGAAGGCCGTATCTCCGCAGGGCGCAACGCGCGGGGCGATCTCGGTCGCAAGACCAAAGCCAGGCGTGGCCGCAGCATCGGGTCAAAGCGCGGTTCTCCCACGCGGGGCTTGCGCCTGGATTTAATCGCGACCTTGCGCGCCGCAGTGCTGTTGCAGCCGTTTCGCAAAAAATTCGCAAAGCGTGACAGCCTCATCGTGACGCGTGATGATTTTCGGGTGAAGCGCATCAAGCAGCGAGCCGAGACAACGGCGATTTTCGTGGTGGACGCTTCAGGTTCCGCCGCGCTGCAAAGATTGGGCGAAGCCAAAGGTGCCGTCGAGCTCATTCTTGCCGATTGCTATGTGCGGCGCGACAAGGCGGCACTCATCGCTTTTCGCGGTACGACAGCCGAACAGTTGCTGCCGCCCACCCGCTCCCTCGAACGCGCCAGACGTGCGCTTGCTGGCCTGCCCGGTGGAGGTGGCACACCCATCGCGGCAGGACTCGATCTCTGCCTTTCCACCGCACTGCAAGTGCGTCGCGCCGGAGGCCGACCCATCGTCGTTCTTCTCACCGATGGTCGCGCCAACATCACACGCGATGGTCAAGGCAGTCGCGTCAGAGCCACCGATGATGCGATGAACGCTGGCCGCGCACTTGCATCACTCAACATCCAGTCCCTGATGATCGACGTCTCGCCCGATCCGCGCCCCGCCGCCCGGCAACTGGCCGATGCAATGGACGCCACCTACCTCGCGCTGCCCCGGGCAGGCAGTGCCGCCATCGCAGCCCCCATCGCCGCCGCCATGAAGCCCGCATGAGCGAAGCGCTGACCTGGCCTACGGACTGGCCACACGCCGAACACAGCCGTTTCGTCGAAGCGGAAAACATCACTTGGCATGTGCAGAGCATGGGCGAAGGTCCAGACCTGTTGCTTGTCCACGGCACTGGCGCGTCGACACATTCCTGGCGCAACGTCATGCCGCTTCTTTCCTCCGCATACAGAGTCCACGCCATTGATCTTCCGGGTCACGGCTTCACCACGCTACCGCCCCCGCAGGGCCGCAGCCTGAACGGCATGGTGAATGGTATTGCAAAACTCATCCGCATACTGAACATCAGTCCACGGACAGTTGCGGGCCATTCTGCTGGCGCTGCCATTCTCGCCAGGCTCTGCGCCATGAATCACTTGGCACCACAGACCCTCGTGTCCTTCAACGGTGCCTTCTTTCCAATCGGCGGAATAGCGGGAGCAATGTTCTCTCCCATCGCAAAAACCTTTGCCGCCATTCCCTTCATGCCTAACCTCTTCGCCCGCATGGCCGATGCCAATACCGTGGCGCGGCTGATGGCCGACACGGGATCGAAGCTGACCCCTGAAGGCCTCGCTCTTTATCAGCGCCTGTTCCGTTCCCCCACCCACATTGAAGCAACACTGGGCATGATGGCCGCCTGGGATCTCTCGGACATCGCGCAAGACCTCACACGCCTGAAGACCCGCTGCATCCTTGTGGCCTCACAGAATGACAGAACTGTCCCCGCATCGTCGCAACACAAAGCCGCAAGCCTTTGCCCACAGGCACAAGTTGTCACAGTGGCGCACTTTGGTCATTTGATGCATGAAGAAGACCCAGAACAGGCCGCAGACATCATCAGCATGAAAAACCTATGACTACGATGCCCTATACGCTCCCCGAAGATCACCCACAGCGGCGCGTGCTCAACGACGAAGTACACGCCCGCCCGCCGGAATTTCTGGTGGCACCTGTCAGACTCTCCTATCTCGTCATTGTCGGCAGCGGCAGTCACGCCACTGACCTGCAGGGCCTCTGCGATCTGATTGAAGGCACAGGTGCACCCAAGCCCGCTGCCGACACAAACCACTATGTTGCTGACCTTGGCCCCTGCCGCGTGCGCTGGGAACGCCATACGGAATTCGTGCGCTACACCTTCATTGCGCAGGGGACTGAAAAAATACCCTTCTCGCAGCCCGCCATGTCGCTTGTGCCCTATGTCTGGACCAGCAAGTTGCAAGGCAAAACCCTCGCCGCCATTCACGCCTCGGTGGTTGTCGGCAGCAAGGCCCCGGATCCTGTAAAAACAGCCGAAATCTATTTCTCCGGCAATACCATGATCGGCTCCGCCATCGCCGGCGGCACAGGTCGCGCCTATACGGACTTTCGCATTCACGCTGATGGCTTTGGCCGCCTTCTCGTCTGCGATCATCGCATGAATGCAAGACAGTCCGGCCGCCTTGTGCAGCGCCTGTTCGAAATCGACACCTATCGCATGATGGCCTTGCTGGCGCTTCCGATGGCACGGCAACTCTCGCCCTTTCTGAATGAATCCGAACAGGAACTCCTGCACATACTCGCCGCCATGGAAACTGCAGGTGAAGCGGAAGAGCCGCAGTTGCTGGATCGCATCACCAGGCTGGAAGCGGCCATCGCGCGGAAAAATACGGATTCGCAGTATCGTTTTTCTGCAGCCAACGCCTATTATGAACTGGTGCAGCAGCGCATCGAGGAATTGCGTGAAGAGCGCATCGAGGGCTTGCAGACCTTTCGCGAATTCAACGACCGCAGATTTGCACCCGCCATTGCAACCTGTCGCGCGGTGGCCGCACGTCTTGCTGCCCTCTCGGATCGCATTGCTCACGCCACAGTGTTGTTGTCGACACGGGTGAGCGTCACCCGCGAGCGCCAGAACCAGAACGTGTTGCAATCCATGGACCGCCGCGCCGACATGCAGTTGCGTTTGCAACAGACTGTCGAAGGCCTTTCCGTTGCCGCCATCACCTATTACATCGTGGGCCTGGTATATTACGCCACAAAGGGTTTTCTGCCACCACAGGGCCGCTTCACGCCTGAACAAGTCACGGCAGCGGCCATTCCTGTGGCCCTTGCCCTTGTCACCTGGGGGCTGAGACGTTTTCGTCGTTCCCTCGACAAGCGCGACTGAATCGTTCTTGCACCGATCTTGTTCAGGGTTCTAAGGTCTCGCCATGTTGACTGGTAATCCTCGTGCACATGCCATCGTGATCGGTTCCGGCTTTGGCGGACTTGCTGCCGCGATCAGGCTGGGGGGGCGGGGCTACCGCGTCACGGTGATCGAGAAACTTGACAAGCCGGGGGGCCGTGCTCTGGTGCACAAGCAGGACGGTTTTACCTTTGATGCCGGCCCCACCATCATCACTGCTCCTTTTGTATTCGAAGAACTCTGGGCCAGTGCCGGGCGGAATTTTTCAGATGACGTGACGTTGCAGGCGCTTGATCCCTTCTACACCGTGCGCTTTGATGATGGTGACAGGTTCATCTGTTGTGCTGACGTTGATCGCATGTGTGCGGAAATCGCAAGAATCTCGCCTGAAGACGTTGCGGGCTACAAAACCTACATGAAGGAAAGCGAGATTGTCTATCGCATCGGCTTTCTGGGCCTCGGTCATGTGCCGTTTTCCAGATTGTCGGATATGCTGGCCTTCGTGCCCGACATGATCAAGCTTGGGGCGTGGCGCTCGGTTCACACCCATGTGGCCAAGCACATCAAGCATCCAAAACTGCGCATGGCCTTGAGCTTTCATCCGCTTTTCGTCGGCGGCAATCCGTTCCGTACCACCTGCATCTACAGTCTGATTGCCCATCTTGAGCGCACCCATGGCGTACACTGGGCCACAGGTGGAACAGGAACGATCATCAAGGCGATGGTGAAACTGATCGAGCAACAAGGCGGTGAGGTCAAGCTCAATGCGGAGGTGAAAGGCATTGCCATCAGTGGCGGTGCGGCGTCGGGTGTGACGCTTGCGAATGGAAAAACAATCGCTGCCGATATCGTCGTCTCCAATGCGGACTCGGCGCAAACCTACCGCACGCTTGTGCCGGCGCAACATCGCAAGTGGTGGAGCAATCGCAGGCTTGCAAGAGCGCGTTATTCCATGTCGCTGTTCGTGTGGTATTTCGGCACACGTCGAAAGTTCAATGACGTGCCGCATCACACCATATTGATGGGACCGCGTTACCGGGAACTGATTGAAGATATTTTCGAGCGCAAGGTTCTAGCTGCGGATTGCAGTCTGTATCTGCACCGGCCAACAGCAACCGATCCCTCTCTTGCCCCGGCGGATTGCGACAGTTTCTATGTACTTTCACCTGTGCCCAACCAGGACTCAGGGATTGACTGGATGCAGCAGGCCGAGCCTTATCGACAACTGGTTGCCAAGCGTCTGCACGAGACCATCATGCCGGGCTTCGAGGCGACCATCGTGTCTCAGAAACTCATGACTCCGCTGGATTTTGAACACGGTCTTTCATCCTACAAGGGTGCGGCCTTCGGCATTGAGCCCGTGCTCACGCAGAGTGCGTGGTTCCGCCCGCATAACAGGAGTGAAGACATCAAGAATCTCTTTCTCGTAGGTGCGGGAACACATCCCGGTGCGGGGGTGCCTGGGGTCATTTCCTCTGCCCGCGTATTGGACAAACTGGTGCCGGATGCAGCCGCTTTTAGCAAAACTTAGCCTCGCGTCTCCCGCTGATCTGGCACTCTGTCGGCAGATGATCCGGCAGGGTTCACGCAGTTTTCATCTGGCGTCTTTACTTTTGCCAGAGCGCTACCGGGAACCTGCCCGTGCGCTCTACGGGTTTTGCCGCATGGCTGATGATGCCGTTGACAATTCGACAAACCCGCAAGAGGCCGTCAGTACACTGATGATCAGGCTTGACCGCATCTATGCAAGGCGCCCCGACGACTTCGCCACCGATCGCGCATTTGCCGATGTGGTGGAACACTTCGCCATTCCCCGCGTCTTGCCGGATGCGCTGATCGAAGGTTTTGCCTGGGATGCAACGGGGCGGCACTATGACACGCTTGCCGACGTGACCGCCTACGCCGTGCGTGTTGCGGGCACCGTTGGGTTGATGATGGCGCTCATCATGGGATGTCGCTCGCCTCAGGCGCTTGCCCGTTCGGTTGATCTTGGCATTGCCATGCAATTCAGCAACATTGCAAGAGACGTTGAAGAGGATGTAAGACTTGGTCGTTGCTATCTGCCCGCAGCGTGGTTGAACGGCAACCCTTCACAGGCTGCCGCCGCATCGCGATTGGTTGATGAGGCGGAGGTCATCTACGCACGCGCCGCAACCGGCATCGCAGCATTGCCGCTGTCATGCAGGGCATCCATTCATGCCGCGCGACTGCTGTATCGCGCCATCGGGCTGGAAGCCAAACGCCGCAATCATGTGGGTCGGGCCGTTACATCGGGCCAGCGCAACTCTTTCCTGCTGCTGCAGGCGTTTCCTGCGGCACTGTCGCGCACACCCGTGTCGCAAGACCCGGCCGTGCCAGAAGCCCAGTTCCTCATTGATGCCGTCGTCACAGGCAATATGCCTCACCGTCATCCCAAGAGCATGACGGAACGCGCCCTCTGGATCATGGAACTCTTCAACGCATTGGAAAGCCGCAACCAGCGAGGCCCCTCATGAGCAGCAGCACACTCATCGGCATTGAAATGGCGCTGGTATTGTTTCTCGTGGTTGGATGGGGGGTGTGGGAATTGTATAACTTGAAGAAGGGAAAATAAAGTCCCTCTCCGTCATCGCTGGCGCGATGCCACCTCTCCCGCAAGCGGAAAAGGTTATCTTCTTCCTCGCCCGCTTGGGGGTGAGGTGGCAGGCGCGAAGCGACTGACGGAGAGGGACGTCAAGCCTTGAGATAAACCACATCCAAAGTCCGCACCGCCTCCATCCGACCCTCAAGCGCTGCAAGAATCGTATCGCAGACTTCAGACCTGCGTCTCAACACATCACGGCTCCAAAAGCGCAGAACCGAGTACCCTTGGGAAACAAGATAAGAGTCCCGCCTTGAATCATGCGCGTTATCCACATGCTGACTGCCATCAATCTCAATCACCAATCTCTGCTGACGATGCACAAAGTCCGCAAAGTAGTGCCCAATGAGATATTGCCTGACAAATTTGTGACCACCCAATACACGTGCCTTCAGCACATTCCACATGGCACCCTCAGCCATGTTGTCACCTTTGCGCAGTGAGCGTGCGCGGGTGATGGTGTCAGTGCGGCTGGGTGTGAATGGCATGACTTGAACTCCCTTTGCGGGATAAGACGCATGGCGCAAGAATTTCCGTCGCGACACATCGAAAAAAGTCCCTCTCCGTCACGCGTTCCGCGTGCCACCTCTCCCGCAAGCGGGTGAGGAAAACATTTCCTCGCCCGCTTGCGGGAGAGGTGGATCGCGCGTCAGCGCGAGACGGAGAGGGACTTTCTCACCACCGCGGCATCCTGAATGGCAGCATCAGTTGCACCCGTCTCGTATCAAACTTCGACACGGACAGACTCTCCTGAAACGCATCATAACGTCTTCCATCATGACCGATGCGCACGTGGTTGCGGGTATAGAACGGTGCGTCTTCCAATTTCGAAATGATCGCCGGTGTCGTCTCTGACCGCACATCCTGGGCCATGCCCCAAAAGCCGCGTTTCAACGCATGCTTCGGTGGAAGAGCCACTTCACTCACCGCCCCACCTGCAAACCCCATGGCAAAAGCCTTGCGACTATCGTCTTTGCGCCGCGCATCATAAAATACCACGGCACCATTTTCGTCGTGCAGTCTGGACCAGGTCCAATCCTTGAAGGCGTTTTCGATGGGCTCAGCACCCCAGTTCATGTCGTGATAGGCATTGCCTTGCCAGTGTTGTTCTGGTGCATTCAACGCGACATCGATCCGCGCATGGGGAGCCACTGCACGCCATTGATGCAACCCCTTCTCATCCAGTGCGACCGCTTGATCATAACAGGTTTTCAGTGTCACCTTCACAACACCGCTGACCGCACGGGGCACAGGCATGCAGCGTTCGTTGATCGTGATCGTCACCACATCGCCATCGACACGCAATGCACTCGGACCGCACTCAAACTGTCTCGCATCGCGTTTCACATCGCGCATGCCCCGCTCAGTCATGGCCCAGCGCCGCTTCAGACCATAGAGTGCAACGTTCACAGCACAGTGATTTTCAGGATTGCCCGAACCTCTTCGTCGCGCTCGCGCGTAGTAGGGCGAAAACACACTTCCCACGAATGCGATGATCGAAAGCCCATGCTGGCCATCAGCACTCAGCGCATCGAAATACCACCAGCGATAACCACCGTCTGGCACTACCTGGTCGAAGCGCGGTCCTGCAATAACGCCTCTGCCGCTCTTAGCCCCGACAACGCCGCCATCGGCACCCCCGGACCCGGATGCACGCTGCCCCCCGCCAGATAGAGCCCCGGCACTTTCGTGCGTGCTTGCGGTCGCTTGAATGTTGTCTGCCATCCGTGAGACGCCCTTCCGTAAAGTGCACCATTGCTTGCGGGATAGAGTTTCGCAAAGTCCTGAGGTTTACGCAGCAGAATATGTTCTGTGGGCCAGTGCAACTGCAATCCGCACGCGGCCAGTTTTGCCAGCATATGATTTTCATAGCCGCGACTGGAAATGTTTTGTGCAGGCGCGTTGACCAGCAGCAGCTTGCGATCATTACCCTGATCGCAGATATAAACCGTGGGATCACGGGAAGGCCCAAATTTCAACTCTTCAAACTCGCGGATGTAATCATCAGAGAAGAATACCGTGTGATGTGACAGTTCAAAGCCTGAACTTTTCGCCTGCAAACACCATGTGATGGCAGACAAGGAATTTTCTGCACTTGATAAAGCAGTGGAGCCTGGGGCTGCATCCGCTCCAAACAGTTTTGTCGCCACCGCGTTTGCATCAGCATTGCAGACGATGGTATTGCACTCATGTCGAGAACCAAACCGATCAACAACTGCCTCTACACGCCCGCTTTGCAGCAGGATTTTCTCGACACTGCAATCGTAGAAAAACTCCACGCCCAACTGTTTTGCCAGCGCTTCGAGTGCTGCCGCAAGTGTTGCCATGCCACCCACCAGGCGCCACACACCCATGGCCTCCACATGGGCAATCAGCATCAGGGTTGATGGCGCCTCGAAGGGTGATGACCCGCAATAGGTGGCGTAACGCCCAAACAACTGCCGCAGGCGCGGATCGGTAAAGTGCCGTTGCAACGCCTTCCACAGGCTTTCAAACGGACTGATGCGCGTGATGCCCGACAGACCCATGCCCGACGCCAGCCCCAGCATGGAGGGGCGCTGCGCCCGCAGAAACGGCTTTTCCAGTGCTTCATAGACGAGACGCGCTTCGGCCATGAAACCGCGAAACTGCAACGCTGCCTCGGCACCTGCAAATGTTCCCACCGCGTCTTCAGATTTGCGCTGGTCCGCAAAAAGATCAAAACTCCTGGCCTTGCTCCACGCATGTCGCGCCAATGTCTCCAGAGGTTTCGCATCAACCGCAGCAGCAAAATCTGCACCAGCACTCGCAAACAATTCCTCGAATACCCAACGCATGGTGAACACCGTGGGGCCAGTATCGAACATTTGTCCGCCGATGATCTCGGGCCGCAGCTTGCCGCCGGGTCCATCTTGTTTTTCCAGAACCTTGACCCGCTCACCCCTCGCCGCAAGTGCTATGGCTGCGGCAAGGCCGCCGGTTCCTGCTCCAATAATCACTGTCGTCATCAGCAGGCCATTGCCAATTTCATTTTGATGTGTCAGTTTATCTTGACACATCAGAATGTCACTTGGCGAGAGGGGACTTGCTCCATGGATGTTTCAGCGAAGTTTGAAGCCGTATTGCAGGCCGCACTCGTCCCATCGCAAGGTACTGACTGTCCGCCGATTTTCGCTGAGGCCTTGGGCTATTCCGTTTTCCCCGCTGGCGCACGCATCAGACCGAAACTCGTGCTCTCCGTTGCCATGGCTTGCGCAGCAAAGGACATGCAAGCCGTCATGGCGGGGGCCTGCGCCATCGAATTCCTGCATTGTGCGTCACTGGTGCATGATGATCTGCCGTGCTTTGACGGTGCTGCCTTTCGCCGTGGCAAACCTTCCGTGCATGTGAAGTATGGCGAGCGCATCGCCGTGCTTGCAGGTGATGCGCTCATTGTGAAAGCCTTCGAATCAGTGGCTGACTATCCGTTGCTGTCGCGCATTGTGGCGCAATCTGCTGGCGCTCCTCACGGCATTGCTGCGGGACAGGCCTGGGAATGCGAACCCCGCATGGACCTCGTGCAATATCAACGTGCCAAGACGGGTGCACTGTTTGCGGCCTGCACGCAAGCGGGTGCCGCTGCTGCCGGACTTGACGACAAGCCATGGCGTGCAGCTGGATTGAAAATCGGCGAAGCCTTCCAGGTGGCCGATGATCTTCGTGATGTCGCAGGGATCTCCGCCGACCTTGGAAAGCCCACTGGGCAAGACGCCGCCAATAACTTGCCAAACATGGTATCTACACTGGGCTATGACGGTGCGTTACAATACTTCGATCAATTGTTGAGCGAAGTTGTCTATCACATACCCTCGTGTCCAGGTCGCGATGCGTTCGCTGCACAAATTGTCGCCGTGTCCCAGGCCATGGTGGCACCTGTTCCGGTTCGCGGTGCTGCCTGAGATCTGGCGGCGCTGGCGCAATCGGCTCATCGCCAATCCGCGTTTCATTGAACTTGCCCAAAATTTCCCGTTCACGCGGCCCATAGCCCGCAGAAGATCACGCCAACTCTTTGATCTGGTTGCAGGATTTGCCTATTCGCAGGTGCTTTATACGTGCGTGCAACTGAACCTGTTTGAATATGTGGGGAAAACTGGAAAAAGCGTCGCCGAGCTGTCGCACCATCTTGCCTGGGATGAACAGAAGACAAGGCGATTGATCAAGGCGGCTGCAGCCCTGCAACTGCTTGAACTGCACGACAACACGGTGAGCCTTGGCATCCATGGTGCCGCCTTGCTGGGGCAACCTTGGATCATGCGTTTCATCGCGCATCATCATTTGCTGTATCACGATCTTGCCGATCCCGTTGCCTTGCTCTCTGGACAAAGGCCAGCGCAATATCTGAAAGCATTCTGGGACTACAGCCATGATCCCAGTGCCAAGGCAAACTACACAAGCCTGATGGCCGCGTCGCAAACCGCGGTCGCCGCAGAAATTCTTGCCGCCTATGATTTCAGCACCCATGAAACCGTGCTCGATGTCGGTGGTGGCGACGGGAGTTTTCTGCGGGCACTTGCCGCAAAACATTCGAACTTGAAACGGCAACTGTTCGATCTGCCGGGAGTCATCGACATTGCCGAAGCGAACCCTGCAAATCTCGGCACGCAAACCTACTCCGGGCATTTTGCAAAGGACGCACTGCCCAACGGTGCCGATGTGATCACCCTGATCCGCGTGGTGCATGATCATGATGACGAGGTGGTGCGACTCATTCTGCGCAATATCTTTCAGTGTCTGCGCAACGGCCCCGCCCGCCCGGGTGCCTTCATTCTGGCCGAACCCATGTCAGGCCGGGCTGACACGGCCCCGGTGACCGATGCCTACTTCAATCTCTACTTTGCCGCCATGGGCCAGGGTCGCACCCGAACACCTGCCGAACTCATTGAAATGGCGCGCGAAGCGGGGTTTTCGCGGGCGAGGGTATTGCGCACCCGAAACCCTTTGATTACCAGCATTCTGGTGTTCGAACTTTGATGTATAAATGTGCAAAGCCTAGTTGACATTTCAATGTGTCAAGTTAATCTGACACTCTAGGCCATACCGTTTCACACGAAAGAGAACGCAAGCCTTGGGGTTGGAGACGAGGGAAATGCACACCGTCGCGGTTGTTTTGGAAAAGCCAGAGTGCCTGTCACTCCGTGCGCTTTCCCTGATTCCGCAGAATGCAGATGATGTCATCATCAACGTCGAATATTCCGCCATCAGTTCGGGAACCGAGCGCCTGCTGTGGCAGGGCAACATGCCAAGCTTCCCTGGGATGGGTTATCCTCTGGTGCCCGGCTACGAAACCGTTGGCCGCGTTGTGCAATCGACCAGGGATTTCGCAGAAGGCGATACGGTCTTTGTGCCCGGTGCAAATTGCTACGGCGATGTGCGCGGGCTTTTCGGTGGCGCTGCCAAGACCATTGCGACACCGGCCAATCGCCTGATCAAGATTGAAAGCGAACTTGGCGAAGAAGCGACTCTTCTCGCCCTTGCAGCCACAGCCCATCACGCCATCAGCATTGGCGATGTGCCAGACCTCATCATCGGCCACGGCATCGTCGGACGCCTGATTGCGCGCATTGCAGTGGCCTTGGGCGGAACACCAACCGTGTGGGAATCACAGGAAGGTCGCCGCGATGCCACGGGTTATGCGGTCATCGACCCTGCAACCGACACCTGCAAAACCTACAGCAGTGTGTGCGATGCTTCAGGCGATGCTTCCATCATCAACAGCATCCTGCCGCATCTTGCAAAACAAGGCATCATCACGCTGGCGGGCTTTTATCACGATGCCGTCAGCTTCACCTTCCCACCCGCCTTCATGCGCGAAGCACAAATTCGCATCGCCGCTGAATGGAAACGCTCCGACATGGACGCCGTGTTGCAATTGATCGCGACTGGCAAACTCAGTCTTGCAAACCTCATCACCCACCGCGCTGACGCTGCAACAGCAACCGATGCTTACGCCACCGCTTTCACTGACCCCCGATGCCTGAAAATGGTGCTCGACTGGAGACAACTTCAATGAACAGCATCGACCACAACTTCGTGCGCAACGCGCAACTGCGCGACGAAGCGGCCATCGAGCCTGACCCTGTGCACACTGGCGAAATCAAAAAAGAAACCCAGATCATCGCCATCTACGGCAAGGGCGGCATCGGCAAAAGCTTCACGCTTGCGAACCTCTCCTACATGATGGCGCAACAGGGCAAGCGCGTGTTGCTCATCGGTTGCGATCCAAAAAGTGATACGACGTCATTGCTCTTCGGTGGCCGCGCCTGCCCCACCATCATCGAAACTTCCGCCAAGAAAAAGCTCGCTGGCGAAGAAGTCAAGATCGGCGACGTCTGCTTCAAGCGCGATGGCGTGTTTGCCATGGAACTGGGTGGACCCGAAGTCGGCCGCGGCTGCGGCGGACGCGGCATCATCCACGGTTTTGAATTGCTCGAAAAACTCGGCTTCCACGAATGGGGCTTTGACTTCGTGCTGCTCGACTTCCTTGGCGACGTGGTGTGCGGTGGCTTCGGCCTGCCGATTGCCCGTGACATGTGCCAGAAGGTCATCGTTGTGGGATCAAACGATCTGCAATCGCTCTATGTGGCCAACAACGTCTGCTCCGCCGTTGAATATTTCCGCAAAATGGGCGGCAATGTTGGTGTTGCAGGCATTGTCATCAACAAGGATGACGGCAGCGGGGAAGCCGCAGCCTTTGCAGAAAAAGCCGGCATTCCCGTTCTCGCTTCCATTCCCGCCAACGACGACATTCGCAAGAAGAGTGCGAATTACGAAATCATCGGCACCGACGCCAGCGAATGGGGTGCACTCTTCAAGGCCCTCGCCATCAACGTCGGCGTAGCCCCACCCCAACGGCCAAAGCCACTGACGCAAGATGAGTTGCTGAATTTGTTCGCGGCAGACGCCGTGGGCCGCGACGTGGTGCTCAATCCCGCAACGGCAGAAGACATGTGTGGTGGCTCACTCACGGTGAAGCCCTCGCTTGAAGTGGTTTACGATCAGGTGTGATGACAACACTTTTGGACCATAGTGGCCGCAAGGCCCCGCCCGGTGAAGAACTTCACCCCACCCCACTCCTGCGGGGAAGCGCCGGGGTTGGGGTGGCCGAAGAAGGCTCCTGTTCCAACACGTCACAACTCCACGCCGCCGCAACAGCCGCCGGAAAATCCGAAGTCCTCGCCCAATACGCCAAGGATTATCCGCAAGGCCCACATGATCAGCCGCAAAGCATGTGCCCCGCCTTTGGCTCACTCCGCGTGGGCTTACGCATGCGCCGCACAGCGACCATTCTTTCAGGCTCTGCCTGCTGCGTCTACGGCCTCACCTTCACATCGCATTTCTATGGTGCGAAGCGCAGCGTGGGCTATGTGCCCTTCAATTCGGAATCACTGGTCACAGGCAAACTCTTCGAAGACATTCGCGAGGCCGTGTTCGCCATGGCCAAGCCCGAAGACTATGACGCCATCGTCATCACCAACCTCTGTGTGCCAACGGCCTCAGGCGTTCCCCTGCAATTGCTGCCGAAAGAAATCAACGGTGTGCGCATCATAGGCATCGACGTGCCAGGCTTTGGTGTTCCAACCCACGCCGAAGCCAAGGATGTTCTCGCCGGTGCCATGTTGAAATATGCCGCCAGCGAAATTCGATCCGGCCCCGTGGCCCGTCCAAAAACCAAGGCCGAACTTCCAACCATCACCATGATCGGCGAAATGTTCCCGGTCGACCCCGTCATGATCGGCCGCATGCTGGCTCCCTTGGGCCTTGCCGCCGGACCCGTGGTGCCGACACGCGAATGGCGCGAATTGTTTGCCGCCTTCGATTGTGCAGCCGTCGCCGCCATTCACCCCTTCTACACCGCCAGCATCCGCGAGTTTGAAAACGCTGGCCGCAAGGTCATAGGCTCGGCCCCCGTGGGTTACGATGGCACCGCCAACTGGCTCCGCAGCATCGGTGAAGCCTGTGGCATCGCCGCCGACAAGATCAGTGCGGCACAGAACGCCGTGCTTCCCGCCATCAAGGCAGCGCTTGCCGCAAAGCCCATCAAGGGCCGCATCACACTCTCGGGCTATGAAGGTTCCGAACTTCTCGTGGCACGCCTGCTGATCGAAAGCGGTGCGGAAGTGCCCTACGTCGGAACCGCAACCCCCCGCACCCCGTGGTCCGATCAGGACCGCGAATGGCTCGAAGCCAAGGGTGTTCACATACAATTCCGCGCGTCACTGGAACAAGACATTACCGCGATGCTCGATGTCAATCCGGACCTCGCAGTGGGCACAACGCCCGTTGTACAAAAAGCAAAATCGCTTTCAATTCCATCGCTCTATTTCACCAACCTGATTTCCGCCCGCCCCCTGATGGGCCCCGCCGGCGCAGGCTCGCTCGCACAAGTCATCAATGCGGCAATCGGCAATCAACACCGCTTCGACGAAATGAGCGCCTTCTTCGAAGGCATCGGCAACGGCCACACCTCCGGCATCTGGCGCGAGGTGCCGCTGGATCGTCCGGAGTTCAAAAAGAAATACGCTGGCATGCTGGCGGCAAAGGCGAAGGCCGAGGAGTCGGTGGGAACATGACTCTTCACTTGACAAAAGGCCCCCCTCCCCCCTTCGGGGTACTCCCCCAACAAGTTGGGGGAGAGCTAACCGCGAGTCCTTCCCCAACTTGTTGGAGAAGTGCCCGAAGGGCGATGGGGGCCTTTCTCGCCACACGGGAGGACTCACCATGCTAGTCCTCGATCACGACCGCGCTGGCGGATACTGGGGTGCTGTCTACGTCTTCACCGCCATCAAGGGCCTGCAAGTCATCATCGACGGTCCCGTGGGCTGCGAAAATCTGCCCGTCACCTCAGTGCTGCATTACACCGACGCCTTGCCACCCCATGAACTTCCCATCGTTGTCACGGGCCTCAGCGAAGCTGAACTTGGCCAGCACGGCACTGAAGGCGCCATGCGCCGCGCCCACAAGACGCTTGATCCATCACTCCCTTCCGTCGTTGTCACTGGTTCCATCGCCGAAATGATTGGCGGCGGCGTCACCCCTCAAGGTACGGGTGTGCAGCGCTTCCTGCCCCGCACCATCGACGAAGACCAATGGCAATGCGCCGACCGGGCGCTGATGTGGCTGTGGACAGAATTCGGCGTCAAAAAGAAAAACGTGCCGACCATGAAGCCGCGCAAGGAAGGCGAAAAACCCCGCGTCAACATCATCGGCACCATCTACGGCACCTTCAATTCCGCTTCTGATCTCACGGAAATCACCCGCCTCGTTGAAGGCATCGGTGCGGAAGTCAACCTGTCCTTCCCCTTGGGCAGCCACCTCGCCGACGTCGCAAAACTCGCAAACGCCGAAGTTAACATTTGCATGTACCGCGAATTTGGCCGCAAGCTCTGCGAAGCACTGGACCGCCCCTACCTGCAAGCTCCCATCGGACTGCACTCAACGACAAAATTCTTGCGCACCATGGGCGAAATGCTGGGGCTTGATCCTGAGCCCTTCATCGAAAAAGAAAAACATACAACGATCAAGCCACTCTGGGATCTCTGGCGCTCGGTGACACAAGACTTTTTCGGCACCGCAAGTTTTGCGATCGTGGCGACAGAAACTTACACCCGCGGCATCCGCCATTTCCTCGAAACCGAAATGGGCCTGCCCTGCACCTTTGCAGTGCCCCGTCTGCCCGGTGCAAAAACCGACAATGCCGCCATCAAGCAGATGATCAAGGACACACCGCCGCTGATCCTGTTCGGCAGCTTCAATGAACGCATGTACGCCGCTGATGTGGGCGCGCGCTGCGCTTACATTCCAGCCTCATTCCCAGGTGCCATCATCCGCCGCCACACCGGCACACCTTTCATGGGCTATGCGGGAGCGACCTATCTGGTGCAGGAAGTCTGCAACGCGCTGTTCGATGCGCTGTTCCACATTCTGCCGCTGGCCTCCGACATGGACAAGGTGGAACCCACCCACGCCCGTGAAGAACTGGCCTGGAGCGAAACCGCCAAGACCATGCTGGACGAAGTGCTGGAACGCCAGCCCGTGCTGGTGCGCATTTCGGCCGCCAAGAAATTGCGTGACGGTGCTGAACGCATCGCCCGCTTTGCATCCGCCTCAGAAGTTGATGTCGATGATGTTGTCAAAGCCAGCCGTTCGCTGGCGCAAGTCTAGAGAGGGAGAGAGACATGAAAAGCAAAACCCGGAAAAGCGAAGACCACATCGCATTCACCTTGGTGATGGCGGTGACATTCGTCGCCATGCTCATGGTCACCGTCGTCAAGCGCGTGCTGCCCTGGAACTGGGGCCACGACAATCGTTCGATTTTTCAGGCGGCCAAAACCGCTGCCTATAGCTGCGTTCCCTTCGCCTTCATGTGAGGCGAAGCAAACCTCTTCACCGCGGTCACAAGCCGTGGTGATGCCCTGCCCCGGGGATTTCGGGGTAACAGGGTCTTTATGACCCCAGCCGGGAGTAGAACACATGGCTGATGCACGCGGGTCTGGAATGTCAGGCCTATCTGAGAGTGAAGCCAGGGAATTCCATGGCATGTTCGTCACGAGCTTTATTGCCTTCACGGTAATCGCGATCATCGCGCATTTCCTTGTCTGGCAATGGCGCCCATGGCTGCCTGGACCAACTGGTTATTCAAACGTCGAAATGGTTCTGCCCGAGGCCGTAAGGCCGACGACAGACATTGGTTGAGGAGAAAAGAATTATGTGGCGCATGTGGCTCATGTTCGATCCACGGAGAACGCTGGTGGCCTTGTTCACCTTCCTCTTCGTCCTCGCAATCATCATCCATTTCATCCTGCTGTCGACCGACCGCTTCAATTGGCTGGAAGGTCCGCGCAAAGTGGCATCGATCGATGTCGAACATTCCGAGATGATCAGCTGAGGCTGGTCATTTCACTCCTCTGCGAACGGGGCAGAAAGCCTCTCCGCTCGACGCCCTGTTCGCAGATTATTCGCATTTATCCAAAACCAATTTGTTGAAGAGGTCGGCCCATGGCGATGCTCAGTTTTGAACGGAAATATCGGGTGCGTGGTGGAACGCTGCTCGGCGGAGATCTTTTCGATTTCTGGGTCGGTGCCTTTTACGTCGGCTTCTTCGGCGTCACCACATTGTTTTGCACACTGGTGGGTGTGGGCCTGATTGCCTATGCCGCATCCCAGGGTCCGACGTGGAACCCATGGCAAATCAACATCGCACCGCCTGATCTCTCCTATGGTCTGGCATTGGCACCCTTGAAGAATGGCGGCTTTTGGCAATGGATCACGATTTGCGCCCATGGTGCCTTTATCTCATGGATGCTGCGTGAAGTTGAAATCTGCCGCAAGCTCGGCATGGGCTATCATGTACCCATCGCCTTCGGTGTGGCTATTCTTGCCTATTCCTCTCTCACAGTCTTCCGTCCCGTCATGATGGGTGCCTGGGGCCACGGCTTTGCCTACGGTTTCATGAGCCACCTCGAGTGGGTGTCGAACGTGGGCTATGCCTACATCAACTTCCACTACAATCCCGCCCACATGGTGGCCATCACCTTCTTCTTCACCACAACGCTTGCGCTGTCGCTGCACGGTGCCCTGGTGCTCTCGGCCACCAATCCGCCGAAGGGTCAGGTCGTGAAAACTGCTGAACATGAGAACAGCTTCTTCCGCGACACCATCGGCTATTCCATTGGCACTCTCGGCATCCATCGTCTGGGATTATTCCTGGCGCTGAGTGCCGTGATCTGGAGCATCATCTGCATCATCATCAGCGGACCTTTCTGGACCCTTGGTTGGCCCGAATGGTGGAACTGGTGGCTCAATCTTCCCATCTGGTCGTAACTTTAGGACAGCGGAGCATTTCAAATGGCTGAATATCAAAACATCTTCACCCGCATCCAGGTTCACGGCCCTGCCGACATGGGCATTCCCATCCAGACCGGCATCTACAGGCGCGAAGGCAATCCCCGCTTCTCGCATCTGTTCGGCAAGCTGGGTGATGCACAGGTGGGACCGATCTATCTGGGCTATCTTGGCCTCGCTTCGCTGATCTGCGGCTTTGTTGCCATCGAGATCATCGGCCTCAACATGCTGGCGTCGGTCAATTGGAACCCGATTGAGTTCGTGCGCCGCCTGTTCTGGCTGTCACTCGAACCACCGGCAGAAAAATACGGCATCACCATTCCGCCGCTGAAAGAAGGTGGATGGTGGCTGATGGCAGGGTTCTTCCTGACAACATCGATCCTTCTCTGGTGGGTACGCACCTATCGCCGCGCGCGTGCTTTGGGCATGGGCACCCACGTGGCCTGGGCCTTTGCCGCTGCCATCTGGCTCTATCTCGTACTGGGCTTCATCCGCCCGCTGTTGATGGGCAAATGGAGCGAAGCAGTGCCCTTTGGCATTTTCCCGCACCTGGATTGGACCGGAAATTTCTCCATCACCTACGGCAACCTGTTCTATAACCCCTTCCACATGCTCTCGATTGCCTTCCTCTATGGCTCGACCCTGTTGTTCGCCATGCACGCCGGCACCATTCTCGCCGTCTCGCGCTTCGGTGGTGAACGCGAAATCGAACAGATCGTGGATCGCGGCACGGCATCGGAACGCGCTGCTTTGTTCTGGCGCTGGACCATGGGCTTCAATGCCACCATGGAATCGATCCATCGCTGGGCCTGGTGGTTCGCCGTCCTCTGCCCCATCACTGGCGGTATCGGCATCCTGCTCACAGGCACCGTTGTCGACGACTGGTATGCCTGGGGCATCAAACACGGCCTGAGCACAGGCGTGCCTTATGAGCTGACAGCGCCGTTGCCGACGCCGTAATGCCACAGACAAAAACCCCGGCGAGAACCGGGGTTTTTTTTGATGTTGAAATCAACCAGCGTGATCTCCCGCCTCCCCCCACGTCGTCTCCCTGGGACGTCGCGCCATGCGCAACGCTTGCCCGAGACTTGTCGGGGTTGGATTCAAGATAGTGGATTTCTGGAATGTAGCGAGACGTACCCGAACAAGCGCGCGGTGTCAAGTATTTTTTCACATCTCGTGATTTAAACTTCAAATGATTGAATTCACCACTTCTTCTCCCGCCTTTTCTGGCGGGAGAAGGTGGCGCGAAGCGCCGGATGAGGGGCCACCGGCAATGACCCAACGTTTACGGCTTTGCCGCGGCCTCAATCGCAACAGCCATCCGCTTGCCAGCCAGTGGCCCAAGCTTCACGGCCTTCATTTCGTCGGTCACTTGAGCGGCACCCACCTGGATCAGGGCCACCATGCCCATGGCATAATGCGGTGTGCATTTCACGCCGAAGATGCCCTCCTTGTCCATGGTCACCACGAGTTCCACATTGACCTTGCCCTTGATTTCCGGAACATCCTTTGGCCAGAAACCCGGCAGTGGTACTGCAAAATGCCCCTTGTCCACGGGCACGAATTTCACCGTGTCACCAACGGCAGCGCGCACAAAGCTGGGTTCGAACACCATGGCCGTTCCATCAGATCCCTTGTTGAGCATGTTGATCACATGCTCGGCCGAAAGTGCGGGCATCGTCAATGCGCCCAACACCGCGACGACAGCAAAAGCAGATTTAAGATTCTTCATATTGGCATATCCTCCTACCATTCGTTTTCAATACACGTTGATCACCTGTCAAGTAGGCCCAACTATGGCGAACACGAAAACATTACGTCGCATGCCGTTCATCGGTTTGCAAACGGGCTATTCGCAATTGCACGAGCGACGCCGACCCCGTGGCGAAGCACGCAATGCGGAGCGCCTGGGCCCAAAGCTGGACATGGGCCACAACGGCTTCTGGGCCCTTGACCGCAGCATCCAGCAAAGCACCAGCCTGCCCCACCAGTGCAGCTCCCAGACGAATGGCCTTCGCGCCATCAAGACCATGGCGAATACCGCCTGACGCGATGAGCTGAAGGGTCGGTAAGGCCCTGTGGATATCGCCCAAGGCCAGCGCCGTGGGAATGCCCCAATTTCTGAAAACTTCGGCAAGCTCGGACCCATGAACGGACCTCTGACCTTCCACCGCAGCCCAGCTCGATCCACCCACACCCGCCACATCGATGGCTGCGATCCCGCAATCGACAAGCCGCTGCGCCACGTCGACAGAAATACCGGCCCCCACTTCCTTCGCAATCACCGGCACAGAAAGCGCCTTGCAGACTTTTTCAATCTCAACCGCGACATTGTGCCAGTTCCGGTCGCCACCGGGCTGCAACGCCTCCTGCAAGGGATTGAGATGAAGAATGAGCGCATCGGCCTGAATGAGATCAACCGCGCGTTTTGCATCATCGACGGTCATACCAGTCACAAGCTGCACCGCTCCCAGATTGGCATAGAGCGCAATATCGGGTGCTCGCTTCCTGATCGATGCATCAAGCCCATGCCCGCTGCCCCCGCCCAGCGCAATCCGCTGGGACCCCACGCCCATGGCAAATCCCAAATCTTGCGCTGCCTCGGCAATGGCAGCATTGATCCGCCCGCCCATCGCCGGTCCGCCGGTCATGGACGAGGCGAGATAGGGCAGGCGCAATGATTTGCCCAGGAACGCAACGCTCACATCAATGTCGTCGAGATTGATGTTGGGGAGTGCACAGTGTTCAAACTGTATCGCATCAAAACCGCCCGACACGCCGTGCCTGGCGGTGCCGGACAAGATGATGTCGATATGGTCCTGCTTGCGCTTTTCGATGTCGCTCATGGCGCGCTCTTTTTAGTCCTGAACCAGAGCGCGATCTCTACTGCATGGCACAAGAAACTCAAGGCCAGACAGGCCGCGATGGCATAGAAGCCCTTGTTGGTCAACGCAGCGCCCAGCGCCAAAATCATGAACCCACCAGCGCCCAGGCCCGCAAGAATGGCAGGAAAGCTTTTGATTAGCCGTGCCAGCACAACCACTTCAACCGCCATGATGCCGAGGATCAGCCACACCACCGCACCCGATGAGATCAAGCTTTCCAAAACGTCACCGGTTCATCTGCACGATGCGGAGATTTAGGACGCCTGCAATCGTGACCCACACGAGATAGGGCATTAGCATCAAGCCCGCCGTTTGCGAAGCGCCGCCCAGAACATAGATCATGGCGATGATGCTGAACCAGAAAATCACCAGTTCACCCAGCGCCAGCGCTGGTTTTTTCATCACAAAGAATAATGCACTCCAGATGATGTTGAGCAAGCCGTTGATGCCAACGACCCAGAGTATCGCCACGCGATTTTCTGGTCCCGCAGCACTCCACGCATAGGCAATGGCAAAGGCAACAAGTGTCAGAATGACCGTCCAGATCGGGCCAAACGCCCAGTCAGGCGGTTTCCATGCAGGCTGTTTCAGCGCGTAGTACCACGGCGTGAGACGAGTCAGCACACCGCCCGCAATTGCGACGACGACAGAAAACACTGCTCCCCACAGCAGTGCGAAATAGAAAGGATCAGTAGGCAGCATCACGCGACAATCAAAGGGACCTCTCAATCACGGTGCGACGATACCCAGGAGATGTGCCATGTCCTTGAAGAAAATCCGTATGTGGGCCAGCGGACTGGAGCGCACCATCTTCTTTTCCGTATAGGCGGCCCAGGTCAGCCGCTGCACGTCCTTGTCCTTGCACATCGTGACAAAGCGTTCGCGGCGTGCATCGCTGCCATACCAAAAATGTTGCATAATACTCAGTACACGGAAGATCATGCCGTGGGCCCGCATGAAGCGCTTGCGGGCATGAGCCAGAACGCGGGCATCGCCTGTTCTCAGAAATTCCTGCGCTGTTTCCGCAGCAAGTTCGCCACCCAGCATGGCGTAGTAGATGCCTTCGCCTGAAGCTGGTGCAACGATCCCCGCAGCATCACCCGCCAGCAGGACATCGCGGCCATTGTCCCAGCGCTTCAGTGGCTTCAAGGGGATGGGGGCACCTTCCTTGCGAATGGTCTTGCTGCCCGACAATCCTGCATCGCTACGGAGTTTCGCCACCGCATCCCGGAGCGCAAAGCCCTTGTGTGCACTGCCCGTGCCAATGCTGGCCGTATCACCATGGGGAAAGACCCAGGCATAGAAATCCGGCGAGTACCGGGCGTTGTAATAGACATCGCAACGGTCCGCCGCGTAGGTGTCAGCCGTTTCTGGCCGCTCGACGATTTCGTGATAAGCAAACACGAGCTTGGTTTTGTGGGCGCCGGGAACATGGTCTTTCCCCAGTTTTGACAGCGCACCATCCGCACCAATCGCAAGTTTGGCCCGCGCCGAGGCAGTCGTGCCATCCTTGAGATCATAATGCAATCGCAACACGCCATCATCATCGCGCGTTGAATGGGTGTAGGTTCCGGTTTGCCGCGTTGCTCCCGCTTCTGCCGCTCGCTTGCGCAGGAACTCGTCAAAGTCCTCACGATCCACCATGCCCACATAGCTGCCGTCGACGGGCATGTGGGCCAATCGCCCAGTTGGTGAAACAATGCGCGCGGCATCAATCCGCGCGACAATCAAATGGCCGGGAATATCGTAATCGCGAATGAGGCGCGGCGGCACGGCACCGCCGCAAGGCTTGATGCGCCCGGCCTTGTCAAGCAGCATCACCTTCGCACCCGAACGCGCCGCCAGATGTGCAGCCGTTGCCCCCGATGGACCACCACCCACAACCACGACATCAAACATCTCGTCCATTATCGTCCTCCCAGATCGTGTTGAGCGCTGAGAACCAGCGGATTATGTGTAGACTGTTTGGTATCCAATCGGAGCGCCATCAGCGCTGCAACGATGAACAGCGCTGCTTCAATGGCGAACACCACGCCATAGGACAGCGAAACCGACGGCGTGAAAAGCTTGATGACATCGGTCAATACTGTTCCGCAAAATCCACCCGCACCAAAGGCAATGGCCTGCGACGCACCGAATAGTCCCATACGTACGCCCTCGCGCGATTGACCACCGCCAGCAAAATTGAACATGGAACCGATCGCCGCGACCGCATACACCCCGTTACTAAAGCCCAAAATGAAAACCGTGGTTTTCAAAGGCCAGGCCGGACCAACCGCTGCGGCACCAACGAGTGCGCTTAACGACAAGGCGGAAGTGAGACAGCCCACAACGATCCAGTTTCGCAAGGCCATCTTGCGACGGTTTGCAAAAATCGTAGCCGCAACACCCACCAGCAGCATGCCCGCGAGAACGCCCTTGTTTTGCAGGCTGTTGAGCGCGGTCGATTGCCCTGGTGTGTAGCCGAAAACAAATCCCGCGAAGGGTTCGAGGATCAAATCCTGCGCACTGTAGGCCAGCATCGAAATGAAAATGAAGATGGCAAAGTGTCGTGCATCTGCATCACGCCACACATCCGTCAATGCCTGTATGAAAGGCGTGTTGTTCCTCGTTTTCTCGGACTTGAATTTGGTGGCTTTTCGTTCGATGCCAATAACCGCCAGCACTGCGACAAGGAAAGCGAAACTTGTGACACATCCCGCCACGACAACCAGTCGCTGAAGCGAAAATGGGTCAAGAAATTTTCCAGCCAATGCTGTGGTCAAAATGAATCCGACGATCATCATGATCCACACGACAGTGGCTGCTGCTGCACGGCGTGGTGGAGCCACGGCCTCGGCCAGCAGAACCAGCAATGACGTGCCCGCAGCCCCCACACCTATGCCGATCAAGGTGAAGGCAGCAGTCGCAAGTGCCAGGCCCGCGTAAATGTTTGTTGCGGAAAGTGCCGTTGCAATTGCAGCCAGAAAACCACCGAGTGCCAGGGCCGCCATGCCACCGACAATCCAGCGCGTCCGCGTGCCACCTTCATCGGACCCATGCCCCCAGCGGGGCCGCAATACCTGCAGCGCATAATGCCAAGCCACCAGCACACCGGGCAAAACGGCGGGCAGCGACAGTTCAACAATCATGACGCGGTTGATGGTGGATGTTGTCAAGACAACGATGGCACCCAATGCTGTCTGCACCAGACCAAGCCGCACAATGTTGAACCAACTGAGGCCAGTCATGTCATGGCCCTCATGGCAAAGGCGGCGGCCAACATGCCCAGAACGTAAAGCGTCACACCCGTGCCGTTGTACCATGGCGCATATTTTTTTGGATCGCGCAATAACCTCCGCATACAGACGATTTGCAGCAGCAGCGACACTGCGACGAGGCCAGCGTGAACGGGCATCCCCCAATGCAGCAACAGACCGACGACAATCACCTGAGGCAGCGCCATCACCCAGCAGCAAAATTTTGCAGCCGCAGATTCTCCCAACTGCACTGGCAAAGACCGCACACCCATGATGCGATCACCTTCAACGGCCTTGAAGTCATTCAAGGTCATGATGCCGTGCGCTCCAATGCTGTAGAGCAAAGCGAGCGCAATGATTTCCACGCGCGGCATAGCAACTGCCATGGCGGCCGCCGCCGTGAACCAGGGCAAGCCCTCATAGCACAGGCCCACGGCAGCATTGCCGTACCAGCCATTTTCCTTGAGGCGAAATGGCGGTGCCGAATAGGCCCAGGCCACAGCCAAGCCAAACACTGTTGCTCCGAACACCCACGTTCCAAGAGTGGCCGCAAGCGCCAGCGACAAACCGGTCCAGATGATCGCAATGATCAAACCCCACTGCCCGGGAATGCGGCCTGACGGTATAGGCCGATGCGGTTCATTGATGGCGTCGACATGCCGATCATACCAGTCATTAGCTGCTTGGCTGGTGCCACACACCATAGGCCCGCACAACAGGATGCCCGCAAGCAACGGATAAAGATTTTCAGAAAGGACAGCACCTGAGGAAACAATGCCACAACCAAAGGCCCACATTGGAGCAAACCAGGTGATCGGCTTCAACAGTTCAAGACTGGCTTTCGCTGACGGATAGCGGGTGCGGGGAGCGCTGGACACCACGGGCTGCATGGCCTGACACTAGGTCAGGTCAGGCAAAAGTGTCAATTTCAATTTACAGTTTTTGCCGTGGCAAAACGTCAGTTGCTGACATCGTTTTCCAGTCCGTCGATGCCATAGCGATGCAGCTTCACATACAAGCTCTGACGCGAGATGCCCAGCATCTCCGCCGCACCTGCACGGTTGTCACTGTTCAATTGCAGCGCCGACTCGATGCACAGACGCTCGATGATATCCGTCGACTCGCGGATCAACTCCTTCAGCGGTACTTTGCCAACGAGACGTGTGAAATCATCGCCGGATCGCAGCAGGCTCGTTTCAGGCTTCGCATTAGCCACGGCCTGACGGCTGATACGATGCAGCGTGAAACCCATGCAGGGCATGTCGCCTTCCTGCACCGCAACGCCCGATACTTCGACATCTTCAACGGCACCAAATTGCCCGCGCACAATGGTGCGGAAATTGCGGATCGCACCCTTTTCGAGAAGCTGCGACGTGAGCAGTGACGTGTCAATGCCAGGGCGACCCAGCCACTGGTCAATGGTATTGCCGCGCGCTTGCTCTTCCGAACCAAGCTGCGCCAGTTCGAGGAAGGCGGCATTGGCCGTCATGATGCGGCGGTCAAGATCAGTTACTGCAAATCCATCGGGCATTTCGCTTATGATCTTGACGACTTTCGACTGGGCCTTAGGCATCACGATGGCTGATGAACCCACCGCATGGGGCACCATGCGCAATAGATAATAAGTGGCGGAGTCCTGCCGGAACATGGTGGCCGAAAGAATCGCCTGGCGGTTTTCATCGTCCAGTCGCAACGCCAGATCATCCGCCTTACCAGTGGACTGCAAGGTCGCGAGCAAGCGTTTGACGCGGCCCGACTGGGGCCCTGGGAACAAATCGGCAATGTCAGCGCCTTGAATGCGCCGCAAGGGCTTGTTCAGAAGACTGGCCGCCGCAGGATTGGTTTCCGCCACACGGCCGCTTCTGGCATCGACAATGATGATGGCGTCAGACGCCGATTGCAGCAACACACGGAACCGTGTTTCCGAATGTCTGAGGCGTAAATATTCCTGCTCGATTGATTGTTCCGCGGCCAGCAAGCGCTGCTGCAACACGGCTACTGCACTGAGATCACGCCCTGCCGCAACGATATGCCCGTGGGCACCCACGCGCACAGCTGTGTATTTGATGGGAAGATCGGCACCACCGTTGATGGGATGATTGATCTGCCGCGCCCGCGCCGGTTGGCCTTGGGCCGCTTCATGCAGCATCTGCTCAACCTTGACCCGGCTTTCAACGGTAACGGTCTCATTCCAGGATTTTCCCGGCCAGCCGATGAAGGCCTTCTCCGGAATGTCAGGACTGGCCAAAACCCGGTCGCAGATGACGCCGTCTGGCGTCAGAACCAGTGTAATGTCTGCCGTGGCCGCGAGAATGGCCACAACTGCTGACACATCCTGGTTGGTCAACATTTGATAGTCACCCGAATGCAGGCTCACAACCGTCGTCCTTTCGAAACTTCATTAACAATCGCCGAATCCGTAGGGTTCCTGCAAGATTGACTCAATCCAACTCTGGTGTCAGTTCCGTCCAGACAACCCACTCAATGGGACGTCGCTGCCCACTGATTGGCCTGCTGCACTGCACCAGACGCATCTTGCGCATAGGCGTCAGCGCCGCACTTGGCTACTAGAAAAGGTTGTTCAGAAAAAATGACACCTCCAACCATCACATGAATATGACGGTTTTTAGACGAAGACCGCACCGCAGCGATGACGGATGCCATGGAATCAACAAAAGTTTCGCCGCTCAGCGACATTCCAACGAAATCATAGTTTTCGCCGCGCACCAGCTCCTTGATCTCGTCTTCGGAGATATTGGGCCTGCTGTCGACATCCCAACCCTCGCGCAGCAGAAACTCCTCAACGATTCGCAGACCCAACGTGTGTTGCTCGCCCGGCACTGTCAACAACAAGGCCCGATGCCCCGCCCCGGCCTGGCTCCAGAATCGGTCGGGCACACCGCGAAAATCCCTGAGGATACGGTGCATACGCGACACGCCGATGGTGACGTCGGTAAAGCTACAGGTGTCCTTGACCCACATGTCTCCCAGCACCCGTGCCGCGGGGGCCAGCAAATCCAGTAGGATCCGCTCAAATGTCACGCCATCATCCAGCAGATTTTGAACATAGTTCCGCGCCGAATCCGGGTCTTCCTTCATCGCGATGCGCGCAAACTGTTCAACCTGATTTTCATCGACAGCAAATGCAGCGAGATCACGACTCAGTGTTTCATGGTTCATCAGCAAGCGCGGCACGATGATGTTTTCGATTGTTGCCGCCAAATCTTCAAGGCTGACACTTCTGCTGTGCGTAGGGGCCACGTAACGAAGTGGTTCAGACAGCCGCTCCAGCTGTTCAAAGCCCTCGTCACTAAAGTCCGCCGCACTCCACACAGAAGTATTGGTCATGGAAGGCCCCTCCCAATGCATTCGCAGGTTTCACCCGCGATATTTATCTCACATTAATTTTCACCGAAAAAAGCTCAACGTCAAGCGAGATTTACACTGCATTGCAGCATCAACCGCATTTGTCAGTTCATATTGACGTCAAGACAAGTTGACACTTTTTTCATCAGGTGTTAGCTTTTCCACGAAGTCCGACCCAAAGCCGGGACAACCGGCAGGCAAGGCGGACTCGGGGAAACGCAGCATGACGATGCGCAAGCAACAGTCACCAAGGCCAGCGCTTTACACCGCAGAACAGCGGCAACGCCGTGATTCCTCGAAGTGGACCAATGTTCAGGGCGTTCTCGCCGCATTTCAGTTTCTCGTGTTCCTCGTCAGTCTGGCATTAGTGCTCCGTACACTGATGACCGGCGACGGCAGCACCATCGCCAACGCATCCGTACTCATGAAAACTGCCGTACTCTATACCATTATGATCACCGGTTCCCTGTGGGAGAAGGATGTGTTCGGGCAGTATCTGTTTGCGCCTGCGTTCTTCTGGGAAGATGTGGTGAGCTTCTTCGTCATTGCGCTGCACACCGCCTATGTCTGGTTCCTGTTGACGGGCACCCTGACACAAACCGAGCTGATGCTGCTGGCCCTCACGGCCTATGCCATCTATGCTGTCAATGCCGCGCAATTCCTGTGGAAACTCCGCAGTGCTCGTTTGCAACGTGATCTCTATGTCGGGGCCACGCAATGAACGCTCCCGTCGATATCAAGACCATCCTGAGAGAGCGCGGACAGCGCGAAGTCTTCTGCGGTCTTACCAGCATCGTCTGGCTACACCGTAAAATTCAGGATGCCTTCTTCCTTGTGGTCGGCTCCCGCACCTGTGCGCACTTGGTGCAATCAGCGGCGGGCGTCATGATCTTCGCCGAACCCCGTTTTGCCACCGCCATCATCGACGAGCGGGACCTCGCTGGCCTTGCTGATATCGACGAAGAACTCGACAAGGTGGTGAACCGTCTTCTCGACCGCCGCCCTGATATCAAGATGCTGTTCCTCGTGGGTTCCTGCCCGTCGGAAGTCATCAAGCTTGATTTGAAACGTGCCGCACAGCGCCTGTCGCGCGATCACATGCCCAACGTTCGCATCTTGAACTATTCCGGCAGCGGTATTGAAACGACATTCACGCAAGGGGAAGACGCCTGCCTTGCAACACTGGTCGCCGATGCGCCAGCCAAAACCGCAACGACTCAATCACTCCTTGTAGCAGGCGCACTTCCCGACGCTGTCGAGGATCAGTTCAGGCGCATCTTCGAATCAATGGGCGTCGCAGTTGATTTCCTGCCTGCGCGCAGGGCGAACAGCATGCCCGCCATCGGCAAAGGAACGCAATTCCTGCTCGCCCAACCTTTCCTGGGTGACACCGCACGAGCCCTTTCTGATCGTGGCGCTGAACACATCCCCGCCCAATTCGCATTTGGTGCTGAAGGCACAACTGCTTGGCTCAAAGCCGCAGCTGATCGTTTCGGCGTCTCCGACAAGATCTTCAAAATCGCCACCGAAGCAGGTCACGCCCGCGCGGTGAAATCCCTCGAAGGTCACCGCAAGAACCTCGAAGGCAAATCCATTTTCTTCTTCCCCGACTCACAATTGGAAATCCCCCTCGCCCGTTTCGTGTCACGCGAACTCGGCATGGTGCCCATCGAAGTCGGCACACCCTATCTCCACGCCCAACACATGGCCGCGGAATTGGCGCAACTCCCCGCCAGCACCCGCATCAGCGAAGGCCAGGACGTGGAGAAACAACTAGACCGCGCCCGTGCTGCACGCCCCGACCTCACAGTTTGCGGCTTGGGCCTTGCGAACCCGCTCGAAGCCGAAGGCCTTCCCACCAAGTGGGCCATCGAACTCGTGTTCTCCCCCATCCACGGCTACGATCAGGCTGGTGACCTTGCCAATCTCTTTGCGCGTCCGCTGGATCGCCGCAACCGGCTGGAGGTCTGAGCGATGCAACTCACCCTCTGGACCTACGAAGGCCCACCCCACATCGGCGCACTGCGCATCGCCACTTCGATGACAGGCCTGCATTATGTGCTGCACGCCCCCCAGGGTGACACCTATGCCGATCTCTTGTTCACCATGATCGAGCGTCGCAACACCCGCCCACCCGTGACTTACACAACGTTCCAAGCCCGGGACCTTGGCGGCGACACCGCAGAACTCTTCAAAACCGCCTGCTGCGACGCCTACGAACGCTTCCAGCCCCAAGCCATGATCGTGGGCGCAAGCTGCACCGCCGAACTGATCCAGGACGATCCCGGCGGCCTCGCCAAGGCGTTGAAGCTGCCCGTTCCCGTGATCGCCCTCGAACTTCCCGCCTATCAGAAAAAAGAAAACTGGGGTGCAGCCGAAACCTTTTACCGATTGGTCCGTGGACTGACGATTGCGCCGACAACCAAGCCAGCCCAAGCCACCTGCAACATTCTCGGTCCTTCGTCTCTCGGCTTCCGCAATCGCGACGACATTGTTGAAATCAAAAAGCTGCTGGGGCGTCTTGGCATCGTGGTCAATGTGACAGCGCCCATGGGTGCTACACCGGCTGATCTGGTTCGCTTGGGTGATGCGCATTTCAACGTTTTGCTCTATCCCGAAATCGCTGAGCCTGCGGCCCGCCATCTCGAAAAAAACTTCGATCAAAAATTCACCAAGGTCATTCCCATCGGCGTCGGTGCCACCCGCGAATTTGTCGCCGAAGTGGCCGCCCTCGCAGGCGTTGATCCATCCCCAGTCCTTGACGATGATATGTGCCGCCTCCCTTGGTACTCACGCTCCGTCGATTCAACTTATCTCACGGGAAAGCGCGTCTTCATCTTCGGCGACGCGACCCACGCCATCGCGGCCGCCCGCATTGCCAAAGAAGAACTGGGCTTCGACGTTGTGGGCTTGGGTACCTACTCCCGCGAACAGGCCCGCGCCGTGCGCGAGGTTGCAATCCAACTTGGGCTCGAAGCCATCATCTCCGATGACTATATCGACATTGAAGCCAAGGTCGCCGAATTGCATCCAGACCTCGTACTGGGCACACAAATGGAACGCCACATTGCAAAGCGTCTGGGCGTTCCCTGCGCCGTCATTTCATCGCCCGTGCATGTGCAAGACTTCCCTGCCCGCTATTCTCCACAAATGGGTTTCGAAGGTGCCAACGTCATATTCGACACCTGGGTGCATCCGCTGATGATGGGCCTCGAAGAACACCTGATCCACATGTTCCGCGACGATTTTGAATTCAACGACCAGGCTGCCGCCTCCCACCTTGGCCACACCAACAAAGTCGAAGCGCAAGCCGAAACAATAACAGCAGGCGCACCCATCTGGTTGGCCGATGCTGAAACCGAACTAAAAAAAATCCCCTTCTTCGTTCGCAAGAAGGCCCGCCGCAACACGGAAACCTACGCCGCCGCAAAGGGCGTGGCCCACATTTCAATTGAAACGCTCTATGATGCCAAAGCCCACTTTG
>JANNNG010000005.1:0-14884 GCA_031398425.1 Hyphomicrobiales bacterium | reverse complement strand
GCTGAGCAATATTTGAAAAAAGGCTCCAAGGTTTACATCGAAGGGTCGTTGCAGACGCGTAAATGGATGGACAAGGACAATGTCGAAAAGTCATCCACAGAGATCGTTTTGCAGGGTTACAACAGCGTGATGACCATGCTGGACGGCAAGCCCGGCGGAGGAGACAGCGCAGGCGGCAGCTATGGTGGTGGTGATGGTTTTGGTGCATCGTCACCCATGGAGCGTCCACGCACGGCGGGAGGCGCCAAGCAGACCTTTGCACGCGACTTGGATGATGAGGTTCCGTTCTGACGGTTGCCATAATCTCGGCACAATTTTGGTATTGTTGCACTGCAACATAGACCTGACGGCGGCCCGGTTTTATATTCGCCTGTCATAACCAGACGAGACACAGAATGAATCTGAAAACACCGTTTGCCACGGCCCTGGTTGTTGCCGCCCTCGTATCACCCAGCTTTGCGGGTGATAAACTGAATGCGAGCGAACTCCGTGGCCTCGCCCCCGGCAGCTATGCCGTCAGCGTCTACGGGCTGGTCAAGATGACCGTCAGCCTGCGTTCTGGTGGGGCAATTTCCGGCACGACGTCTAAAAGGAAATCTGACAATGGCGTGTGGTCTGTCAGCGGCGAGAAACTCTGCATCCGCTTCAACCGCTGGCTCAAGGGCAGGCAACGCTGCGCCGCACTCTCTGGCGACAATGGCGTGTACTCAGGCGGTGGACTTTACATCCGCAAAATCTGACCCGCCTCGTTCAAGGCCGCCAGTAGTTGAACCAGTCCCGCACATCCGCACAATCAAAATTGCCGCGCATGTCGATCAAGGGTGCGTGTTTCTTCGCCAGTGATCGCAGTGTCTGCGCATCAAACTGTTGGCGGAACACGGAATGGGCGAGGGTGAACACCACCGCGTCATAGGGGCCTTCCTGCTCCGGCTCTTCGATCATTTTGGCGCCACGGCCACCTTCAAAATGATCATCGTGCGCCACGGGGTCGAAATTGAACACATCAGCACCGCGCATCCAAAGGGCATCCATCAAAGGATAGGCCTTGGAATTGCGCGTGTCGGGGCAGTCTTCCTTGAAGCTGCGCCCCAGCACCAGAATCTTTTTGCCATGCAATCCATGACGTGACGGTGGCATCAGGTGCTCAACCTTCTCCACCATGAAATACGCAGTCTGTTCATTTACGGCGCGTGCCGCCGCCACAAGCTCCATCGACAAGCCATGCCGACGGCCAGCATCAACGAGGAAGTAGGGATCAACGGCAATACAATGGCCGCCTACAAGACCCGGCCGATAGTGGTGGAAGTTCCATTTCGAAGAAGCCGCAGCAATCACGTCTGATGAGCGAATGCCCATCTTGTCAAACAGCATCATCATCTGATTCATGAGCGCGATATTGACGTCGCGTTGTGTGTTTTCCAGGATCTTTGCAGCTTCCGCCACCCTGATGGAGGCCGCAGGAAACAGCCCGGCCTTGATGACGCGGGCATAAAGCACTTCCAGAAAACGCGTCACTTCAGGCGTTGTGCCTGCAACGATCTTCTTGATGTCAGGCAGTTTGCGAGAGGGGTCAGCAGGGTTGATGCGCTCTGGCGAATAGCCGAGATAAAAATCAATGCCTTCCTTCATGCCGGAATGGGCTTCAATTACCGGCAAGCAGCGATCTTCTGTCGTGCCGGGGTCCACCGTGCTTTCAAATACCACCACGGCACCGCGCTTCATGTTCGCAGCGATGGATTTCGATGCCGCAATCAGCGGGCCATAGTCAGGCTTATTGTGGCCGTCCACCGGCGTTGGCACGCAGACGATGATGACATTTGCATTTTGCAGCGCTGTGGGTGAAGTTGTGAACTCTGCATCAGAGCCACGCAGGTCTTCCGGGTTGACCTCACCTGTGAGGTCGATGCCCTTGCGCAATTCCGCAATCTTGCTCTCTGAAATATCAAAGCCAATGGCGCGGGAGGCTTTGGAAAAACCAAGTGTCAGCGGCAGCCCCACATAACCAAGGCCGATGACAGCGACGCGCGAAGTGGCAGGATCGGGCAGGTTCACTGGTATGTTGGTGATGAGGCGTGGTGTGCCCGAAACATAGTCAGATTTAGCGTTTGCGGTATTGGTCTTCACGATCTTGTTGCCCCCAGTGGTCTTTGCCGTTTCAACCCGAGACAACACCAGCGAGTGCCAATTTCGATTTAATGAACAGGGTAAACGCAGGGAAAGGTTAATGGGAAACAACTGGAAAACTGCCATCTTTCTCCGCGATTCCACGATTAACTGCACAGCAACCATTCCACCTTAAAGATTACCCGGTTGCGGTGGGTTGTATCGCGTTGTGTGTAGCGTATTGGGGGCGGACGTTGTTATCGCTGGTTGCCTTGGAGTGGCTGTTTGCTCTTCTGGTACTTGTGGTTTTCACCAACCGCTATGTGCTTGGAAGTGCCTTGCGCGTGGTCGACAAGCGCACGTTTTCTGACTTTGGGCAAGACCCATTGGTGTGGCCCACCGTTGCCATCGTAATCCCCGTCTACAACGAGGGATCACATATTCTCAAAACCGCTGACTCCTTCCAGATGCTGGACTACCCGCGCGACAAGTTGCGCGTGGTATTTATCGATGATCAGTCCACGGACGATACCTTCGATCATCTGCAAACCATCACCCGCACCTACCCCTGGATGACGGTGATCCAGAATGAGAAAAACGTGGGAAAGCGGATCGGCATCAAGAACGCGGTGTTGAGAACCTATACGGATCTCATCATGTCGGTTGATTCTGATGTGATTGTTGAACCTTCCGCCCTGCGCACATTGGTGCGCCACATGGTTGCGTCCGATGTAGACGCCGTAGGCGGTTGTGTGTTCGTGTCCAACGCCGATGAAAACTGGCTGACGCGGATGCAGGCTGTGAAATACTGGATCGGCTATCAGTTCCTGAAAAACGTCGAAAATGCCTTCAGCCACATCATGTGCCTGTCGGGCTGTCTTACATTGTACAAGCGCTCGGCTTTGCTGGCCGTGGACCAGGATATCGAGAAGCGCACTTTTCTGGGAGATGATGTAAAATACGGTGAGGACCGTTTTCTCACCCGCAAACTGGTAGAGCGCGGCTACAAAACGCGATTGTGTTTTCAGGCCCAATGTTTCACCAAGGCCCCACCCACCTTTGCGGGTTACATCAGTCAGCAGCTACGCTGGCGGCGTTCAAATCTCATCGACTTCATAACGGCCATTCCACACCTTGGCCGTTTTCATCCGTTTGTGCTGGTGCATTACTCCTCAATGGCGCTGCTGCTGCTGTTTTATCCTCTGACGCTGGCGTCACAGGTGGCCAGGCTCGGCTTTGTCATTCCCATGATCGAACATGCGCTGCTGGTTTCGATTTTCGCGCTGGCCTATGAGTTGAACAAGCACAAGCTGCCTGCCATGGCCCGCACCAATGGCATCTGGTTCCTGTCCATGGCGATTGTGTTTCCTGTGATGTACCTGACCATGACACCGCTGGCTCTGGCAACGCTTGGCACAACGTCATGGGAAACCCGCGCGGGCGGAAAGCCAAAGCGGGCAAAGCCTGCATGACCCAGCCTCTGCCATTCAAGGGCCCGGCTGCACACCCACGAGCAGTGCCGCGCGTGCTCTACGTTGGCCCGGCGGCAGACGAGCTTTGCAACATTCTGGTCAACCATATCGGTCGCGTGGAACTTGCCTATGAGCAGGAGGTGCAAGCCGCCTTTGCGCATCTCCGCCGCAAACAGTTTGACATCGTTATCATTGACCAGCGGGACGAGAGCCTGCCCACGCGACTGATGTTGCCTGTCCTTCAATCCCTGGGCTATCCCGTGAAGCCTGTGGTCATCAGTACCTTCGGCAATATCGGGCATTATCTGTCTATTCCCGGTGTGGCCCGCGTGCTGTCAGCGCCCCTCAAGGAAGCCCAGCTCTTGCGCATCCTGGGCCTTGAAAGACGCCAGCGCGACACGCTTGAAAAACCGGTTCAGTTCACACCGCAGCATAAAGAAAAATCAACGAAAACAACACATTCAAGGCGTCATCTATCAGATAGCTTCATGAGCTTGGTATCCACGCTTTACAAGCGTGCGGCCTTCGTGATGCTGTTTTCCCTGTTTGCGGCCTTTGCCTTCTATGGCGTGCTGATTGCCTTTTTCCTGCTGTCAGCCGGGTGGGGTGCCCCCATGACATTGACTCGCGGTCATGACATGGTGAACCGGGTCGAACGTGAAATCACCGAGGTGAAGGTGGCACTCAATCTCACGGAACAGCGTCTGTCCGATGAGACCTTGGCGCAGTTGACGGCAGAGAATGAATTTAATGAAGCCACAGCTCTGGTGAAGTATGCTGCGGGTACCGTCAAAAAAGAACTTGAACTCAGGGCGCGGCAAAGCAAGGTCTTGCGGCAAGGCATCAATCGCTTGCAGAAGGTGCGTTCACAACTGGCAAAGCAGGTCAACGCCAAAGGACCTCCGGCTGATCTTGAACGTCTCTATCAGAAACGTCTGATTGACCGGAACAGCTACAGCGCTGGAACCCTCAATCTGATCGATGCTGGCCAGCGCCTTGCTGCCATCGAAACTGAAATTGATCAGGCTGAGGACCAGATCACTGAATTCCTATCCAGCAAGGAAATGTTGCTGTCGCTGCAACAGGCGCTGAAAGAGGACAAGGGCCTTTCCGGCATCACGGCCACCTCAAGTGATCTGCTTCTGTTGACGAAGCAGGCGTCAGAAGCATTGGCGGCGCGTGACATTGCAAAGTCAAAACTCATCGGCGTGGCTGAAAGCAAGGCCACCCTTGTCAAAAGCCAGGAAGTCTTGACCAGTCAATTGGCGCAGCATGAAAACTCTGCCATTGCCCGCGCATTGCATCAGCGCATTGACGTGGTGTTCGTGCCCTACGGCAACGAAGACCAATTCGCCGAAGGCACCGATCTCTATTCTTGCAGATTCACGATTCTGTGGTGCACTGGTGCCGGTGCTGTGGGTAAGTCGCTTCCTGGCGAAATCAATTCTGTTCATCCGTTTTTTGGCAAACCCATTCGCGGTCGTTTTGTTGAGGTGAAACTCTCAGCACCGGACGCTGCAATGCGCGAGATCATCCATGGCACACGCAAACCGCTTCTTTTCTAAAAAGCATCGCCTCACGCTGCCTTTGACCCTGCTGGCATTGGCAGGTTGCGCTGGGCAATCCGCACTGCTTGGAGAAGGTTTCAGGCTGTCTATTCTTGAAGCACCGCGCGAAGTGCGAGTGGTCAAGACAGCAGAAGCACCAGCGCTGAAACCGACAGTCATCGATAGGGCGACCGTCATCACTCCTGTTGCCACAACACCATCAAGACTGCCCGCCTGGTGCGAATACTTGATGGAGGATACAGCGGCGCAAACCACCATCATGCGATCACCGCGGCTCTCCGGCTCCAGTGCAGATGACGGAAAATCAAGTCTGTCACTGGGTGTCAGCGTATCAGACTTTGCCAAGGCCAATGTGCTGGAGGAAACCGCCGAAGTGCGCTGCCGCCGTTACATGGCTGAAACCGGATTGCAGAAACTGGTTTTCCTCTCACCACAAGGGCTGACCAGTGCGGGCTTTCGTGCCAAGGCCAACGCGATTGCGAAGCGCAAATCAGAGATCGTTGCACTGCGCCGTCACGTATCCCACGCCATGAACGATGGCTATCTTGATCGCGAAAAGGCCACCATGCTCATGGGGCTCGCCGACCAAATATTCGCTGAAGCCGGCAACGCCAAATCACAAGCCGACCGGCGCACGTCGGACCTTCTGGGCAGCCGGGACCGCGCCAGCATTCTGGGCCGCGAACTGCTCCGTGCGGAAGCAGACCTCGAAGACTTGAACAGCCGCATGCGCACCTTTGATTCTGTTGACGTATCCCTGTCCGCAGGCTGGAGTGATGATGTCACCCGCGACAATTTCTCGGTCGACCGCAACGGCTTCAGCGGCAGACTCAGCGTCTCCATGAAACTGGGTGCCGCTTTGCCGCAACGCTTCGAACATGAAAAACGCGCCAAACAGGCCAGGCTTCGCGCCGTCACGGAGGAGGGTGGGGCCCTCTGGCAAGTCAATGTGTTGCGCCTCGCCCATGAACGCGCCATCGAGGGTCTGATTGATTCCAGCAGCAAGATCGACAGCGCCATCGCCGAAACCCGCAAACTGGTGGCGACTCTGAAAGGCGTTGAAGCACCTGAGTTTCAGGGCACCGGCATACAGGCCAAGTTCCGCCTGATCCAACTGGAGTCCGACAAGGCCGCCGTGCTGGGGTCAATTGCAGAGATTCGCGAGAACATGCAGCGCCTCCAGACGGACGGTTAAATCCCCTCTCCGTCACACTTCGTGTGCCGCCTCCCCCGCAAGCGGGCGAGGAAGAAGATTCTTTCTCCTCGCCCGCTTGCGGGAGAGGTGGCACCGCGTTAGCGATGGCGGAGAGGGAATTTTTTTCTTTCCCGCCACCCCAAAAATCTGCTTGAAGCAGCGTCATCTTGACCAAGACATTCATCATCGGCATTGATACGGGCGGCACCTATACGGATGCTGTTGTCATTGAACAAAAAGCCCATTGCATTCTGGCATCAGCCAAATCCATCACCACGAAGGGTGATCTTGCAATCGGAGTAGCTCTTGCCATGGCGGAAGCCGTAGCAGCCTTGCATGGCGACATCAAGCCTGAAGACATCAAGCTGGTATCGATCTCGACGACCCTTGCCACCAATGCCGTGGTTGAAGGCCATGGCGGTGCAGCCGCTGTCATACTGATTGGCTTTGATGACAAGATGGTCGAGCGCACAGGCATCGTAGCGGCATTTCCTGACATGCCTGTTATCCGAGTAGCAGGCGGTCATGATCACAACGGCGAAGAAACGACAGCATTGGATACGGCTGCCCTCAGAGCTGCCTTGCAGGCACTGAAGGGCAGGGTTGGGTCCATCGCAATTGCCTCCACCTTCGCCGTTCGCAACAACGCCCATGAAATGCTGGCTCGCGATCTGAGCATTGAAATGCTGGACATACCCGTCACACTGTCATCTGAACTTTCGAGCGCGCTTGACGCACCGCGCCGTGCCCTGACGTCGGTGTTGAACGCACGTCTCATCGGTCATATCACCCGTTTGATTGCGGCCGTAAAGCGCGCCATGCAGTCCCTCGGTATTGATTGCCCGCTCATGATCATGAAAGGCGATGGCGCATTGGCGTCGGCAGAAAGCGTCGTGCATCGCCCCATCGAAACCATATTGTCAGGCCCCGCCGCAAGTCTGGTGGGTGCAAAATGGCTCTCGGGACTGGACGACTTCATCATGTCCGACATGGGCGGCACCACAACTGACGTCGGCATTCTTGAAAATGGCAGGCCCCTTGTGGCCGCGCAGGGTGCAGAAGTCGGAGGCTGGCGCACCATGGTGAAAGCCATTGACGTCAAGACCATCGGTCTTGGCGGTGATAGCGAAATCTGCATTGGCCTCAACGGGAAAATTGAAGTGGGACCGCAACGTGCGTTACCCTTGTCCTTGCTGGCATCCCGAAAGCCAGAAGTCATGACACTGCTGGAAGCAGACCTTGCGGAAACCGAAGGCGGCTCTCTGCTTGGTCGCTTTTTGGTGTTGCCCTTCGGTCGCGATGACGACATCTCGCCCCATGGTCTGAACCTGCGTGAAGCAAATATCCTTGCAACCATAAGTGATCATCCAACAGCTTTGCGCCGCACCGCCGTTTCCACCGCAGCCCAACGCGCTGTTGCCTCATTGCGGCGCAAGGGCCTGCTGCAACTCTGCGCCTTCACTCCGTCCGATGCGGCGCACGTGCTGGACTTGCAAGACAATTGGAACCGCGATGCTGCGGTGCTGGGGGCAAAACTCCTGTGCAGGTTCCGCACCATGAAAATGCCGGACGAAGCGGGTCTGAAACAATTCAGCAATGAAATATGGCATGCGACTGTCACGAAATCTGCCCGTGTTGTCATCGACACGGCCTTGGGGGGTCTCGCTGATGCAAACAGGTTAATTGATGCTGTCTGCGAGGGTCGTGGGAAAGTCGGGCGGGCAAAAGTGTCATTGGCCCCCCTTGCGCCAATCGTGGCCGTGGGTGGTCCCGTCAAGATTTATTACGAAGAAGTTGCCCGCAGGCTCGACACTGAAGTTATTTTTGCACCCTATTGCGATGTGGCCAATGCCGTGGGTGCGGCATCAGCCGTTGTGGCAGATCGCGTGGTGATAACGGTAGAAGGTGATGGCAACGGCGCGTTCCGCCTTCATGGTGCGGGTCAGGCGCAAATATTTGGTTCGGGCCGTGTTGCACTGGCGCAGGCACAAGACCTTGCCAGCCGATTGGCAGAGGCCCAGGCCACACAACACGGTGCAAAAAATCCGCGCATTGAAGTCATCACCGAGAAACACATGCTGCCCGACGCCCAGAATGATGATGGGCTGCTCAGCGCCACTGTCACAGCCGAAGCGATGGGCCGTCCCGTTCAGGATTGATTTACCACGTGTAAAACCTTGCATGTCTATGATGCTTAACAAAGCAATTGTTCGGACCCCTGCAATGAGCCGTTAACTCCGGCTGCGTTAGGGTCCGTTAACGTGACGGAGAATTTTTGAATCATGAATGCGCTGAATGTTAAGGATTGGGATGACGCGGGCAGCAAGGCCAGCACCTGGCACATTGAACGTCAGACAACGGCAAAACTCCAAACCGCTGCCTTTTTCCCGGACCAGAACGGTGTTGTTTACGAACGCCTGATCTCTTCGCTTCCAATTGCCCTGCATTGCATGGACGCCTCAGGCCGCCTGATTTCCGCCAACCGCCAATGGCTTGAAAGCTTTGGCTATCAGCTGCACGAAGTGCTGGGCCGCTCCTTCAGCGAGTTCTTGCCGATGGAAAGCCGCAGCAAACTGGTGACAACCATCTACCCAAAATATCTCACGACAAGCGCCTGCCGCAGCGAAGAAATTCTGCTGATCCGCAAGAACGGTTCACTGGCCACCGTGCTGTTGTCGATGACCGCCTATCGCGGTGACAAGGGCCGCCTTGATCGTTCCGTTTGCATGCTGGAAGATGTGTCGGAAAAGAAACTTGCTGCCTTGGCCACCAACCGAAGCGACCAGCGCTTTCGTGCGGCCTTTGCTGCCTCGGTGCATTCCATGGCTGTGATCTCGCCCACGGGACAAATTGAATTTGCCAATGAAGCCTTCAATGATTTTCTGGATCGCAAGGACATTGCATCTGCCACCACTGGCTTTGACGAACTGCTGCACAAGGATGATCGCGGCCAGTTCCTGAATGGGCTTCGTCAATTGCTGTCGGGTGAGTCGTCGCATTTCAATCTTGACCTGCGTTACATGGGGCAGGGCGAAAAGATTGCCCATGGCTCCACCTCCGTCGCCCTTGTCAAAAATGAAAGCGGCGGCACGGAACAACTGGTGATCCAGATCGTCGATGTCACGGAACGCAAGTCCATCAATGACCGTTTGCAGCGCGCCCAGAAAATGGAAGCCGTTGGCCAATTGACGGGCGGCCTGGCCCATGATTTCAACAATCTCCTCACCATCATCATCGGCAATCTGCAATTGCTGGACGGCAAGATCACGACGGACGAAAAATCCGCCAAGCGTTTGCAGGAAGCCCAGGATGCGGCCACCAAGGGATCGGACCTGACGCGTCAATTGCTGGCTTTCGCCCGCAAGCAGGAACTGGAACCGAAGGACACTTCTGTCAACGACATGGTGCGCGGCATGGAAAGCCTCGTCTCCCGCACCATCGGCGAGAACATTGAACTCAAGGTCGAAACCATGGGTGGCGACCCGCGCTGCCTGATTGATCCGTCACAGCTCGAAAGCGCTATCCTCAACCTGTCCATAAATGCGCGTGACTCTATGCCAAACGGCGGCAAGCTCACAATTGAAACCCAACCAGCCTATCTTGATCGGTTCTATGCCGAGAAGAACCCGGACGTGGTTCCGGGCCAATACGTGCTGGTGGCCGTGTCTGACTCCGGCACAGGCATGGCGCCGGAACTTCTCGAAAAAGTCTTCCAGCCCTTCTTCACAACAAAAGCAGCGGGCAAGGGTTCAGGCTTAGGCCTGTCCATGGTCTATGGTTTCATCAAGCAGTCGGGCGGACACATCCAGGTCTATTCGGAAGTGGGCCACGGTACATCCATCAAGATGTATATTCCTCGCCGCATGCGCCCTGGAGAAGTCGAGGTTGAGGCGGGCATAGTCGCAGTTGCACCAATTGCCGCGATTGCTGAAACTCCGGTGGACATCGCCCCCGTCGCCACACGCCGCCCCAAGATTCTCGTGGTTGAAGATCAGGAAGCGGTCCGCGCCGTGGCCTGCGGATTTCTCGAAGATTTCGGTTACGAAATCGTGGAAGCCGGAGACGGCTTTGAAGCCTTGTCCAGATTGCAGGAACACGACGACGTTGACCTCATGTTCTCCGACGTTGTCATGCCGGGCGGCATGAATGGTTTCGATCTCGCACAGGCCGCCATCAGCATGAAGCCGGAACTCAAGGTCGTGCACACCTCGGGCTATCCCAAAGGTGCGATGGTCCACCAGGACGAACCGCGCTTCAAGGAAGGTTTCATCATCATGAAACCATACCGCCGTGAAGATCTGCAAAAGATCATCAAGGACGCGCTGGAGCGGCAGTAAGGCAGTCCCTCTCCGTCTCGCGCTAACGCGCGGGCGAGGAAAAGAACCTTGTCCTCGCCCGCTTGCGGGAGAAATGGCAGTCGCGTAAGCGGCTGACGGAGAGGGAATGATGCTCCATACCATCTTCGACATCATCGCCGCGATCACCTCTCTCACCGTCACAGCCTTTTGCTACAGGTGGCGCCTTGCGCACGCCTCACAGAAAATCGAACACGCGGGCATCGGTTACATCTTCGCACTCATTCTCGGTGCTGCAATCGGCGGCTTTGGGTTTGGCACGCTCAATCTGTATCTTTCCGGCCAACCACATGTCGCCCGCAGCATTCTCGGTGCGCTCGCTGGTGCCATTGCTGCAATCGAAGTTTTCAAGTGGAGCAGAGGCATCAAAGGCTCGACGGGTCTGATCTTCGTTCCCACTTTCGCAACGACTGTTGTCGTCGGTCGCTGGGGCTGCTTTCTGTCGGGCCTTCAGGACGAAACCCATGGCACGCCATCCTCTATGCCCTGGGCCGTGGATCTGGGTGACGGCATCACCCGCCATCCGGTGCAACTTTATGAGTCGTTCGCCATGCTGGCCTTTCTGCTGTTCTCACTTGTCATGATCGGCAACAGAAATCCATGGTTTGCCCGCAACGGCTTCTATGCCCTTGTGCTGTTCTACGCAGCCCAGCGCTTCCCGTGGGAGTTCCTGAAGCCCTACGCCGCCGTCGTCGGCCCGTTCAATCTGTTCCATCTTGTCTGCGTGGCCCTTGTGGCCTACGCTCTGGTCATGTTGGGGAACAACCGTGAACGCGCCAATCCGTAAGATTTCTCCCTATATCTTCCACAGCCAGACCACATCGCTGTGCCCCGAATGTTACGCCCTGGTGCCTGCAAAGATCATTTTCGACGATGGCAATGTTTACTATCAGAAGCGCTGCAAGACGCACGGCGTCAGCAAGGCGCTGATATCCACCGATATTGCTTTTTACAAGGCAGCGCAGGACTACATCAAACCCGGCGACCGCCCCCACGTTTTTCAAACCCGAACCGACGAGGGCTGCCCCTATGATTGCGGTCTCTGTCCCGACCATGAACAGCATTCCTGCCTCGGTCTCATCGACGTCAACGAAGCCTGCAATCTCACATGCCCCATGTGCTTTGCTGATTCATCGACGGAAAAAACCTATCATCGTCCTGTCGCCGAAATCGAGAAAATGATGGATGCGCTTGTGGCCTCGGAAGGCGAGGCTGATCTCCTGCAACTCTCCGGCGGTGAACCCACCATTCACCCTGACATCATTGCCATCATTGAGGCCGCCAAGCGCCGACCCATTCGCCACATCATGCTCAACACCAACGGCATTCGCATCGCGCAAGATGCAGCCTTCGTCGAGCAACTGGCAAGTTTCAAGCCGGGCTTCGAGATCTATCTGCAATTCGACAGCCTGCGGCCGTCTGTACTCAGGCACCTGCGCGGCGCTGACCTCACCCGCATTCGCAGGGAAGCCCTGGAAGCTCTTGAAAAACATAATATTTCAACCACTCTCGTTGTGGTCGTCAAACGCGGTCAGAATGATGATGAACTGGGAGACATCATCGAATACGCCCTGCAATGGAAGTGCATCCGCGGCATCACCTTCCAGCCTGTGCAAGACGCAGGACGCAATGAAGATTTTGATCCGTCCACGGATCGTTTCGTGCTCTCCGACATCCGAAAGGCCATCATCGCTGCGGGCACAGCCTTCGAAGCCAATGACATTATTCCCTTACCTTGCAATCCTGAATCCATTGCCATCGGCTACGCGTTGCGCAACGCAGAAAAAATCGCCCCCATCACCTCCTATTTCCCAAAGGACATGTTGGTGGAGGCACTCCCCAACGCCATCACCTTTGAAAAATATCCTGAACTGCACAAGGAAATCCTCAACTTCTTTTCTCTCGCCACAGTGGAATGCAACAACCCTGAACGGCTTGATGCGTTGCTGTGCTGCCTGCCGCAAATTCCTGTGCCGGAGGGCATGGGTTATGAAAACATCTTCCGCATCGCCATCGTCGAATTCCTAGATGCGCACAACTTCTGCATCTCCAGAGTGAAGCGTAGCTGCGTCCACTTCGTCACGCCCAACGGACAGATCATCCCCTTCGACACCTATAACCTCTTCTACCGCGACGACGCGGCGCGGGCGCGGATGGAGCGGTCCAAGGCGAGCGCAGGGTAGTGCACATTCTGCTGATCATTCTTGGCGCAATGCTCGCCTTGTTTGGCGGAGCCTGCACTATTCTTTTTGTTAGTTTAAGCCCTGGGGAGATAGGAAAGGGACTGCTGCCCCTCATTGCAGGTCTTCTTCTGCTGTGGGCTGGAATTGCAATGGGCCGTGCGAAACGTGAAAATTCAAAACCCGAAGAGTAAATCATGAGCATTGTCTTAATTCTTCTCATCGTCGTACCTGTGCTACTTCTGTGGTTTTTTCTGGACTGGCGCGAGAAGAAACGTGTCGCAGCGGGCCTTCCCCGTCACTCCGTCATCCGACTTTTGTTTGCCACCGTTGCCATACTTACAACCTTGTTCGCCGGAGGCTGCGGAGCTCTGTTCCTGGGCAGCTGGATCATGGATGGCATGCGCTCCAACAATTATGTCGGATGGGAAATCATCTTGGTACTTTCAGGCCCACCACTCCTTGTCGGAATTTTCATATGGTGGCTTTCCATGCGGCGTGGAAACGTTTAATCAGCTCGCAAATATTGGAGAATGATTTTGGCTTCAGGCTTGTTGGCGCTGCTGGATGACGTCGCAGCAATCGCAAAAATTGCTGCGTCTTCGCTGGATGATATTGCAGCCCAATCGCTCAAGGCGGGCACCAAGGCCGCAGGTATTGTGATCGATGATACCGCCGTCACGCCACGCTATGTGGTGGGATTTGCAGCGGAGCGTGAACTGCCGATCATCTGGAAAATAGCACTTGGCTCGTTCAAGAACAAGTTGCTGTTTCTTTTACCCGGAGCACTGTTGTTGTCATGGCTGGCACCCTGGGCCATCACCCCGCTGCTCATGATAGGCGGATTGTTTTTGTGTTATGAAGGCTATGAAAAGTTTCACGGTCTTGTGGTGCCCCACGATGTCCACGTCGCCGATGCGCTTGTTTCGCCTGTGATCCAGACCGCGCAGGAGCTGGAGGATGAGAAAGTGGGCGGCGCCATCCGAACCGACTTTATCCTTTCTGCGGAAATCATGGCGTTGACACTGGCCGGCGTGTCAGATCAGCCGCTTGTCATGCGTGCCATCGTATTGGCGGCCGTAGGCATAGGCATCACCATCGTTGTTTATGGTGTTGTCGCCTTGATCGTGAAGGCTGATGACGCTGGGGCTGCCATGGCCAGGCAGCAGAACACCTTCATCGCTCAGCTTGGTCGATTGTTGGTGAAAGGCATGCCTGTGCTTCTTTCTACTCTCAGTATTGTGGGAACGGCGGCCATGTTGTGGGTGGGCGGAGACATTGTGCTGCATGGCCTTGCGCAGTATGGCTTTGACCAACCGGAGCATTTAATCAAGGACACGGCAAAATCCATCGGTGCTGCTTCGCCGTTTCTGCCGGGTGCCATCGGCTGGTTGCTGGGTGCCCTCGGCTCTGGTGTGCTGGGAGCAATTCTGGGTGCCTTGACGGTGCCCATCGTCAACCACGTTATTTCCCCCATCATGCAGATGTTGCGCAAGCCCAAGGCCGACCAGGCCCATTAACCATAAAAGTTAGGCCTAATATCCCGTTATCTACACTTTGGTCTAAGGTTGGCCTTTGGTTTGCTCAGCACGTAGCATCGAGCATGAAAGGAGTTAAAACCATGTCGACGATGTTGGATCACAACGAGGTGCAGGTGAAGATGACCCCGCGGAAATTTCGCGAGACCCGTCACCCTGCCATGAAGAATACGGTGACAGTGCCCATGTCTGTTGCCACCGAAGCGCGTGCTGTTGCACCACGCCCACGCCAGGTCACACCAAGTTCGGTTGATCTCGCCCGTGTCGGCAGTGAAGCGGATGCCCATGCCGCCTTGCTGAAGCTGCGTGAATTGGTTGTTGGCCCCGCCCAGCAGCTCAATGAAGCACGCCTCGAAGAACTGATGAAGATTTTCGAGGAACGCGAAGCTGAATTGCGCGGTGTTATGCGCGATATTCAGAAGCGCAATTCTGAATTGGAAGTGGCCTTGAAGCAGAGCAGCCTTGATCAGCTC
>JANNNG010000313.1:0-35870 GCA_031398425.1 Hyphomicrobiales bacterium | reverse complement strand
CTGCTGGACTGCCGGTCACACCTCATGCGGCGAATTGGTCGTTAGTGACGTTGTGTACGATGCACTTTCTCAAGGCCATTCCAAATGCCGGCAAGTATCTGGAATTTTCGATTGAGGGTGCTGACTATTATCCTTGGCAGTATGGATTGTTTCGAAATGATCCGTACAAGATTGTCGATGGTCATGTGACCATCACCGATGAACCCGGCTGGGGCGTTGAGATCGAACAAGCATGGCTGGATAAAGCACACTATCAAGTGAGCGAGAGTTGAAGACTTCCCTCTCCGTCACGCGTTCCGCGTGCCACCTCTTCCGCAAGCGGGCGAGGTGGCATCTCGGCGCAAGCCGCGAGACGGAGAGGGACTTGCAACACTTGCACCCTTCGCCCTATAAGTAACCAAATGGTTTCTTAGGTTCTCGATGCCCTCGTTTGCAAAATCCTATGACTATATCATTGTCGGTGGCGGCTCGGCGGGTTGTGTGCTGGCAAACCGCCTCTCGGCAAACCCGGATTGTAGAGTGCTGGTTGTCGAGGCGGGCGGCAATGACCGCAATATTCTCTATAAGTGGCCCGCAGGGTTTGCCAAGATGACCAAGGTAATCGGCTCATGGGGCTGGTCCACGGTGCCACAGAAACACATGAAGGACCGCGTGTTCTGGTTCACGCTGCCCAAGGTCATCGGTGGCGGGTCCACTATCAATGCGCAGATTTATACGCGCGGAAACCGGCAGGATTTTGATCTCTGGGCACAACTTGGCTGCACCGGCTGGAGCTATGATGATGTTTTGCCCTACTTCCGCAAAGCCGAAGACAACGACACATTTGACAACGAGACCCATGGCAAGGGCGGACCGCTTGGTGTGTCGCAGCCATCCTTCCCCATGCCCATTGCGCGGGCAACGCAAAAGGCGGCAGAGCAGTTCGGCATTCCCTTCAAGGCTGATCTTGCCAGTGGTGATCCCGCAGGCTGGGGTTTCTACCAACTCACACAACGCAAGGCGCGGCGTTCATCCACGTCGCAGGAATATCTGCGCCCTGCTCTATCGCGTCCAAATCTCACCGTGATACTGAACTGCACGACGCGCCGGGTGGTTTTTGATGGCACACGTGCCATCGCCATCGAAGTCACGCCTGATGATGGCCCTGAACAACGCGTGCATGCATCGCAGGAAATCCTGCTGTGCGCGGGCACCGTTGGCTCTGCTCGGCTGCTGCAACTGTCCGGCGTCGGTCCTGGGGATCATCTCAAATCTGTTGGCATTACGCCGCTGCATCATCTTCCCGGCGTTGGATCGAACTTGCAGGACCATATCGACATGTGCGTCATCGCGGAATGCGCAGGCGATTTCACCTTCGACAAATACGGAAAGCCACACTGGGCGGTGCTTGCAGGGCTTCGATATCTTCTAACCAAATCAGGTCCAGTCGCATCATCCCTCTTCGACTCCGGTGGCTTCTGGTACGTCGATGAAAATGCCGATGCGCCGGACATGCAGTTCCATGTGGGCATGGGGTCCGGCATTGAAACGGGTATCGCAAAACTTGAACACGGTGGCATCACCATCAACTCCGCCTATATGCGCCCGCGTTCACGTGGAACTGTTCGCCTCAAATCAGACAATCTCAAGGATGCGCCGTTGATTGACCCTAACTACTGGTCTGACCCGCATGATCGTGAAATGTCGCTGCGGGGCGTACGCATGGCGCGCGAGGTGTTGAAACAACCCGCGCTCAAGGACTTCATCATCGGCGAGCGCGTGCCCGGCCTTGACGTCACATCAGATGAGGCCCTGATCGACTATGGCTGCCGCATGGCCAAGACCGACCATCACCCCACGTCGACCTGCGCCATGGGCCGGGGCGATGATGCTGTTGTGGACCTTGATCTCAAAATCCATGGTCTCAAGGGCATCCGGGTCGTAGACGCGTCCATCATGCCCCGCGTGGTGTCCTCCAATACCAATGCCACCGTCATCATGATTGCAGAAAAAGCCGCAGACCTTATTGTGGGCGGATGACGAAGACCAAAATGAACGGCGCTGAAAGTCTTGTGCACACCTTGGTGGGCCACGATCTCAAGGTGTGCTTTGCCAACCCCGGCACCAGTGAAATGCACTTTGTGGCCGCCCTTGATCGCATTCCCGGATTGCGCTGCATTCCGGGTCTCCAGGAAAATGTAGTGACAGGCATGGCCGATGGTTACGCACGCGTGTCGCGCCAACCCGCGGTGACTCTGCTGCATTGTGGCCCCGGCTTGGCCAACGGCCTCGCCAACATCCACAATGCAAAGCGGGCCCGCGTGCCCATGCTCAACATCGTTGGCGACCAGGCGACCTATCACAAACCTTTCGACCCACCTTTGGCGCAAGATACACAAGCGTTGGCAGAAACTGTTTCATCCTTCGTGAAGACGTCGCGCAGGTCTGCTTCTGTCGGCAAAGACGCGGCACTGGCCATTCAAGCCGCGCGCACATCACCCGGCCAGATCGCGACGCTGATCTTGCCATCGGACGCGTCGTGGAATGAAGGGGGAAAAGTTGCCTCGCCCTTGCCCGTTCCGCAACAGCGTAAAGTGAGTACTGCCGCCACACGCCAAGCCGCGAAAATTCTGCGTGAAAAACGAAATGTACTGATACTGCTTGGTGACAATGCGCTGCTGGCTCCGGCACAAGTGCATGCGTCTGGCATTCAATCGAAAACCAGTTGCCGCATCATGGCAGAATCCTTCAACAGCTTCCAGCAACGCGGCAGCGGCCGCTTGCCATTGTTGCGCGTGCCCTATCCGGCGCTCCTTGCGATCGAAGCGCTGAAGGACATCGAACACATCATTACCGTCTGTGCTCGTGCGCCGCTCGGTTTCTTCGCCTACCCTGGTCTGCCCTCGCATCATGCGCCAGCAAAGGCTAAAGTCGTGTCGCTCTGCGATATTGATCAGAATGCTGAAGAGGCACTGTTCGCCTTGGCCGATGCGTTGAATGCAACGCCACACACCCCACCGTCATTCGCCAAACCTGGCATTCCGAAAGGCGTTCCTTCATCGGCGGGTCTCGGTCAATTGCTGGGGGCCGTCATGCCGGACGGTGCCATTGTTGCCGATGAGGCCATCACGCTGGGCAGTGACATGCTGACCCATTCACTTGGTGCGGCACCGCATGACTGGATGATGGTCATGGGCGGCGCCATTGGTTACGGCATGCCTTGTGCCACGGGCGCTGCTGTTGCCGGCGAAGGTCGCCGTGTCATCAATATGCAAGCCGATGGTTCGGCCATGTACACAATACAGGCGTTGTGGACGCAGGCGCGTGAGAAATTGGCTGTCACCACTGTCATTCTTTCAAACCGCAAGTATCAGATCCTCATCGGCGAATATGCCAATGTCGGTGCCAATCCCGGCCCCACTGCCATGAATATGCTGGACCTCGGCAATCCTGATCTCGACTTTGTAAAACTGGCGAACGGCATGGGTGTGGAAGCAGCGAAATGCGCAACTCTGCAGGATTGCGCAGCGCTGATGCTGCAAAGTTTCAAACAGCCAGGGCCATTTCTGATTGAATTGGAGATTTAGGCATTCACGAGTTTCATCGCCAAGTCATTGTGCTGACTGGCCAACATTCTTTCATCCACCGTCACAAGCCGCCCGTCGCGCACCACCATCCTGCCATTGACCATGGTGTAGGCCGCGCGGGTGGGTGCTGAAAATATCAGTGCCGCCACCGGGTCATGCCATGCGCCTGCATGTTCAATTCCGCGCAGGTCAAAAATCACAAGGTCTGCCGCCATGCCTGGTTTTAATGCACCAATGTCAGCGCGGTTCAAAACCTTTGCTCCTCCAAGCGTGGCGATCTCCAAAGCGTCCCGCGCTGTCATGGCAGCAGGACCATGACCAACGCGTGCGAGCAGCATGGCTTGCCGGGCTTCTCCCACCATATGGGCTCCGTCATTTGACGCTGAACCGTCAACGCCCAATCCCACGGCAACACCTGCCGCACGCATCTTGGCGATAGGAGCAATGCCAGAACCCAATCGCATGTTCGAGCATGGGCAATGGGCCACACCTGTGTCTGATCGGGCAAACCGCGCGATACCATCTTCATCCAGCTTCACACAGTGGGCATGCCACACGTCGGGACCAGTCCAGCCGAGGCTTTCAGCATATTGCGCTGGCGTGCATCCAAATTTCTCCAGACTGTAGGCCACATCATCGTCATTCTCGGCGAGATGCGTATGCAGCGACACGCCCAGCGTTCGCGCAAGATCAGCACTATCCCGCATCAAATCCCGCGATACTGAAAAAGGCGAGCATGGTGCCAGCACAATCCGGCACATGCTGCAGTCTGAAGCATCATGGTAGGTTTCAGCCAGCCGCTGCATGTCCTTGAGGATAAAGCGCTCATCTTCAACAACGGAATCCGGCGGCAAACCGCCGGCACTTTCTCCCACACTCATGGCACCCCTCGCCGCATGAAACCGCATGCCAATGTCGGAAGCGGCCTCAATGGCATCATCAAGACGCGATCCATTGGGATAGAGATAGAGATGATCACTCGAGGTGGTGCATCCCGTCAGCAGCAACTCCGCCATTGCAGTCTGCGTTGATACGCGGATCATCTCCGGCGTCAATCGTGCCCAGATGGGGTACAGTGTTTTCAACCAGTCAAACAATCCAGCATTCTGTGCTGCGGGCACGGCGCGCGTCAGTGACTGATACATATGATGATGCGTATTGACCAATCCGGGGAGTATGACGTGCCCCGCAACGTCGATGATTTCATCAGCATACTGAGGAAGATCGTGGGCTGGTCCAACGGCTTTGATGCGATGGCCCTCAACGAGCACGGAACCGTCTTTGAACTCCTGGCGTGCGTCGTCCATCGTGGCAATGGCCAGAGCGTTCTTGAAGAGTGTGGTTTTCACGGGGAACTACCCCAAAGCCTCGAACCGCCCAAAAGTACGGTTATGATACAACAGTGGCGACACGGTTCCTGAAATTGCGTGTTGCACTCGCCCCATGAAAATCCTGTGCGTACCGGCATCGTGAAATGAATCAAGCGCACAGATGAAATAGGCCGAAGCATTGTTGAGAAGCGGCAACCCATGGGCCACATCGTGCCATTGTCCGGCTTCAAACACATATGGCTCACCGGTTTTTGGCCGTCCTGCAAATATTCTCGCCACGTCCTCATGGCTGTCGTCCAGTGCACTCACAGCAAACACGCCATTGGCCGTGATCGCTTCCGAAATCGCGTTCTTGCGATTGATGCAAGCCAGCAGCAGCGGTGGCTCCACCGACACCGACGACCACGCACTCACCGTCAAACCGAATCGACCCGCTGCACCATTGGTTGTCACAACTGACACGCCCATGGCTGCAGACGCCATGGCATTGACGAAATCCTGGGCGGCGGCAAGGGGTGGTGTTCTCAGACTTGTGGCATGAATGTCCATGATGCCCCATATATGGCCCCTGACGCCACAATCAAGCGCATTGTCGCACAAGGTGAACGCAGTTTCACCTGTGGATAGCGGTTATAACATCATTCTGCGGGTTCTGATTCGGACCTCAATCGCTACACCAAAGCCACCATGAACACTGTCTCAGCCCTTCGCTCCATTGATTCCTCGCAAGAGGATGCCTACCGCCAGCCGCCCCACAATCTGGAGGCGGAACAAGCCTTGCTGGGCGCCATCATGACCAACAACGAGGCCTGTGACCGCGTCACAACCTTTCTGGCCGCCGACCATTTCTACGAACCGGTGCATGCGCGGATTTATGAGTCCGCCTCTTCACTCATCCGCATGGGCAAGCTCGCCAACCCGGTCACCCTCAAGGCCTTCTTTGAGAATGATGCCACGCTGAAGGAGATCGGCGGACCTGCCTATCTCGCGCGCCTTGCTGCGTCGGCCACAACGATCATCAACGCCGAAGAATATGGCCGCACCATTCATGAGCTGGCGCAGCGCCGCAAGCTGATCAATATCGGCACCGATATCGTCAATGAATCCTACGACAGTGATGTCGAGAACTCTGCCCGCGCCATGATCGAGAAGGCCGAGACCACGCTGTATTCACTGGCCGAGGTCGACAAGTACGGCAAGGGCTTTCAGAATTTTGGCCGCGCCCTCACCGACGCCATCGACATGGCCGCCGCCGCCTTCCAGCGCGATGGACACCTCTCCGGCATTTCAACGGGCCTGCGCGATCTCGATGAAAAACTGGGCGGTTTGCAGTCATCAGATCTGCTCATTCTCGCTGGTCGCCCAGCCATGGGCAAAACAGCACTCGCCACCAACATCGCATACAACGTTGCGAAATCTTACAACGCCGAATATCAGCCCGATGGATCATTGAAAGTCCTGAATGGCGGCATTGTCGCCTTTTTCTCTCTCGAAATGTCGTCGGAACAATTGGCAACCCGCATCATCGCCGAACAATCCGGAATTTCATCCGAGCGCATTCGTCGCGGCAAGATCACCGAAGATGAATTCTCACGCCTCGTCGAAGTCAGTCAGGAATTGCAGTCGCTGCCCTTGTATATTGACGCCACAGGTGGCCTCACCATTGCGCAAGTGGCAGCACGCTCCCGCCGCATGAAACGCCAGCGTGGCCTTGGCCTCATCGTCGTGGACTATCTGCAGCTGCTCGCCGGTTCCGCCCGCAAGGCCGCAGAGGGTCGCGTGCAGGAAGTGTCGGAAATCACCGTGGGTCTCAAAGGCCTTGCCAAGGAATTGAACGTTCCCATACTGGCCCTGTCTCAGCTGTCGCGCCAGGTTGAATCCCGCGACGACAAGCGCCCCCAGCTTTCTGATCTTCGCGAGTCCGGCTCCATCGAACAGGACGCTGACGTGGTCATGTTCGTCTATCGCGAAGAATACTATCTCTCAAAAAAAGAACCGCACCCCGGCACGCCTGAATATCTGAAATGGCAAGAGGAAGCCGCCCGCGCCCACGGCCGCGCCGAAGTCATCATCGGAAAGCAACGCCACGGCCCAACGGGCATCGTTGAACTGCAATTCGAAGCGCAACTCACAAAATTCCAGAATTTGGCGCGCGCAGATTACAATTCGGAAAGGTTTGATTGATCACGGAAATTTTCAACTTCTCACTTTTAGTTGAAGCCTGCTCCGATTCCGAAACTTATTCCGTATCGCTTTCGTCACACAAAAACGTGTGATTGAAAACTTCGGGAGACACCATCATGACACTCAAACTGATCGCGGCAGCGTTTGCCGCCACGCTGATGCTTGGCCAGGCGCAGGCTGCCAACATCGTCGAAACAGCAGCTTCGACGGGCAAATTTAACACCTTAATCGCCGCCGCCAAAGCGGCGGGCCTTGTGGGTGCCCTGACTGGTCCTGGCCCCATCACTGTCTTTGCCCCGACCGACGCTGCATTTGCAAAACTCCCCGCTGGCACCGTTGAAGAACTGCTGAAGCCCAGGAACAAGAAGAAGCTGGCTGACATTCTCAAGTATCACGTCGTTGCCGGTGCCGTGTATGCCAAGGACGTGCCAGCCAAAGCCGCCCAAGTGAAAACCCTGAAGCGTGGTGGTGACACAACGATCCGGGCGGTGCGTTCAGGCAAACGCGTTCACATCGACAATGCCCGGGTCACAACTGCAAACATCAAGACATCGAACGGTGTGATTCACGTAATCAACAAGGTGCTGATTCCAAGCTCGTAAACGACGCGGGAACCCCGCTTTCGCAGCAGGTCGCGTTCACTGCTGGCAGAAAGCGGGATTCCTCCACACGGCGCACAAGCTTCCACATATATTTCGTTCAACATCACAACACGACCACGCTTCGGTCGCTTGGCCAGTGCGATGAGCGGCCCAACTCTCGCCAGAACCCTTTCCAGGGGTTTGCGAAGGTTTCGGGTCGCGCACACCCGTCACCCATCGCAGATGCCGCCGAGTATCCCACCCGGTTGGGCACCTCTTGCGGAGGCGGACGACTTTTTGAAAAGGTCTCGTCCCTGACCTGACCAGCAATGTAGGAACACATATAGAACATCTGGGCGCTCCTGTCAAGGACAAAAAGCTATTGCTGTGAATATTTATTGAAATGAGCGCACAAGACTGCCGATCAACATGGTCCAGCCATCAATCAAAATGAAGAACAGTACCTTGAACGGCAAGGAAATCACCGTCGGCGGCAACATCATCATCCCCATGGACATGGTGACAGTTGCAACAACGAGATCAATGATCAAAAACGGCAACACAATCAGAAAACCGATTTCAAAGCCGCGACGCAATTCCGATACCATGAATGCCGGCACCAATATGCGCAAGTCACCAGCGGCGGGCTCAGGACCAAATGTCTCCTTGGGGGCCAGATCCTGAAAAAAGGCCAACTCCTTTTCGCGAACGTTTCGAAGCATGAATTCCCGGAACGGCGTGGATGTGCGTTCATAAGCCGCTTGCTCGGCAATTTGACCATTCATGTAGGGCTGCACCCCATTCTTCCAGGCTGAATCCAGGGTTGGAGCCATAATAAAAAAGGTGAGAAACATCGCGAGTGTGACAAGGAGTATCGTCGGCGGTGTGGTCTGAAGGCCAATGCCGCTGCGCAAGAATGACAGTGCAATCACAATCCGGGTAAAACTCGTCAGCATGATGACCAGCCCTGGTGCAACGGACAGCGTCGTAATCAGTACAACGTATTGAACGATTTGCGTCGTTACCAGTTTTTCACCCGACAAAGCAAAGGCGACGTCTTTCGGCAGCTCCGGAACTTGCGCCATTGCAAGAGATGAGTATGCCAGAGCCGCAATTGCCGTTACAAAGCAGGCAGCATACTTCATTCGAACACCAGCCCAGAGATCAGCAGACCGCCAACCTGACCCTTGCTTGCAGTTGCAACGATTTCGTTCAAGTCCTGCGAAATAGCGTGCAAGGAGCCAGCACCCTGAAGGTCTGTCAGTTTCAGCGTGCGCAGATAGGCCAGAATACTTTGCGCAAGCTTGAGTGCCAGTTCATCTGGCTTGGCATCTCCATCCTTGACCATGAGCAAGTTGCCCTCAAGCCTGATCCAAACACTTGTCGATTCCGCAAGGTTTGTGATCACGGGCTGCAGCGCCACGATGTCATACTCCAAAGATGTTTTTGCATCATCCGGTAAGGCTTCGGAGTTATTCATAAGCAAGGCCGCATTGACTGTTGCAGGATTCTTGTCTTTGGTTTTCGCCACTGAATCATTTGTCTTCAGCAAAACGGCCGCTGCAAAAAATCCGAACAGCAATCCTATGATGCTGACGCCAACGATGGAGAAAAGAAGTTGCTTCGGTCCACCTGATGGAATGGCAGCATTCTTGGGAGTGGTCATGCATCAATTAGAAGGGCATAATCTTGTCCCAAAGTTGCACACCCCAAGGCGGCCTCTGCGCTGTCGAAACTGTTCCTGACCCTCCGTATTGCACGCGGGCCTCAGCCATCTTGTGATAGTCGATGGAATTATCTGACGCGACGTCGTCCGGATTCACTATTCCCGCGACGCGAACATCACGCCGTTCGTTGTTGACGAGAACCTCTTGCGTGCCTTCAACGACAAAATATCCATTCGGCAAGACTTTCCTGATGACCGCTGTCAACTTCAGCTTCAGCTTTTCTGATCGGACTACGGATCCTTGGCCGCTGGCGGCGGCATTGCCACTTATTCTCGCTTCGCCCTGGCCCTGAGCCAGAAAATTGAACAGACCAATATCAAAATCCGTGCCAGCGCTATTGGCCGACTTTCGTGACCGGGCCGATGAATTGTTGAAGGTTGCACTGTCGTTGACAGCAATGTTAACGGTGATGAGTTCGCCTGTCCGGTGCGGTCTGGAATCTCGAAACAGGTCTGCCTGTCCACCAATCCAAGGCGACGATTGTGAAACGTCAGTAGCAACGGCAGGAGGTGGCCCCGCGATCGAACCCGTGAGTTCATCTGCAAAACCGCCGTCAACCGGCGTGAGTTTAGGTTGATCAAGCAACTTGCTGGTTTGACTGCTGCAAGCCGCGAGAAGCAGCATCAAAACGAAAGTGATTGTCACATTCCTCATGGATTCTCCGCTTTCTTTGACAACTTCCCCGCATCCCTCACCATCGACGCCGCCAGTAAACTGGCAAACTTCGTGTCCATCGCCGAGATGATCTCACCAGAAATTTTTGGATTCAACCGTCGCAATATTTCCGACGCTGTTTCTGTGTTCAGCTTCTGAAGCTGTTGCGCTGCGACTTCGGCGTCGACATTGCTGTAAATCTTGATCAAACTGCTGGAGACGCTGTCGCGAATTCGGGTTCGCTCCTGCAACAATTCTTCTAGCATTCTGGTATTCTGACCAAGAACCAAAAGCTGTTCTTCAATTCCTGATTTGATCTTTGCGAGTTCGTTGATCTGCCTAGCATATTTTGCATCAGCCGCTCTGTTGCCAAAGACACGACAAAAATCAACGTTTGCCTCGCTGCCAGTGTCTCTTGTAGCGTCCGGAATGCCTTCTGCAAGTGCTGCATTGCAGATGAAGGCGATTGAGAGTGCCACGCTGCCAAACTGTCTGAGGGGTGAATTCACGGAAAGCTCCTACTGCACAATGAGTTCAGCCTGTAAAGCGCCACTATCCTTGAGTGACTGCAAGATATCTATGATGTCACGCGGCTTGACACCCATGTTGTTCAGACCGTCCACAAGGTCGTCCAGTGATGAGCCTTCAAGAATACCCACGGGCTTTCCCTCATCTTCAATTTCAACATCTGTTCTTGGCAAAATTGCAGTTCTGCCGTCAGACAGAGTCTCCGGCTGCGATGCGACGGGACGCTCTCGAATCTTGATGATCAAATTCCCATGAGACACGGCAACGGGTGACACGCGAACATCCTGGCCAATCACGACTGTTCCACTTTTTTCGTCAATGACAACTCGCGCAGGCACATCAACGTCAACAAGAAGCACTCCGACATCGGCAAAAAGCTGCGTGGCTGAAACCGAATCCGGACGTTTGATCTCTATGGTACGGAAATCCTTTGCTCGCGCAATCCTCTTGCCATAAGTTTTCTGTCCAAAGATGTTGAGTACCTTTGCCACTTTTGCAGCAGTAGAAAAATCCGGATTGTGCAGTTGCAGGGCAAAGCGAGGAAGTTCGTTGATCTCAGCGGTGTTGTCTTGTTCAACGATAGCGCCATTCAGCACGACACCACTCGTAGCAATTCCCTTCTTGACTGATGCAGCATCACCATTGGCGGCAAAACCGCTTACAGCGACGGAGCCTTGGGAGACCGCGTAGGTTTCGCCGTTGGCCGCAAGAAGCGGGGTCATGACCAAGGTGCCACCGTTCAACGACGTGGCGTCACCCAATGAAGACACGTTGACATCCATGCGTGTGCCCTCCGTCACGAACGGGGGAAGCGTTGCAGTGACGACAACCGCAGCAACATTCTTTGTGCCTATGGACTGAGGTTCGACAGAAACGCCCATGCGCTGCAACATCGAGCGCAGTGATTTCTCCGTGAAAGGAGAGTTCTTCAAACCATCACCTGTACCGGCCAATCCAATGACAAGACCGTATCCAACCAACTGGTTGTCTCGTAGACCTTGTACGAATGCAATGTCCTTCACCCGGCTTGCAGACAACGCCTGACAGAATTGCAGATGCAGACACAACAGCGCAACGCTGATCAAGCCTTTCATTTCTGGCGCACCAATAGGGTGCCATCGGCCATCACTTCAGCTTTCACGATCTCCTGAGATGCAGCATTTCGCGCATCTATTATTTCGCCCGATGAACCGGAGGCCAGGGGAATCACCATTCCCTGTATCTCGATTGTGTCCGAGACATAGTAAGCCTTTGTTGGTCGACCTTTGCTGACATCGTCAATCAATCGCAATGAACGAAGGGCAATCGGCTTGCCAGCAACAAGTGTTCGCAAAGCCTGCATCCGCGCAAGCTGTTTCACATCGAACACATAGGACTGCCGGGATGAATGGGAAACGATGAACAGTTTCAATGTAAACTGCGAGGCAGAAAGCCGCTGCCCCGCAAAAACAGAACTCTCGGGCACTGGCAGAAGCACTTCCTCTCCGGCAATTCCTGGCTTCGCCAACAGCAGGCAACAGACACACAAAGTTGAAATCCAGCTTCGCATTCAGCGAATGCCCTTCGAAACAATGCCCGCCATGTCGTCGGCTGCCTGAATGACTTTGGAGTTCAATTCGAAGGCCCGCTGTGCTGAGATCAATTCAGTTATTTCCTGTACGGGATCAACGTTTGACTCTTCCAAGTAGCCTTGCTCAATCGTACCGATAGGACCCGCACCTGGTGAGAATGTCGTTGGCTGGCCGGACGCATCGGTGACCTGAAAAAGATTGCCACCAAGCGCCCGAAGACCGGCTGGATTTGCAAAGCTGGCGAGATTGAGTTGACCAATCTCCTGTTCGACTGCACCCGTTTTTGACGTTGCAAAAACCTGACCTGTTCGATTGATTGTGATTTGCACGGTTTCTGCGGGTACGGCGATTTGCGGCTCTATGGGCAAGCCGTCGCTGTTGACGATAAGTCCGTTGGCATCCGTGTTCAGGCTGCCTGCACGGGTGTAGACAGTCTCACCATTCAGGGATTTGACCTGTAGCCAGCCATCACCGTTGATTGCAATGTCCAACTGATTTCCAGTCTGACTCAGCGGGCCTTGTTTTATGACATTCCGAATGGCCATCAACTTGACGCCCATTCCAAGTTCGGCACCTTCAGGAATGAGCGTTTCTCCGCTTGCTGACGGAATGGCACTGCCTTTCTCTACTTGATAAAGGAGATCGGAAAACTCCGCGCGGGACTTCTTGAACCCCGTGGTATTTGAGTTTGCGATGTTGTTGGCGATGACCTCAACATTTGTCTGCTGGGCGCTCATACCGGAGGCGGCGATGGACAATGCACGCATGTTGACCTCAAATCTGCATTCTTGACATTTCGAGATACGCGGCCACTGCCTTGTCCCTGATTGCCATGGCGGTTGCGAATGTCCGCTCCGCCTCCATTACCTTCAGAACAACCTCCTGCACAGGAACTTTGCCCTGAACGCCATCGACTGCCGCTACTTCTGCACTTTTCACGATATCCAGCATGTGATCCGCAAAGTTCGAAGTTGATGACGCAGGCCGAGATGCCGCATGATCAAGACTAAACTGAAGGCCATTGCCACTCGCTACTGAAACTGCGTTCAACATCTGCTGCGTCAACCGCTTGACTTCAGCAAGTCGACAAGACTGTTCATCATGTCCCTGCCCTGTCTGATCACTTGCAGATTTGCTTCGTAGGATCGCAACGCCTGACGCATGTCCGTCATCTCAACAATCATGTTCACATTGGGAATTTTCACGTATCCGGTCGCATCGGCGGCTCTGCTTGAGGGCATGAACTCTTTCGCAAAGTCCGACATGTCGAGTTCGACACTTGCCTTCACTTCGGTCGAGGCCTGTGATGAGTTTTGCAGCGCATCCGAAAATGCGACAGTTCGCCTGCGGTATGCATCTGCTCCTGGGGTCAAACCTGTCGATTCAGCGTTTGCGATGTTTTGAGCCACGACTTTCATCCGCAGCGATTGGGCAAAAAGTCCAGAAAACGCTGCGCTGGTTGCAATGCTGAGCGGGTCCATGAATTATCCCTTCACGCTTGCCAGCAACATGCGATGGAAAGACTTTATCAAGGTCAAGTCAAAGCTGAACATTCGCGCATTCTCGCCTATGGTGCGCATTTCTTTTTCGAGTACGACGTCGTTACCTGACAGGTTCGCTTCCTCGTTGTTCTGCATGCGACTCTCATAACGTGTTGGCACACCGCGACTGCTGTCGAAGTGGGCGGGATCACTACGAGCAAGGCGAACTGACGATGTTTGCAGTACCTCGCCAAAGGGAGATATCTCGCGTGCCTTGAAGCCCGGTGTATCTGAATTTGCGACATTTACGGATGCGAGTGCCTGGCGGGAACCAAGCCAAGACATATGTCGTTCAGTCGTGGCGAATACATTCATCTTAGACTCCAAGGTGATGAAGACAATGATATGCCAAGGAGCTTGCTCCAAACTTGAAGTAGACTATCAGACTAAAACAATCGTTTCGGGTGTCGTGCATCTCTATTGAGTTGACGCTTGCTTTCTACAAAGTGAATGACTTCGGCTATGGCTTTGTAAAAGTCTGGCGGGATCATTTCTCCGACTTCGCACACGCTGAAAAGAGATCTGGCCAGGGGCTTGTTCTCGATCGTCGGTATGTCGTGCGCTGCTGATACTTCCTTGATCTTGAGTGCCACGTGGTCCAAACCCTTGGCCAGTACAACAGGTGCTCCGCCCTCCGTTGCGATGTACCGCAGGGCCACTGCGAAGTGTGTTGGATTGACAATAACAAGCGTGGCCTTGGGAACATCAGCGATCATGCGGCTGCGAGAGAGCTTCTGCGCTATCAGCCTTCGACGTTGTTTGAAGATCGGATCACCTTCCGCATTTTTGTGTTCTTCTTTCAGTTCCTGTCGGGTCATCTTGAGATCGTGCCTCCATTTCAGACGGGTCCAGACAATGTCCACGACAGAAAGCAGAAAAACGAAAATGGTTGTCGGCACGACAATCCCCACAAGTGACTGAAGCATTGTTTTTGGAATGAGCGAAGGCTCGCCCAGCCCAATCCTGAACACGCTACCAACATCCTTTTTGAGAACGACGAACGTCAGAATGGCAAGTGCTACAAATTTTGCAGTCATCTTTGCAGATTCGATAAACGACTCGCGACCAACAATCTTCTTCAGGTTTGCGGCAGGCGAGAGACGGTTCCACTTTGGAGTCACCCGGTCAAGCACAGCAGATGGGACGTTCTGCACCATTGCGCTGATGAGGCCGCCCAAAGCCAGCAGCACCAGGAGCGGTCCCATGATGACCAGCATTTTCTGCGTAATACTATTCAAGAGGCGCGCAGCGTCTCCTGGCGACTGCAACGCAACTTGTTCAAGTGTTGCGAAGTGATCAAGTAACAAGGACGTCACCGCATGCGTCATATCTGGAAGCAGAAAATGCAGACTCGCAACAATTGCGAGAAGCGATCCGAAAGAAACGATCTCCCGAGAAAACGGAGTATTGCCTTGTTCAATGGCATCTGCCAACTTCTTATCCGACGGCAATTCGGTTTTGCCGTCGCTATTGTCTTCCTCACTCACTGAGCAGACCGATTTTGTTCTGAAGTTGCCTCCTCTGGAAGGGCAATTTCACCTTTCTTCGACATTGTTATGGCCAGTTCGGCAATTTTCTTGCGGGCAGGCAAACTGTCTGCGCGCGGTTTCCCATCGTCACTGGCCAGCTCCGATTCCACCATACGCCGCGCCCGCGCACTCAGACTGGTCAGAACTTCCGCCTTGAAGTTTGCACTCATGCCCCAGATTGACGGTGTGACCCATTCAGCGGCGGCACGGTCAAAGAGTTTGCTTCTTGATTTCGCGTCCATGCGATCAAGATCCTCAAACATGAATACCTGCTTCCGCAACAGTTTGGCCTGCTCTGGACTGCTCTTTGACAAACTATCCAACACACCCATGGCGCGCTCACGATCAAGAAGATTGATGACACTTGCGGCCCTCTGGATAGCTCTGTCGTTTCCTTCCTCCACCGTGGTTCCAAAAAACTGCTCTTCGAGTGTTTGCTCAAGAAGCCGCAAAACTTCATCTGCCACAACGCGCTGCGACAAAGAGCGTTCAAAAAGCCTGGATGTGAGTTCCTGAGGTAGAGTTTCGAAGCATTTCACCGCGAGATTTGCCGGAAGCTTTGTCAACACAATTGACGCAGTTTGTTCGTGCTCATCCAGAAGATAGGGCACGAGGCTGGTGTCCATGGACGATAAAAATTTTGACCACAGGCTTGCGCTAGGCTCAGGAACCTCCAGCCCAAGTAACTCGGATACTTTTTCTTGAGTGAAGGCAGCTTCCAATAGAGAAATGAGCTGGTCTGAACCTGCCGAGATGCCCAGAGCCTCTGCAAACTCTCCAGTGAACTCTTGAACGACTGGATCAAAATCACTGCTGTTCAGGTCACCAAGATGATCTGTACTTTCAAGTAATTGCTTGATGCTGTCCGGGTCGAGTTTTCGCAACAGACTAACTGCGTTCTCTTTGCTGAGAGCAGCCAGAAGTATGGCCACCTTCTCACGACTGGTCCGGAAGGCCATGAGTTGGTCGGCCTGGTCGAAAGTTTCCATCTGCGGGGCAAAACGCGACATGGTTGCAAGTTCACTCACGGGAGTTTGCCCGTCAAAATTTCTGTTATGCGAACACCAAGCTTGTCGCTTTGCGCCTCCAGGACATATAGTTCTCCCCTTGCGACCCTCGTACCATTCACGATAACTATGACTGCTTCACCAATCGATTGATCCAACGTAACATCGGACCCTGGTTGCAGCTGCATCAGTTCTGCAAGTTGCATTGTTGCCGTGCCCAATAGCACATGAACTGTCACGGGAATGGATGAGAAAGCGTTTGTCGCCGTCCCTGCTGGTTCACGGAACGTACTGCTTTCAACGGTATCAGTTGCCATTTTGACCCGCTGATCTGGTCGGTGCGCTTGCAGTATTTGTTACTGCGCTGAAAGGCGCATTTTCCAGTACTCTGACGTGGCTACGGTTGTTTTCAAAACACAAAGTGCCACGCGAGAGCATTTGCCCATTCATGCGAAGTTCAACTGGTGCCGATGCCGCGATGCTCAATTTCAAAATTTCACCAGGAGCAAGATTCAGGATCTGCCGCACGTCAACCATGCCCGGTTGAAGGTAAACTTCCAAAGGAAAAAAGACACTGTCCAATACGCACTGGGTGGTGTTTGGTTCAGAATCAGATGATTCATCACCCAACAAAATCAGGCACTCTGCAAAACTCAACAGCAATTCAAACTCGCAAGCAGCATCAAAAGCATTTACAAGTAGTTTAACGCAGTAACATGGCAACATCGGCTGTGACTTGCGAATTGATGCGCGTGCGCGAGGTTGTACAACAAGGTCTGTCTGTTCCCCAATTTCCGAGAAGGCTTTTGCTGTTGCCTGGGTCAGACGTTCAAAAATGAGCCCCCGCAGTTTCTTTTCAAATATTGTCACAGGTCGATCAGTTTGATTGTCTCCCTTCCGGGTACCGCCTGAACCGAGGCAAATATCGCAAAGTAAATCATCAAATTGTCGATCAAAACTCCCCCAGCACGAGAGATTGGTGGAAGACGACTTGATGTCAAAACCTGCCTCTGCCTGGTACAGCGGTGTCAGCTTTTCGACTTTGTTCGAGATCACTGTGACTTTCACTGGCATTCGCCCGAGTTGCGACAGAGCAGTTCCCGCGTGCTCAGCCAATGAGTCAGAAAACGGTGCCAAGAGTTGCATCTGCATGGCTTGGTGCGAGCTCTTGCTTCGAATAAGCTCGGCACTGATTGGTACGCGCGCGTTCAATGCTTCAGGCTGCATGATCTCATGCGGCCTTTCTTGAGGTCGCGTCCAGGGTGGCCTGTTCCAACTCGGACACTGTCGGTCTTTCATAGGACGATACTGCTTTTCGCCCGTGCTCAACGGCAACCTGCGGCAAGCTACCGTTGAGATGGGCAATCAATGTCTGCTTCACAATGCTGTAGGTTCTCACCTGCTTTTCGCGCACCATCTTTATCTTGGTCGAAAGAGGGCCGAACAGACCGTAGGAGAACAGAATTCCAGCAAATGTGCCGACAAGTGCTGCGCCAATGAGGTGTCCCAAGACTTCCGGCGGCTGGTCCAAGGAACCCATCGCTTTGATAACGCCCAGAACAGCTGCGACAATTCCCAAGGCTGGCAAAGCATCTGAAACGGCGGTAACTGCATGGTACACTTTCAATTTGTCGCGCATCATTGTCTGAATTTCTTCTTCCATGAGACTTTCAATTTCATGCGGCCTGGCATTGCCAATCAGCATCAATCGGCAATAGTCGCAAATGAAAGTGAGAAGTTCTGCGTTTTTCAATACGGTTGGATAAGACTTGAAAATGTCTGACTCAGTTGGCTGATCAAAATGTGCTTCCATTTCTGACTTTGTCTTCCCACGCATTTCGCGCAGCAGAACGAACAACACCGCAAGAACATCAAGGTAGTCACCCTGTTTCGGGGTCGACTCTTTGATTGCCTCCAACATACCTTTGCCTGTGTCCTTCACAATCTTCATGGGATTCCCAACAAAGAACGTGCCGATCGCAGATCCCAGTATGATTACATACTCATATGGCTGCCACAAAACCGCGAGGTGTCCGCCCATCATCACGAAACTACCGAAGAGGCAAACAATCACAACAGTGAGGCCAATTATGAACGTCATTCCAAACTCCACATACCCAACGCCTAGTGCACTGAACTTGCGTGTGGCTTTTGTTATTCCTCAAGGCCCGAGCAAGCTCGCTCAGTCAACATCCCGTGAGACAATCTTTCTCAGCCCGTCGGGATTTCGTTCATGATCAGCCTCATCACAAGCTACAATCAGCTCGCCGGAAACATTCCGGCATCCCTTCAGCGCATTTCGCAACAGCCGTTGATCAAGCGTGAAGCACAGTATTTCCAGGAACATATTGGCAAGGTAAAGTCTGTTGACGACTTCATGGCGAACAGTCGGATTTACAACTTTGCGCTCAAGGCATTTGGTCTTGAAGACATGCAGTACGCAAAAGCATTTGTCCGCAAGGTACTGAATGAAGGTGTAGATGCGCCGGAAGCATTTTCAGTTCAGCTATCCGATCAACGTTTCAAGGAATTTGGCACGGTCTTCAATTTCAAGCGGTATGGCGCTGCAACCACGTCGTTTGACCGTGTTCAAGGTGGAACCGTGGAGAAATACTTGCGCAACAGCCTGGAGCAACAAAGTGGTGAAAGCAGCGAGGCCTTGCGTCTTGCTTTGTATTTTGAGCGAAAGGCAGGGACAGTTTCCAGCGCCTACAGCATTCTGGCGGACAAGGCGCTTTATCAAGTCGTACGCACATCCCTGGGATTGCCGACGGCAATTTCTGGGGCCGATATTGAAAAACAAGCCAAGATTCTGGACAACAGGATAGATATCGGGCGCTTGCAGGATGCTGGCTATGTCAAACAGTTGATTACCCGCTTTCTTGGTCGTTCCCAGGCTGACGCCAGTATAACGCAGTCCGCGCCTGCCGCAACACTGCTTGCCGGAGCAAGCACCGGTGTAGATATGAGGATGATCCTTTCGCTACAATCTCTCAAGAAATATGGTGCGTGATGGAGGCTGGCTCCTACGTTGCACTTTCAGGACAACTGGTTCTGCAGGAGCGCATGTCCATATTGGCGGGTAACATTGCTAACGCGAACACCCCCGGCTTCAAAGCAGGCAGCATTGATTTCAGGACTGTCTTGGCAGAGGTCGGCACTGGGGGAACCGCATTTGCGGCCAACGCATCCAGCACGCTTGACATGTCCAGCGGCGGAGTGTCGAAAACCGGCAATCCATTGGACCTTGCCATCAGCGGATCCGCGACATTTGCTTACGAATCCCCGCAAGGCACCTATTACAGCCGCGATGGGCGATTGACCGTTTCAGCCGATGGCCAACTGCAAAATCTGCAGCGTCATCAACTGCTGAATGTTTCGTTGGCTCCCGTCACGGTCAACCCCAATGCGGGACCAGTGACTGTCGGTCGTGATGGAAGCATCGTGCAAGAAGGAAAATCCATCGATCAGTTGGGATTATTTTCAGTCAGCTCAGCGGAAGGATACAGCCGCCGTGGAACTGCAGGATTTGTTCCAAGCGTTCAGCCAGAGCCCGTTGCAAGCTCTTCCCAAAATGAAATCCTTCAGGGATTTCTGGAAGGATCGAACGTCAATGCAATTTCGGAGATGGTGAACTTGATTGAAGTATCTCGCGCGTTTGAATCAGTCAGTACCTTTGCTGACAAGACTCTTGAAGCGGAACGCAACGCGATTGAAGTATTGGGATCGCGATGATACCGAAAGATGCAATCACCCGTTTCTCTGAATCATGCTCTGCCATACGTCTTCTGAAATCGCCAATGCAAGTGTTTGGCAGGGTCGCATCGATTGATGCGGCGGGCATTCGCGTAGTTGGACTATCGCAGTTGGCGCGGCTGGGTGATGTTGTGAGGTTCGAAGCGGGTGGCAAGAGTTGTTTTGCTGATATCATTTCCATTCACCCCAAGCACATCGTCGTCAAACTTCTTGGAAACGCTGTCTCGGTGCAACTGGACATGGCTGTTCAATTTGTTGGTGCGCCAACCTTTCGTCCCAGCATGGACTGGCTGGGCCGATGTGTCTCTGCCATGGGCAATCCCATTGACGGTCTTGGCCCCTTGCCCGAAGGTTTGGAGGATGTTGGTTTGCAGAACGACCCTCTCTCCGCCAACAAGCGTTCCTTCGTGAAGGACGGTATCTTGACTGGTGTCCGCTGCATTGATGTGTTCACACCACTGTGTTTTGGTCAACGCATTGGAATATTTGCTGGTTCCGGTGTTGGCAAGTCAACGCTGTTAGCCATGATTGCCCGATCGCCTGGTTTTGATCTTGCGGTGATTGCTCTGGTGGGTGAGCGGGGGCGCGAAGTGAATGAGTTCATTCATGACGTTCTTGGTGATGCCTTGCAGAAGACAGTTCTCGTCGTGGCCACGGGTGATGAGGCACCAGGCATGCGAAAGATGGCTCCTTTGCTTGCGACGCGGCTTGCTGAGTTTTTTCGCGACAAGGGCAACCGTGTTTTACTGATCATGGATTCAGTGACACGTTATGCCATGGCGTCGCGGGAGATCGCACTTTCCGCTGGAGAACCACCTGTTTCACGTGGCTTTCCACCCAGTGTTTTTTCAGAATTGCCGCAGCTGCTGGAGAGAAGCGGGCCAGGGCTTGACAACCGGAGTTCGATCACAGGCGTTTATTCGGTTCTCGTAGACGGCGACAATCACAACGAGCCAGTTGCAGACGCAGTGCGCGGCATACTTGACGGGCACATCGTTCTTGACCGTGAGATTGCCAATGGCGGGCGCTTTCCAGCGATCAATGTGCCTGAGTCAATTTCCCGGCTTGCCGGAAAGTCGTGGCAGGGCCTGAATGGAAAATTGGCAGGGGAAGCCCGCCAACTGATCAATCGTTTTGAGACATCCAAGGATTTGAGATTGCTTGGCGGCTATCAGTCTGGAAGTGACAAGGAGCTTGATCATGCAATCGATGTGGTGCCGAAACTTTATTCCTTTCTGACGCAGTCAGCGTCGGCGCCACCCGATCAGGAACCATTTCCGATGCTGCAGCAGATCATTCGGCCACAGCGGCCGGCTCAGGCAGCCTCGACACCGCGCGCAACGAGTTGATAGCCCAGGAAACGCTGGGTATCGATTGGATCATAGCCCAATTCCAACCGCAATTTCTTACGCAACTTGCTAATATGACTTTCAACAACACACTCCTCCACGTTTTCATCAAGCAGTCCGTAGATGGCTGAAAATATCTGGGAACGCGTGACGCGGCGCCCCTTGTTTGCCGCGAGATACTGCAAGATGCGCCTTTCGCGTCGCGGCATTGGCACGTTGCGACCGTTGACTTCCGGCGCACGCCCGTCGCCGTGAACGACCAGGCCATCGACTGACCAGAGAGCGGTATGGCACTCGCTGCTACGTCGGCGAATGGCATCAAGTCTGGCAATCAACTCTTTTGCGTGAACTGGTTTGCGCACAACATCATCCATTCCAGCCTGATACAATTTCAACGTCTTATCAAGCGTGTTGAAATCGTTGAGAGCGATTGCGGGCACTTCCATTTTCTTCTTGATGGCCCGGGTCACAAGTTCACGGGTTTCAAAATCCCCCAGGAGAATGCCTTCGACGGCGGCCAAATCAATTTCCTGGCTCGACTGAAACCAGCTAATAAATTCATCAGGATCAAACGAAATCGCCGTAAAACCTTCTCTACCAAAAGTTGATTTATACGCCTCGCCAACTTCCGCTCGCTCGTCAATAACAACAATCATTTTTTAATCTCCACTGCAAACTGGCCCAAGTTGTTATTTTCATCGGGCAAGTCAGAGGATATAAAGTTGTGGTTAACAAACCCTTATGAATCTGTTTTAAGATAATTAAATCAACATGTTATAACTGAAGTTACCATAGATACTTATATCTTGGTGAGGAACTTGAAGTGAGTTTAATACACTTTAAGTTGCTTCACTTGATGGCATCAAAGGCAAACACAGCGACAATCTCTAAGGTTGTGCACTCTATCGAATCAGTTCAATTGAAGGTGTTTTTTATTTTCAACTGCAATTTAACGGCGTATTGGAGATGGCGAGGATGAGAGTTCTTCGAAGTTTGATTGAGGCAGATCATGTTGGAGGAGCGAGCGGTCATTTTGCCGAACGCGTTATGCTGATCGGCGACGTGGCAGACAGAGTGGATCTGGAACCCGAGACAATTCGATTCTATGAGAAAATGGGATTGCTGAAGCCGCGACGCCTTGGTCAGCTCCGGGTTTTTGTCGACGATGACATCGAAGTGCTTCTGCTCATCAGAACGCTAAGGCAATACGGAATGCCGATCTCGCAAGTTCGAGAGGCATTGACGCTTCATCAACAGCAAGACGAAACAAGCGACACAAGAATCAAGATACTGCTCACTGCCCAGCTTGAAGTGTTGAATGTCAGGCACAGGGAATTGACCGAACAGATTGCCGCATTGGACAGTACCCTTTCCCAACATTTGGGCGTAGCAACCGGATGATACAGTATGCCGCCTTCCGCATCGTTTCTGGCGTGACTTTCAATTGATGCGGTTCAAATATAAAACAACAGCGAGAATAATATCATTACCATCCCGAAACCAATCAAGAGCAACTTACCCTTGACGACATCACCATCATTGACATTATCGCCGGTCAAATCCGGGGCGCGACCCAATCTCTTGCCGATTGGTGCCAAGTGAGAACTGATGTTTGCGATCACGATGTCATCTTCTGTAGGCTCGTACTTTTGCAGCAGAATCTGTCTTTGATCGGACTGAAGCTGGTCGAAGGGATCATGAACAACCCGATGTGAAAATGGTTCGTCGTCAGAAGACCCATGCTTGTCGTCGGGCCAGCTACCAAATGCCTGCCTTTGCTCCTGACGGTTGATTGCATCTCTCACCATGCTGGCGGCAGGCCATTGTCCTTCTGGTGCCGTCGTGAATTCAGTTGCGGACTTTGAAAGCTGGCTTCCCGTTGTATCCATGCCGGGCAACGATTTTTCTATCTTAAGAAGTGTTTCGTTCAGTCGACGAGACTCTTTCAGCAGTGTTTCGAGTGGATCAAGGTCTGAATTCCCGTCCTGCAAATGCCTTGATGGTTGCAACTGTTGAATCAGGAATGCCAGCAGACTGTGCACACCATTTACGCCCGACATTATTTTTTGGCACCCGTGTGAATGCTGCCGCGAATGTCGTCTTTCGGGACAAAGTTGAACTGTTCCACGTTCACAGAACGGACCACGTCTCCCTTCAGTTTGGCGTTGGTTTCCTTCACTATCAAGTCTGACAGTCTTTGAATGAAGGGTGCATCAAACTGCATGGAACCATCTTCAGTGCTCATATAGCTCGCCCGAATTGCGGCATCAAGAATATAGGGTGACACATTCAATTCAGGTGTATCCAGCTTGGAGCCATCTACCGTGCTGCTGATCTGAAAAACAACGTAGCCCGCAACCTGTCCATCCTTTACAACTGGAACACCTGTGATCTCCGTCTTTACTTGAAGTGGCTTGTTGTCCGTCAGACCAGTGACTTCGCTTTCATGTGCACGTTGCTGCCTGAGTTCATTCAGCCAAAGCCCCCCGATTGCCGAAGTAGCTCCCACAAAGCCAATGAAGAGGAGTCGTAACATCCCGCCTACTTGTGGTTTCGGCCATAGGTGCCGTCACCCTGCTCAGTTATTGCTGTTTGGGTGAGAAAGGCCGTAACATCATTCAAAGCCGAGACCTGCAGCTTCAGAAGTTGATGATTGCGATCAACCAATTTCCGCACCGTCTTCAATCGTTCAATCGTGTCGGGGCGCTGCTCCAACGCCTGAATGGAGCGCTGAATTGACATCATCTCCCTGAGTGCCTGGTTCTTCGCAACGATAAAAACCTGATGATCACCAGCCACCCCTTGCTCGATTTGAAGATTCTCTTCGTTGAGTATGGTGGAAAGTCGCGACAGGATGTTTGCAAGCGCACTCTCTGCTTCGCTATCTGTGCTATCAGACCGTATCATCCCGACGACATTGTCCACTGGTTTCACTTGCCAACTATCCCGCAAATGGCACGATTCTGATCGGCTTTTCATTTTCAGAGGAGTTTGCAGGGGATGCTGAATCATTCCTGGATGTTGAAAACAGCCCCTGCGTGGCCAAAGCTTTGCCCATTACTTCAATGTGCATTCCCCGCCATGTTTCGCCTGCGGTTCCGTCACCATAAATTCTGGACTGATCTTTCGGCATCATGGCCTCAACAACTTTCGTCGCCAAAACTGTTTCGAGTTCCAACATCGCCCGCTGCTTCAACTCATTCTTGTTTTCGACTACTGAACGGGATGGAATTTGACCGTCACCGGCTTTAACAAGAGTTTCGTTCACTGCTTTTCTACTAGTCCGGATTTGTTCTGCAAAACCAGACGGCCCTTCACGGCGCGACAAATGTTCCAACCGACGCGAGGCTACCTTGGCCTCCGAGAGGCTGATGTTGCTCATGACGTCTGCGATCAGGTCCATAAAAACGTGCCATTCTGTGAACTACATTCTGGATTGTTCTAGGTCAGTTTCCTTGTGGCGGGCTGAACACCGATCCGCTGCGCACAGGCAGCAACGACGTGATCTGATAATTCATCCTCCGCTTGCTGACGATCTCCATTCCTGATTCGAACCTGCAAAATTTCTTTCGTGTTATAGAATCGATTTTGCCTCTCTTTTGCCGTGATCATTTCCGCTTCAAGCGCATTCAATTTGCCGAACGTCTTACTCACTCGGCGCGACATGGGAAGAACAAGTCGCACATCGGCAAATCTTGTTTCACCAATCAGCCTGGCAAGGCTGTGTATTTCATGTTGCAAATCCCTCTGACTGCTTATCATTTCTTCGATCTTCCGTAGATTTACTTGCTCCATGAGTTCGATCCCGCGAAGCAGCCTCTTCCACGACGACAACCTTGCAGGAGTCACAGACCGTTCTCCAGCCAGAAAGCATAGCTGTCCAGAAAAAGCATAAACGTTGGTGCACTCATGAGATAAAGCACAAGCAACGCAATCAATGTCGAAACGCCCATGAGTGCAAAGTAGACTTGAAGCTGCGGTGTCAGTTTTCCTACAAGCCCCAGCGCAAAATTGATACCCAAACTGTGTAGAATGAACGGGCTCGATGCTTGCAGGACAAGCAGTGATGTGTCTCGCAGGGAATTGAGAATGGTTTCGAAGGCTGTTGCGGGATTTGGCAACATGCCAAGCGGGTACACGTGATAGGTCTCAATCAGTGCAAGGAGACATGCAAGGTGAAGGTCGGTCGCGAATACCAGCGCAGTAAAGACCATTGATAGCAGCATGACGAAGGGTGGATTCGGCTCAAGATCGTCAATGGGTTGGCCCGGAATGCCTGCAAGACCAATGAGCGCCATGATAAATGTGGCCGCGAACTTTATGGCATGCGAGAAAATTGCACACAGAAAGCCAAAAAAAAGTCCGACTGCAACTTCGACGAACAGAATTCTCACAAAGTCATCGACGAGAACTCCTTGTTTCCAGAGTACGCGCAACAACGGATACATGGCCATGGAGAGTGACAACGCAAGAAACAGACGAACGATCATGGGTGCGCGTAAAACTGCAAAGCCTGGAATCAACATGGACGCTGTACCTAGTCGGCAGAAGACGAGAAAAATTCCCAAGAACGCCTGCTGATCGAGATTCATTCAAGACATTGCCCCCACCAGGTCAATTCGTCCGGCGCGCGATACTTCGAGGTGCGACAGAACGGGCAGATTCGGAAATACGCGATCTACAATCATTCGCACATAGGGGCGGGCTTCAGGGGCGGTTGCGAGAACAAAGCTTTTGCCAACCTCAAGCAATGGCTTGATATGTGTCGTAGCGTCACTGGCAAATTTCTCAAGACTTTCAGGGTTGATGTCAAACTCAACCACTTCTCCACGTCCGTCGCGCTTCAATGCTTGCAGAAATGTGCTGTCCCACGCGTGACCCAATCTAAGCACGCGCAATTGTCCTTCATCAGTTAAGTCACCGCAGATCTGCTGCGCCAAACGCATGCGGACGTGTTCAGCGATAAACTCCGGCTTTCGTGTGTGTGACGCAATCTCGGCAACAGATTCCAGAATGAGATTGAGATTGCGAACAGACACGCGCTCAGCCAGCAACAACTTCAACACGCCTTGCAACGAAGAAAAAGACATCATGCCCGGGACGATCTCATCCAGAAGTTTCTTGTACTCCGTTTCCAGGCTTTCAGTGATGATCCGAAGATCTCGATAGGTCAGGAGTTGAGCCAGGTTGTTCCTGATGATTTCAGATAAGTGTGTCAGCATCACCGACATTGGTTCAAAGGGATTGTATCCATCATGCTTGAGTTCCGTTGCGAACATTTCAGGAAACCAAACTGCTTCCAATCCGAAAGCGGGTTCTCTCACCGGGTCACCCGGCAGGCCGGGAGCTTCCTTTCCACCGAGCACGACCAACACTTCCCCAGGCCGCAACTCATATGTCGACACAGTGGTACCGTGAATTTTCACGGCGTATTCCTTTGCCGGAAGCTGAATATCATCCGAAAGCTTGATTTCGGGAATAACAAAGCCGTACTGAGTGGCAAAACGCTTGCGCATCTTCATGACACGGTTGGCCAATTCACCATGGGAAACCATTATGATGGTGGACAACTGTCGTCCGAGACAAAGTTCTATCTCGGCCACACGGAGACTTTCTCTGGGTGATGTTCGCGCAGCCTCTATTTTCTGCCGATCAGCTTCCACTTGTTCCGCCTTTTCACGGACAACCAGTTTCATCTTCGTGTTGTGTGTCAAGACGACTGTGGCAGCGAAAGCGCCAGATAAAATAGCGAATGGAAGGAACGGCAGACCAGGCACAAGAGCGAGAACCCCAAGCATGGCTGACGATGTCACCATGGCACGGGGGTGGGCACCGAGCTGTTTGACAATACTGTTCTCCACTGTACCGCGGTTGGCACCTTTGGACACAAGCAAACCCGCTGCGAGCGACACGATTAATGCGGGAATCTGCGTGACAAGCCCATCGCCAACCGTCAACTTGATGAACGTGTCGGCCGCCGCAGCAACATCCATGCCGTGACGTGTGACCCCGATGATGATACCACCGAATGAATTCACGAAAGTTATGATGAGCCCGGCAATGGCGTCTCCGCGCACAAACTTCGATGCTCCGTCCATGGAGCCGAAAAATGCACTTTCTTCCTCAAGTTCCCTTCGCCTCCGTCTTGCTTCCTTTTCGTCGATCAATCCTGTTGAAAGATCAGCGTCAATTGCCATCTGTTTGCCGGGCACTGCATCAAGTGCGAAACGCGCACCAACTTCTGCAATACGCATCGCACCCTTCGAAATGACAATGAAGTTCACTGTCAACAAAATTATAAAAACAACAAGTCCGATGACAAAGTCGCCGCCCATCACCAAGTTTGCAAAGCCGCCGACCATGCCACCAGCGGCATGGGGGCCCTCCTGTCCGTGACTTAAAATCAGTCGGGTTGTGGCGACATTCAGGGCCAGGCGAAGCATTGTCACAACAAGCAACACCAGTGGAAAGGCGGAGAAATCCAGTGGTCGCTCTATCCACAGCGCTACCATGAGAATCAATATGGACAGCGAAATGGACAGCGCCAGAGCCAGATCCAACAACAATGGAGGAATTGGCACGAAAAGGATCGACAATACCACACCTACTGCAACAGCAAACATCCAGTCCTTGCTGCTCTTGGCCGGGCCTGTTACAATTTCCGTCATCTCATCCCTGTATTGAAGTCACGTCAACGGGACAAATCCAAACTCAATCCTCTGAAAGAGATTTTCTGTGAGAGTTTGAAGTTGGCTGCCAATAAATGACGATCCCACCATCATGGCAACAAAAACCACAAGCATTTTGGGAACAAACGTTAGCGTGTTTTCCTGTATTTGAGTCAACGCCTGGCCAAATGCAATCACAACACCAACCAACATTGCTGGGCCGACAAGTGGTGCTGACATCATGATCGTCGCCCAAACCGCAGCCTGAGTGATTTCCAGGACATCAGCTTCGTTCATGCACTGATCCGAATGTCTTGAGACAAATCGAGCTTCAGACCAGATTCAAGAACGGCAAACAGTTTGCCCTGTATGATTTCGACTGACTGAATGGTTCCTTCGTCCGTGTTGATCAGGGATTTTACATGTTTTCCGATCATGGCTGACGCTTCTGCAATTCGCTGTTGCTCGATAACAATGTCAAGTTTCTGGTTAAGCTTGATTGATTGCTCCACGTTGCTGAACGACGCCAACTGAGCCAAGGTTTCTTTCTGGTCGACAGGTGAGGTAGGATCTTGTGACTTCAGCTGTTGCAAAAGCAGCTTAAGAAACGAGTCGTAGTTCAATCCGGCTTTTGACAGATCGGTTGGCTGTTTTGCAGTGATTGCAGAAACTGCTGAAATTGATGTCATGCTGCTCTAACTTCGCCTTTGCTGGTTTGTGTTTGGCCACTCAACAATTGGTCTTCCATGAGGAAGGACTTCCGAAGAACTTTCAAGGCTTCGAAAAAATTTTCACTCTGCACAAGCTGTTCAGCAGAACTCACCACTTGTAAGTACAGGTCACACTTTGAGTGTTTCTTTATGAGTGACGCCTGCGATTGAAGCAGCACTGTTGTCAGATGTGCGTTCACCGGGTCGAGGATCATGGTTTGTATAACAAAATAAAGTTGCCGCAACGGAGTGGAAGCCGCGTCCGGTTGCATAATATGGTTCTCCAGCAGAAATTGCGCGTCGTTCATTAGTTCAACGGTGCCACGCCTGTCCAACCGCAAAACAGCTCCATTGATGAAAAGCCGTTCATTTCTCTTCAAGTGTATCAACATGATTTTTGCTTGAGACCCAACGCGATGGTTTGCGATATTGAAATAAGGGAGTCGAAACTATTTTGCCTGCCCTGGCGTAGATCTTCAGTTGTTTTCAGCACCCAAATCCCAATTGAGATCAGTTTCGCACGCAACTCCTCAGGCAGTTCGTTCTCGCGTGATGCAAGGTCTTCGATCAGAACACTCCAGAGCCGATTCGCAAAAAAAATAGCTTCGATCATTTCTCTTGGAGCCATGCCCAGGTCTCTGGCCTTCTTCATTAGCAAGATTGAGTGGTCCAGTGCACGCAGTTCATTGCTACGGATGCGCTCTGAAGTATCCTCTGCGATCTGCTCGTAAAGTTTCATGTACATGTGCCATTCCTCCTTACAAGTAGTTCAACAAACTGATACGCGAGATGCGACTGGTCACACTGTACGATGCCTCCAGTTGTGTGGTCAGTTGATTGATGCGCGTCGCTACTTCATATGTGTCAACTGATTCCGTTTTCGATATCGCATCATTCAGCCAGATCTTCCTGCTCTTCATTTGATCTGTGGCATTCTGCAGAGCCTTTTGATTCATGCCCACCCTGGCTTGGATATCGACCAAACCCTGCATGGCGCTGGAAACTTTTGCTGCAGAGATGTCGACCAGTTTCTCGAAGCTATCGTCATTCAAGCGTCCTTCCGACAGTTCAATTACGGCTACAATGGCCTGGTAAAACTCACGAATGGGCTTTTCATTTACATTGGAAAGCAGATCGATCGATTCCCTGCGACCAAAGCGGGCGAGAACGTTTTCGTTGGTCGCGTTTGAAACTGTGGTCTCCCAGTTGGGAGACTCAAAAATATCTCTGAAGTTTCCATTCAGGAAAGCGTCAATTTGCGCAGCAGTGATGGTCTGCACGAGGGGGTCTGTAGTGGATATTCCAAATTGAAGCTGAAATACCGCCTGTGTTTGTACTTCGGCAGGGCCACCCGAATACGCTTGAAGAGGTGTTTGCAGTTGATTTCGTCCAGCGAACAGAAACGTGCCATTGACATCGACATTTAGAATGTCCTGCAGGGAGGACATGACATTCTTGGCCTGCTGCTGAATTAGTGCACGACCATTTTCGGCGCTGCGACTTCCCACGAGTTGTTGCAGGAAATCAGATGCGAGCGATGTTGCGGCCTTCAGGCTGGCTTGGGTGACTTCGGCTCTGGTCTGATGCAGGTTGCCGGAGTCAATACTGGCAATGGCATTTTCAAGTTCAGCATGCCATCGAATGTTCCTGCCGGTCTGGCTCGACAGTTGCAAAGACACGTCGCTGTGCCGTTGCGTCGACAATTCTATTTGGGCCTTGGCGAGTGCAGTTTGACTTTGCCGCGTCGCTTCCTGTGCGTGCATTTGAAACGACAGGAAGGACGGACCAACACTTCGCATGTCAGTTCACAATCCCGACGAGAATGCCAAACATCTGATCTATTGTAGTCATAACCTTTGCAGATGCCTGATAGGACTTTTCCAGCGCCAACAAAGATGCCATCTCATTATCAAGATTCACTCCAGACTTCGAAAGCAAGACCTCGCTCCAACGCTGGCTGGTCGCTTGGGCTTCATTCAACAGTCTGCTTGCTGTTGATCGTTCAGTTTCGACCGTGCTGGCAGATGCCTCTGCAAACTGCTTGATCGACAATGTTGTCCCAAGTTGTGCTGCAGGGTTGTAGCTTGATGGCTTGTCAAATGCAGCTGTCATTTCTGCGAGACGCTGTTGATAGCCACTGGTGCCTGCGGGATTGCTGTTAAAGGCCATACCATTGCTGCCACCGTCGCGGAGCAACATCGGATTTCCGCCCGATCTTTCATCGAACAACGGATTGATGTGGATTTGCCCTGCCAGACCTGGCACGAGAATGGCCGCTGCTGGCACTGCAGGAGAACCTGCATACTTGAACAAACCTGTTTTGGGGGCGAGCACTGGCGTTGCGCTCTGATCTGTTTCCGCAAAGAGATTGATCAGCGAGCGCGCGGTTTCATCGAGTTGAGCTTCGTAGGTGAGTGTTATGCCATCGCGCACTTTCAACGCGCCTGCGAGCCGCCCGTGCTTTGCCGCCAGTTCAGGACTGCCGCCATTGAGCTGGACAGCATCGACAGACAGTGAAGGTCCAGCCAAGCCAGATACGATCGGTGCATCCAAGTTGAATTCTATGGATCTTGGAACGACGTCAAAAAGCGTCAGTCCTCCGTCAGTATAGATGGCCGTGCCGCCGTCAGACTTGTAAACCGTACGCAATCCAATCTCGACTGAAAGCAGTTTCAGAATACCGTCTCTTTGATCGAGCTTGTCGAGGTAGGCTTCAGTGCCAGGCACTCCGGATCGGATCGCTTGATCCACAGGCTTTAATTCCGTCAACAAAGCGTTGATCTTCTGCACACTTGATTTGGCCTCTGCATGGGCCTCGCTACGCACCTTGGCCACGTCGGCCGCAGCAGCGTTAAGGCGCGACGCAATTGACCGCGCTGCAGTCAATGCTTCCGTCGCAAAAATCCTGCTGGAAGGGTTGTCATGAAAGTCAGAGAGAGACTGTTGCAATTGATGAAGCGTCGCTGCAATCGAACTCCCGTCCTGCGGATCACCGATCGTACTGCTCAGAATTTCAAGTGATGTCAGGGCTATTGCAGAAGCGCCGACCCGGCTTTTGGCGGTCAAAACCTTGTCCAATAGGGTTTTGTCTTCACTCCTCGTGTAGCTACCCAACTGGGCAGTACCATCCCTGTTGACAGTAAGTCCAACGTCTCTTCGGCTATAGTCTTCGTCACTGGCGCGTGTCACGTTCCGCGACACCACAGCACTCTGACCCGATGTCACCAACAACCCGGAAAGCGCGCTGGAAAGTGCTGAAGCCAACCCGGTCATGGCTATGCTGTCGTCAGCTTCATCATCAACGCTTCAGATTGACTAAAATGTCCATGAGTTCTGCCCCCGTTTGAAATACTTTTGAATTGGCGGTGTAACCTCTCTGGGCGTCAATCATGTCCGTAAACTCTGAAGCAATATCTGCGGTTGACTGCTCAAGCACACCCGACGCAATTGATCCGAATCCTCCCTCGCCTGAAAAGCCGATACGGAAATCGCCTGAACGCGTCGTCACACCGAATGCATTGCCTGACAGTGCGTCAAGGTTGTCGGGGCTTGGAACTGTGGCCAGCGGAATTCTGTATCTCGGCAATCTGGTGCCGTCCTCGAAGGCGACATAGACAGTTCCATCATTGGCAATTTCGACCAGATCCGCCGCACTTGCCTTATTGCCATTGATGTCGGCGTCCTGAACGGAAAATCCAACTGCCAGTTGTGATGTTTTGGCGAGGTCAATCGTCAACGACTGACCATTGGGCACCGCTACGGTGATGGAATTTGAACTTGTCGGCAGAAGGTGACCATTTGCAGGATCAAAGGACAGTGCCGCTGTGGAGATTGGACCCGTCGCATAGGGAAAACCATTTACGCCCACGCCGGCGCGATCAAACACGCTTACCTCCCACTGCAGGGGCGATGTTTTGGTCATGTAAACATCCAACATCACTTCTTCACCAAGATTGCCATAGGCTACCATCGATGTCTTGGCGGCGAACTCTGTGCCCGCTGAATTTGCAGACGGCACATTGGCCGGAACAACGGCTGTAGCATTGGCTGGCAAATTTGCTTGCAACAGTCCACTCGTTGATGGCTGCGCGGACAACGCTACGCTGTCAAACGTAACAGGCTCCAGTCCAGCAAAGCCGTTGACAACGACAGCACCGTTGCCCGTAGAGACAGGATACCCCATCAAAAGGTGCCCCGCCGTGTTTTCCAACTGCCCATCTGCGTTGGTTTGATAAGAACCGGCTCTGGTCAGCATGTTTTCACCGTTGCTGTTGCGAACCACAAAAAATCCATCACCCTGTATTGCAAGATCAGTAATGGATGTTGTGGCCGCCAGAGTTCCCTGGTTTCCAACCATGCGATGCATGTTCACATCGACATAGCCTGAATTATACTGCGAAACGTTTCCGCTGATGAAATACGAAGCGAATTCAGTTCGCACGGCCTTGTAGCCGTTGGTGTTTGCGTTCGCTACATTCTCAGCAACAGCAGAGATTCTGCTGGACTGTGCATTCATGCCCGATGTACTGGTGCGCATTACGCCGTAAAGACTCATTGAAAACTCCTCTTTGCGAATGACGTTATTGCAGAACAAGCTTGTGGCAGGCTTGTCATCATCACTTTGCATTGACGCTGCAAAACAACCGCGATTCATGCGTCCAACGGCCAAATCCAGTTGCCACCAAATTATGCAGAACCTTACAGGCGTAGCGGCGCTGCGCCACCCTGTTCTTCGGTCCCGCATGATAACGGGCGACAGCGTTAGTCCATGTTCCATGCCTGCGCTTCAGAGTGGCCAGCAGACTGGCCGCATATTTGACATTGAGTTCGGGATCAAACAGGTCTTCTACTTCGCCGAAAGCCCGATGATGGTACCGATAGTTGATCTGCATACACCCTACATCAATCAAGGTTTTTCCATCATGCCTCGCGGCGTTGAAATGGACGAGTGCATCTGACAGAGTTTTGGCGATCATGGACTTACCTTCAATGTTAAGTGCATAGGGGGAAAGGCGCCCCGCAACTCCAGTCTCTGTCAGCGCAACTGCATAGAGCAAACCCATCGGTACATTCTCCGCTTTCGCTGCGACAGTGATGTGTTTCTCACACAGCGGATCGAACTTTCGATTGTCAGCGTGAACACGACTAGACGTAGACAGCATCAGACCGACGTAGAGTATCGCGACGAATCCCGACATCGCCTTCCATCGCATCATTCACATCTCCACTTTTGAGGTTCGTCCTCGAAACACCCTTAGAACGCTGCGAAAGATTACCCTCGGATGAACGACTACCTTGCGATTGGTCAAACTCCATGGATGATTCAACGCTGTTGCCGAGTTCGGTCAACATGGTATCCGACCCGATGCGGACTTGAATCTGATTACTCCTGGCATCCGAGATTCCCAGACTTTGCAGCAACTGACCAGCATCTTCACGTAATATCCGGGACGTGGCTTCAGCCTCGGGTACAATCAAAACCTCAAGGCGCTTTCCCCGTCTGGAAACAGTGATTTCGACGGCACCCAATTCAGCTGGATGCAAGGTCATGCGAACAGATTGTCCCTTAAAGTCGGTATCAAAAACGTTCCTCAAACTGCTGAAGCTCGAGCGTTCCAACTCTTCAATCTGCCTTGCAGCCACTTTTGCAATCTGTTGGCTGGGTTGTAGCACCGGGTTGGCTTGTTGATTACCAGTGTTCGCGAGAAGACGAGAAATATCGGCATCCATGGTCGACATCTGCGACGAATCCGGACCGTGCGGCGTCATGCGCTCGGCATTCTGCAAAGCATCCACGGCAGTTGTATCGGGCTTTATACTGTCAGCAGTTGCTCGAAACTCCAGCTGCTCTTCCACTCGGTTCGATTCTCCTGCTGCACCTCCTGCAGAAGTCGGTACCTGCAAATCTGAAATAGCATCAGCCGTCTTCATTTTGGCCAACCTCTTCTCCATGGCCACGCCAAAGTCGATCACCACAGATCGGGCCAAGCCAGAATGTGTGGTTGCCTCAGTCGTCAACCCAGAACTTGAATGCTCTGATGTACGATCCAAATCGCACTCAAAAGTTTTCGATTGCACAGAAATCGCACTGTCAAACCGCAATGCAGGATCTTGCATGGGACCCATTAACCTTCCGAACAACAAAAAGCCTTCTTCGAGCTTTTCTTCATCTTCGGGGTCAAACTCAAACTTCGGGGCAGCTTTGTCATCTCTTTCATTCTTGATGAGCGAGCCCAGTGTGTCTTCTTCATCACTTGTTACTTGAGGTCCACTGATCGCAGTGAACTCACCACAGGATTTGATCGACACCTCATTGGTAGTCTGCAAGACGTTGCGGAAATCCTGCGCCTGACTGCCAGCCGGCAATTGCTGAACCATGGACTTCGTCCTATGGTTGGTATCTGGCAATACTTTCATTGTCTTCGACCTCATTGATTGCCCCGATACTGGCATCCAATTGTTGCGCGACGCTTGCGACCAATTCAGCATAAGTCGGATCGAATGCCAGTGGCCGAACTGGACCAGCAATGTTTTCGTGGTCGGAAAGCAGATTTCCGTCGATTGCATCGTTAATGAGAATGGCTTGCTGCAAAATGTGAAGAACTTGACCGTCAAGTTTGGCTTGATCAATGCCTTGCAGTCCTTCGCGCTGCTTTATATTGCCGGCGAAAGCCATGCAGATATTGGCAAGGGTCGAAAGGGAGATATCGTTCACGACCGCTTTGGTATGAGCACCTTCCATGGCAGCAACCACAACCGAGCACACATCCGTCTTTCCTTGTCTCATGGTCTGCAGCAGGACCGGGCCAGCAAGTTGCAGGGCCTTTGCCTTGCCCGCTGTTACGAAGACCGCCTGCAACTCCTTAGTATGAACTTCGAGTTCTTGCTTCGAGAATGCCGAAAGTGATGCAACAAAGCTGTTCTCAAAGTCATGATAGAAGAGCGATTTTGGAAAGCGTCTAAGATAGCGATTGCTCCAGTAAAGAAACCGGGGAACATCGCCCGCACCTGCCAAGCGAATAATCAACCTGCGAATGGCCGCCTCCTCAATCAGAGACCCGGGAACAGCGTCAGCAGCACGCATGAGAAGGAGCACGGCTTTTTCGTCGTCGTCCCGTGGCATCAGCTGTGCCTGCGCCATCAGCAGCTGTGCGCCAAGAACAATCTC
>JANNNG010000254.1:0-4318 GCA_031398425.1 Hyphomicrobiales bacterium | reverse complement strand
ATACGTTTCTTGTCTTCGACGATCTCCACTGATTTGACCTGCCGCACTTCCAGATGATCTGCCACGGCAGCGACGGGGCGTTTTTCGGCGTCGTTGATGGTCAGGGTGACCTTGGCATTTCGGGGAAGTATTGCGCCGCGCCAGCGCCTTGGTCGGAATGCGCTGATCGGTGTCAGCGCCAGCAGCGGCGAGCCGATGGGGAGGATTGGTCCGTGTGCGGAGAGATTATAGGCGGTGGCGCCCACGGGCGTTGCCAGCAACAGGCCGTCACAGATCAGTTCTTTCAAGCGTTCCTTGCCGTCGATGTGAATGGCGATCTTGGCGGCCTGATGACGTTGGCGGAGCAGGGAGACTTCATTGAAGGCGATGCCGGAATGTTTTTTGCCTGCGGCATCAATCGCGATCATTCTCAAGGGGTGAATGGTGGTGAGTTCGGCTTCGGCAAGACGCCGTTGCAGATTGGCTTCGGAATAGTCATTCATCAGGAAGCCCACGGTGCCGCGATTCATGCCGTAAACGGGAACGCCCGACGATACCATTCTGTGCATGGTCTGCAACATGTGACCATCACCGCCTAAGGCCACCACAACGTCGGCCTTGGCAATGTCGGAGTTGCCGTAGAGCTTGGTCAGGCGACCAAAGGCGCGTTTGGCGGCAGGGGCTTCGGAGGCGAGGAAGGTGATGTGGTGGACGTTCATGCCGCTTTGGTCACGTTGACAGGTGGCTTTGCAAGCTACATGGAAGGCCATGATGTGCAAAATGATTTTTGGGTCTGACGTGAATGCGTAGTCTGGTTCTGTGCAACACCTGCCGGTTTCCGGATGGAAGCAAAGTGGCTGAAGATGGCAGGACGGGTGGGCAGACGCTGATTGCCGAGCTGCGCGCTTTTCTGCATGAACAGGGCCGGTCGGATGTCGACGTGGTGGAGCAGGCGTGTCTGTGGAACTGTACACAAGGGTGCAGCGTTGCGATTCGCGATACAGAACGGTTTTCCTATATCACGGGTCGCCATGTGGCGACGCGTGAACAGGCCGCTGCCATCGTGCAATGGTTTGATGCCCATTTTGCAACAGAAACCGGCGAAGTTCCCTTTCGACAGTGGCCCGATGCCATGCGCGGACATTTCATCGCGCGCATTCCACCGGTTATGAAATGACTGTCACTTTAGTTTTGGGCGGGGCGCGATCCGGCAAGTCACGGCTTGCCGAAAGTCTGGCCCATGGTGAGAGGCACTATATCGCAACCGCGCAGGCCTTTGATGCGGAGATGCGTGAGCGCATTGCGAAGCATCAGGCGCACAGGGGCGCCGGTTGGACGACGCATGAGGAACCAATGGGTTTGCCGCTGAAGCTGGCGGAGGTGGATGGCATGAGGCGTTTCATTCTCGTGGATTGTCTGACCTTGTGGTTGTCGAACTTGATGTTGGGGGAACAGGGTTGGGAAGGGCCGACGTCGGCACTTACCAGTGTTTTGGCAGGTGCGGCTGCCGATGTGGTGCTGGTGTCCAATGAAGTAGGCTTGAGCATTGTGCCCGATAACGCGCTAGGTCGCCGCTTTCGCGATGCGCAAGGGCTGCTCAATCAGCGTGTGGCAGCGGTTGCAGACAATGCGGTGTTTGTGGCGGCAGGTTTGCCGCTGGTGCTCAAAGGGAAATTGCCAGCAGTGCCACCACCGCGAACATGATCCAAAGTGTTTTGTCATAAAGTGACAGTCCAGCTGCGATGTCGTTACGCGTCAAGAACTCGCGCCCTCGGCCCATCCACGGCAGATCCACAACGCCGTCTTCGTAAGCGCGGGGGCCACCGAATTTTAATCCCAGTGCGCCCGCCATGGCAGCCTCTGGCCAGCCCGCGTTGGGGGACCTGTGTTTTGACGCATCGTTCCAGGCCGAGATCAATGCGTTCTGTGCCGCGTTGCTTGATAAGAACAGTGCGGCACCAGCAAATAACAGTGCCGTCAGGCGTGAAGCGGGCAGGTTGACAAGATCATCGAGTTTTGCGGCACTAAAGCCGAAGAACAGATGCCGTTCGGATCTATGACCGATCATCGAATCCGCTGTGTTGACGGACTTGTAGGCCACGATGCCGGGCAGGCCCAACAGTGCGTACCACAATACGGGGGCGACAATGCCGTCTGCGGTGTTTTCCGCGAGGCTTTCCAGTGCGGCCTTGGCGATGCCGGACTCATCAAGTTGTGTCGTGTCGCGGCCTACGATTTTTGCCACTGCGGTGCGGGCTGCGCCCACTGATGATGACAAGGCATTGGCCACGTCCTGCACATGCTCTCGCATGGATTTCTGCGCGATGAAGGCCGTGGCGATGAGCGCGTTGATGATCCATCCACCTGGCACATCGTTCAGCAGGTCCTGCACCATGTAGGCTGGGAGTGCCGCAGCGCAGAGCAGAAGTGCCAGTGCTGCAGCGCCCCGCAAGAGGCCTTGCAGTTCGTCGTCGGGTCTTGTGTTCAGAGTCTTGTCCAGCCAGTCGATAAAGCCGCCCATCCACTGCACGGGATGCCCGATCACGCGAATCATCACAGCGGGATAACCCGCATGGCGTTCGATCAGGCAGGCGAGGGCCGCTTCGGAGAAAAACAGCATTTCAATTTCTACACTTGCGAATCTGTCATGTTTTCTTTCATCCTACACGTACGGCAACAGTATGTGAGGTGCGTTGGTTTCGAAGGACCTGTCAGCCATGAACAAAAGCGAACTGATTGCCAAGGTTGCCACCGACACACGGCTGACACGCGGCGAGGCTGAAGAGGTTGTGGATGCAACAATCGAAAACATCATCAAGGCCCTCACCGAAGGCGACGACGTGCGCCTGATGGGCTTTGGCGTATTCACCGTCACGCGGCGCGAAGGCGGCATCGGACGCAATCCGAAAACAGGCAAAGTCATAAAAATGCCGGCCTCCAACAGGGCACGGTTCAAACCCGGAAAACTACTGAAGGAGGCCGTCAACAGCTAGGCGACAGTTTTACAAGACCAGACCTATCAGCCCCACACGCCCTCAGAAACCGTGTGGGGCGTTTTTTGTTGCGATGGGGTTGCAAAGCATGAACGGGCCGTCTATTTCCTGCAGCGTAGGGGCGATTAGCTCAGTTGGTAGAGCGCTTCGTTTACACCGAAGATGTCGGGAGTTCGAGTCTCTCATCGCCCACCATGCTTTCCAGGACTTCACGCAGTATTTCTTTCGCAACCCTCTTTCCCTATCGAACGGAATATGAGAAGCTTCCAGGGGGGCTTGAGCAAGGAGAGATTTCCATGCGCCGCCTGATCTACGCACTCTTGCTGTCAACAGCCCTGCTTTCCACGGCAGAGGCCAAGCGTGTGGCACTGGTCATCGGCAACAGCAATTATGACCATGTGACTGACCTCATCAATCCCGCCAATGATGCCGCAGTCATGCAGCAGGCCCTGCAGGATGCCGGCTTCGAGGTGATGAAGTTCACGGACCTTGACCAGCGTGGCATGAAGAACGCCATGAAGGCATTTGGACAAAAGCTGAGACAGGGTGCCGACGCTGGCATGTTCTACTACGCCGGACATGGCATTGAAGTCGATGGCCGAAACTATCTGGTGCCAACCGACTCCAACACCCAAGGCAAGGAAGAAGCCGATATCGAGAATGTCGAGCTCAATAATTTCCTGAGGTTGATGGAGAATTCTGGCGTGCCGTTGAATATCGTGGTGCTGGATGCCTGCCGCAACAATCCGTTCCGCGGGTTTCGTTCCGCAAGCGGTGGTCTGGCACCCGTGCTTGCCCCTGCGGGTACCTTTGTGGCCTATGCCACAGCAGCAGGATCCGTGGCCGCCGATGGCAAGGGCCGCAACAGTCCCTTCACGCAGTCGCTGGCCGAGGTCATGAAAACTCCGGGGCTGTCGCTGGAAAGCGTGTTCAAGCAGACGCGATCAAAAGTCCGTGCCATCACAGGCGGCGAGCAGGTGCCATACGAAAGTACAGCCATCGAGGGCGATTTCTATTTCCACGAAGCCGTGGCCGTTATCCCTGTTGCACCACCTACACCGGTAGTGGAACAGGCTCCTCCGCCCCCAACTGCGCCAGTGTTAAAGCAAGTGGCTGTACTGCCCGTTCCTCTGCTGGAAATTCCCTCTGTCGCACCTGTCGTTTCGGACAACTCCGAGGTCAAAGCAGGTCCAGCCGAAGTCACCTTTCTGGCTGCGGGTAATGATCCTGCGCTGTTGAAAGTGGTTGTCTGGCTCTATGGCGACACGATCTGGGGCAAGCTTGCCGCAGCGCGGCTCAAGGTGCTCGACTCGCAACTTGCACTTATGACGCCGCTGACACCGGAA
>JANNNG010000022.1:0-19969 GCA_031398425.1 Hyphomicrobiales bacterium | reverse complement strand
CGAACCGTCAGAATTTTTGTTTTGCCCAAGTTTCATGAATTTTCACTTCAATGAAATCAATGCTTTGGCAAATCGTAGATTTCCATATTCACGCAAATCACGCAGAAATTTCGACCCAAATCGCGTTTTTACACAGCCTGGACCCAATTCGGAACTCAACGATTGTCACTGGATCAGCTGTTATAGACTCCGGTGGGACTTACCTGAGCCCTGCGACGCGAAGGCCCTCGATGTAAATAGCGCGGTCTTCCGAGTGCACGAACGCGTGACAATTCTCCACCCATTCGACCGAGAGACCTGGGTGACGTCGCCTTGCCTCTGATAACGCGTATGATGCTGTATCACGGTCGTTCGCCATACCGGCGGATGCTGCAAGCGTTCTCCACGCCGTACCAAAATGTGGCCTTAAGAGGATAGCTCGCTGTTCCAGATCAACCGCTTGGCTGAAACGTCCTGCCATGAAATGACAAAAACCTTGGGACGCAAGATTGCCTGCCTGAGCAAAATCCCGTGGACTTAGCTGCGTCGCGATTGCCAGGTGATGCAAGCCATCCTCCGACAGGCCGCCATAGCCAAAGGTCGAGCCCAATATCGTGTGGGCAATCGCCATGCTGGGGTTAAGTTCTATTGTTTCGCTTAACTCAGCAACGGCAGGGTTGAAACCTTGGCCGACCATGTGTACGTACCCTGCCGCGAAATGAGCCCATGGGTCTCCAGGATCACGCTGGATCGCTCTTTGGGCGATAGCACCCGCCATCGGCAGAACATTTGCGCCGTCGTCCCAGCCCAACTGAACACGTGCTGCTTGCGTCCATGCCAGTAAACTGTTCGCTCGCGGATAGCCCGGATGCGAAGGCGTCGCTGGCCACATCACGGTGCGCGATCCAGAATTCCTTGACACATTCTGGGTCAATCCTTTTGGAATGCACTTTGGCCATATCCGAGCGTCCGACTTGATCCGCATCGATAGCAATGGCAATGTCGTCGAAGGGGAGAGATCAGTAAACATTTCCGCCTTTGCAATCCACTATCACATTCACGACGCTCGGCCTAATGTCATCGCCGTGGCACATGCACATTCGGTCTACGGAAAAGCCTGGTCAGCTGTGGGCCGGACACTTGACCCTATCACGCAAGACGCCTGTGCCTTCTATGAAGATCATGTGTTTCTCGACGATACTCGTGTGCTCGTTACGGAGGCGAGTGAAGGTGCGGCCATGGCGAAGGGGCTTGGCCAAACCAAGGCGGCCGCCCTCCGCAACCATGGTCTTCTCACCGTCGACCAGACTGTCGAGGAAGCCGTGTGGTGGTTCATCTCGATGGAGCGGTGCTGCCAGACGCAATTCCTCACCGGTTCAATGGGCACGCCGCTGCAGATTGATGCGGAGAACGCACGGGCAACCAAGGGGGTGAATGGTACGCCGTTCACAGGTTGGTTTCAATGCCAGCCGCTGTGGGACTGGATCGTCAAGGACCAGCCCGACTTGCTGAATTAACTGGCGCGGTAGCCCAATATTTCAGGGACAGGAGTAAGAACTAATGAACGCACCCACCGAGAATCAAAAACTGGAAGTCCAACCCGATGATAAAGCGGCTCTTCTCTTTCAGGAAGAGTGGCGAACTTACCGAAAGTTGATGGACAACAACTATCTTTTTCACGCCGAAGCTAGCCACTGGCTACACAAGATGCTCGCGGAAAAACGGGACAAACCGTTCAGATTTCTGGATTTAGCCTGTGGCGATGCAAGTTCCACCATGCTGGCGTTGCAGGGAACTTCTGTTAAGGACTACGTAGGCATCGACCTCTCTCTCCAAGCGTAAGAAGTTGCAAAGAAAAATCTCCACGTTCTCCAGTGTCCGGTAGAGTTGCGTCACAATGAACTCGGCCAAGCGCTACGGGATTGGCGCGAGCCCATTGATGTCGTGTGGATCGGTTTATCTCTCCACCATTTCCGTACACCTGCGAAGCTGTCTTTGATGCGTCACGTGCGTCGAATTCTCGACAGAGACGGCCTCTTCGTCATCTACGAGAATGTAAGTCCTGATGGAGAGGAGCGCGATTCTTGGATGCGAAGGTAAGATCATCGAACCGGGAACGGTGGCAACCCGTTTTCGCGCACCTTGGACACCAACCAGTCAACCGAACGCTGCAAAAGTCCTCCGGCACTTTCTGGTTTGAAAAGGCGGGGATCAGGGCCAAAAATGCCGTAGAGGTCATTGGCGGGATCATGCCGTTGCAGCCCGAAGGGATTTTCTTCTTCTGCTGCTGTGTTTGATCTCGGTGGCAACTTATCGAGTTGCACCAGTTCAGGGTGCAGGGCCGCAAGGAGCGTGGTCTCAAAAAGGGCCGCGTGATCAGGAGCACAGTACGCATCGTCCATACGATTGACCGCACAGGACAGAACCTTCATGTCCGCTGTGCTGTGTTGTTGGGCAAGGCGATCAATCATGGCCAATTGTTCTGGCGGGAAATGCCCGGAGAACAGAACAACAAGCTTGAAGCCAAAGCTCTTGAGTTTCGTTAGCGTGAAGCTCAACTGCACTTCTATTTCCTGGGCTCCAGGCATCATCATAGACCAGGGATAGTCGCCGTGCCCACCGCCCGTTCCGTAGTACAGTGGAGGCAGCACGATACCGCCATCGGCTTTAGCCGCACGCAAACACAAGCCATGGGATGTCAGCGAATCAAGACCTACTGGCAAGTGTTCGCCATGCCATTCGAAGGTTCCCAAGGGGACATAGGCAACAGGGCGCTTGGCCAGTTCGGCACGCAGTTGCCAGGGCAGCATATGTTCAAACTGGTGGGTACTCATATGTAGTAGTTTCGAACCCAGAAGTCATCAGCCAGCTTGTCTTTGAGCTCTTGCGGAAAGACGTCGTTGTCACAATAAGCAATGTTGAGATCGACTTCCTTGCGATTTTTCATGCCGGGTATCAGAGCTGAGACGGCTTCCTCACTCAACACAAAACGCATCGCGGCTTCCGCAAGATTTGCATAGTAAGGTCTGCATAGGGCTTGCAGTGCCTCCACACGGTCCATTGTCTCTGCAAAACGTGTCCCCCGAAACATGTTGTGAGGCTGGGAGCCTGGCTCCCATGCGGCGTAGGATTGCCGCGTCCAGCTTCCAGTGAGTGAGCCTGAATCCAGGGGAACGCGTGCAATGAATGCAGTGCGGTTTGCCTTGCCTGCTGGAAACAAACCGAAGCGCGGACTTTGCTCAAACATATTGAAAATTACCTGCTGCGAATCCACCAGTCCGGCTACTGCAAGTTCAATGCCTTCATCGGACCGGTTATCGCGCAGAGACACGCCGATACGATCAATCTTGCCCTCACGGCGCAATTTCAACAGCGTTTCCAGCCAGTCCAATTCAACAAGTCCTGAAGGCATGAAGCTGTGGAGCTGGAACAAGTCGATGCGCTCAATGCCAAGGCGCTTCAGCGATTTTTCAATGCTGTCTCGCAAATACCATTCCGGAAAACGTCCACGCATTTGCGGTGTATCATCGTCTGGCGATGGCCAGACTACAGGACGCGCCTTTGTGGCGACATAAATCTTTTGGCCTTTCCATTGCTTTAGCGCGTGGCCGATCACCGTCTCGCTATGGCCGTTGCCATAAAGCTCGGCGGTGTCGACAAAGTTGACACCCTTGTCAAATGCATAGTGCAGGGTATCGATCGAGGCCTTGTCATCAACCTTGCCCCAGTCACCACCGATTTGCCATGCACCAAAGCCGATCTCGCTGACCTGCCATCCGGTCCGGCCAAAACTGCGATATTTCACGACGGGCCTTCAGCTTTGGCTTTCTGGGCGGCCCGCGCCATGAAGCGTTCGTTCATCAGTTGGCCAGCTTCTTCGGTGCCATTGTGGAATGTACCGAAAACGCGATCCAAATTGACTGGCCCGTCGCCACCATAGTTGCACTCGAAATACTTGTGGTGGAGATAGTGGAAGTAATCGCCGGTTTTGACCTGCACCCCTTCCAACAACACAATGCGATCAAACCCGGCATGGCCTTGAGCGGGCGTGATGGCTGCATGTTGGGTATGGAACAAGGCATGAATCGGGTGCGAGGGAATGACCCAATGGATAAGTACACCTGTAAAATACAGGAAATGCTCGATGGGATGCATGGCAAGACCCGTCACAGGTCCCGGATCCACAGTGTTATGATGCAGATAGTGCACCCGCTCGTAAAGCGGACCCCAATGGATGAGTCGATGAATGAGATAGAAATGAGTCTCGCGCATCAGCGGCACAAGGATCATCATGAAAACGAAATAGACCGGGTGTTCTTGTGGCGAAATGTAGGGAATGTAGCTGTTGGCATAAAGCCACATGGTCACCACTTCATAAGCAGTCCAAATCGGAACAGCACTCACATAGGTCCAGAACAGATTGTCCAGTGTCTGATTTCTGAACATGAAAATCGGGTTGTCACGGGCGAACCATTTGTTGGTGTATTTCCAGTCCGTGCCTTGCGCTTTTTTCCAGTGCAGCCAGCCTTGCCAAAGTAACATCACACTTGAAATGAGAATGAGATTGCGAACGAACGTGTAGGCAATCCAGCCCAGCGCAAAAGTCTTCATCTCCTCCATCGGTGGCGTGAAGTAGAGCCAGGTGATGATGGGGACGGCCATGTAAATCACGCCCCAGGGCAAAAAATAACCGGGATAGCCAAAGAGATACTTCAAAAAAGCCATTGGCTTCAGCGGCCAGACAAACACGGGAGCCACATGCAATGGTTCCTCCGGTGTCCAGTCACCACGCTTGTTACGTTTGCCTGTGAATGCCTCAGCCATTTTTATCCCTCACACAATGCCGGAAGAACTGCCCGCCACAGCAGGTCGTTCTGTTATCTTTTGATTGCGATACCCAGACGCACGATAGCAAGACCAGGGATGCAGGGCGCCGCCCTTGCGTTTGCGCGCCTCGCACAACAATGCTGTCACATCCGTGTTATAAGCCGTCTTCAACAGCCGGTGGGCAGCCATGACGTCACTTGCGGCTTGCATGTCTTCGAGTTGCTTGCGGTCCACCAACAATGCACGTGCATAAGCCCGGGTGATTTCCATGGCAGAGCCCATCAGGCTTTCAATCGGATCTGTGACATTGTGGGACTGGTCGATCATGTAGGCGGGGTTGAAGCCCGGCACTTTGCGATGCTCAGCATCCACGAGTTCATTGAACACCAAGAACAGTCGGAAGGGATCTACAGAACCAGAGTCCAAATCATCATCACCATATTTGGAATCGTTGAAATGGAAGCCTGCCAGTTTTTTGGCATGAACCAGGCGTGCTACAATTTGCTCGATGTTTGTGTTAGGAGCGTGGTGGCCAAGATCGACAAGGCATTTGGCTTTTTCGCCCAGTTCCATTGCTGCCATGAAGCTAGAACCCCAATCAGAAATGACAGTGGAGTAAAAAGCTGGCTCGTACATTTTGTGCTCAAGGAACACGAGCATGTTCTTGGGCAACGCATCATAGATGACCCGCAAGCTGTCGAGGTAGTTGTCGAAGACCTTCGACAAATTCGACTGACCTGCGAAATTTGATCCATCCGCAATCCACACTGTCAAGGCATTGGACCCCAGTTGTTTGCCGATCTCGATGCATTCAATGTTGTGTTCGACGGCTTGTTCACGCGTGGCTTTGTCGGCATGAGTCAACGAGCCAAATTTGTAAGACAGTCGCTGTTTGGCCTGATCCTGAAAAGTGTTTGAGTTTATGGCGTCAAAACCCAATTCAAACTGTGCAGCCTCTTGCTTCAGGGCGCGATAGTCGGAAACCTTGTCCCATGAAAAATGCGGGGATACGTTTGGCGTGTGGCGTGTGAGTTGATTGATGACACCACAATCCCCAAGCTTGTCATGAATGTTGCGGGGTTCGCCAGGTCCGGGGAAACGCGCAAAACGTGTTCCACCTGTGCCGACACCCCAGGTTGGGACCGCCACCTCATAGTCCATCACTTTCTCAACGATTGCCTCAATGTTTTGCCCCCGCCTTTCAAGCTGGCGGGACAGGTGAGCATAATCGTCATCATGTGCTGCTTGATGCTTGGCGTTATGGGTTGCAATAAAGTCTTTCGAAATGGCAAAGCTCATGGCATTTACCTCGTAAACGATGCAAGGTGACCCGCATCTACATTCAGAATGTTTCCGGTGGATTTGTTCGAGGCATCACTTGCAAACCAATAAACGGCTTCTGCAATGTCTTCCGGGTAAACGCTGCGCTGCAGAAGTGAGCGCTTGCGATAGTGATCATCCAGTTCTTCGGGCTTGATGCCAAGACTCTGGGCACGCGACATCCGGAAGCCTTCAGACATGATCTTGGATCCCCGCAACACCGCATCAGGATTCACGGTATTGACACGAATACCATGAGCTGCACCTTCTGCTGCAAGCACACGGGCCAGATGAATCTCCATGGCCTTCATAGCGCCATAAGCTGAGGTGCCGGGTGAAGCGACCATGCCGTTCTTCGATGCGATGTAAATCATGGAGCCGGCGCAGCCCTGTTCTTTCATGATTTTGAAGCCTTCGCGGCCAACAAGGAAATAGCCGGTGCCGAGAATGGCCATCTGATTGTTCCACACGTCAAGCGTGGTCGATTCGGCAGGTGACGGAATGGCGATGCCGGCGTTATTCACCACGATATCCAAACCGCCGAACCGCGAAACTGTGCTTTCAAATCCCGCTATTACGGCCTCTTCTTTCGTGACATCCATGTTGACGGCATGAACAACATCTTTGCCAAAGCGTCGGCTGAAATCCCCCACCACGTCTTTCATTCCTGCGTCATTGATGTCTGCGATTGTGACGCAAGCACCTTCGGCCACAAGTTTTTCAGCGATTGCCAAGCCAATGCCGGATGCCGCGCCAGTAACCAGCGCAACGCGGCCTTGCAATGGTTTGGGCTTGGGCATGCGGGAGAGTTTTGCTTCCTCCAAGAGCCAATATTCGATGTTGAACGCTTCCTGTTCCGGCAGGCCCACGTATTTTGATACACCGGCAGCACCGCGCATGACGTTGATCGCATTGATATAGAACTCAGCCGCAACGCGCGCTGTTGCCCGATCACGCGCGAAGGATATCAGCCCGACCTGGGGTACCAAATAGATCACGGCGTTGGCGTCACGCATGGCAGGCGAATTGGAATGCTTGCAACGGTCGTAATAGGCCGCGTAGCTCGCCCGATAGCCTTGCAACAGCCCGTCCAAATCCACTCCTGTTGCATCATGGGGCACGATCAACGGGCGAATTTTCGTGCGCAGGAAGTGATCCGGGCAGGATGTGCCCAGCGGGGCCAAGTCATCAAGCTGTTTTGAATCTACAAATTCCAGCACTTCCGGCGCATCTGTGAAATGTCCGACCTTGTGTTGTTCCTTCGAAATGCGACCACGAATAGCGGGCATCAGCCGCAAAGCTGCGGCCTGACGTTCTGCTGATGAAAGTGCTTTTACCTTTTCACCACCGAAGGATGGCTTCTTGCGATTGTCGTCCAACCACGCAGCCGCAATGTTGATAATGCGCAGCGTCGTGTCATAGCAGGCTTTTGATGTGTCACCCCAGGTGAACAGGCCATGGCTACCCAAGACAACACCCACCAACTTCGGATTGGCCGCTGCCATGTTGCCAAGCTTTATCCCTAAGTCGATGCCAGGGCGCTGCCAGGGCAGATAACCCATCTCATCTCCAAATACTTTTTTTGTGAGTTCTTCCGAATTTTCTGCGGCAGCAATTGCAATCACCGCATCGGAATGCACGTGATCAACATGCGCGTAAGGCACATAGCCGTGAAGGCAGGTATCAATCGACGGGGCACGGGGATTGAGATTGAATGTGCAATGATTAAGAGCGTGCACCATCGCGTCTTCCTGGTCGATGCTCTTGTAAAGAGACTTCAATGAATTGAGTTTGTCCATGTAGAGCGTGGCAAAGCCATCCAGCTTCATCGAACCAATGTCGCCGCCAGATCCTTTCACCCAAAGCACTTCCACATTGCTTCCGTGCAGCGGATCTTTGTGCAGCACCTTTGCTGATGTATTGCCGCCACCGAAATTGGTGATGCGCAGGTCAGACCCGAGCAGATTTGAGCGATACAGCAGCAGTCCTGGCTCATCGAGTGACTTTGTGCGGGCATTTTCCCACGTGGATTCTAGGAAGAGATCATTTGTCATGGTGTTGCAACCATATGCTCAGTTTCGCTCAACAACAAGTCAGAATCGATGCTGCAACGGCGAATTTGCATTGCAGCGACGTTTTGCGATGCACAATCCTGATTCTTTCTTGACCTTCGTGAGCGAACGTGAGTAATTTTGAATGATGCTTGAGAGAGAACGATGGCAGCGAATTCTGAAGATGGTGCGTGAACGCAACGTCGTGCGTGTCACGTCCCTCATGGCACAACTCAATGCATCATCGGCCACGTTGCGGCGGGACCTCGTCAAGCTCGAAGAAATGGGCCAGCTCAAGCGCGTGCATGGTGGGGCCGAATCCATCGAAGCGGCACAACAATCGCATCTTGCCACCCGTGCGTTTGGTGTCAGTCAAACTTTGAATGCAGAGCGCAAGCGCGCTGTTGCCAGACTTGCTGCTGAAATGTGCAATGAGGGTGACTCCATCATCATCAACGCGGGATCAACCACCTCATTCATGGCGGAGTTCCTACGGGAAAAGCGCATGCAAGTTTTGACCAACTCAATTCCCATTGCAACGGAAATGATAGCAACCAGCAACAATCGCATTGTGCTGCCAGGTGGCGAGGTCTATCGCGAACAAGGGATTATACTCTCGCCATTTGACGAGGATGCAATACAGCACTTTACAGCCTCAAAGATGTTCATGAGTTGCTATTCGATTTCGCAGATGGGCATCATTGAAGGTGACCCATTGATTGCGCGCGCCGAAGCAAAACTTCTGTTGCGAGCAGAGCAGCTGGTAGTAATTGCAGATTATTCTAAATTTGAACCACGGGGCAGTATGGTCGTTTGCCAGCTGTCGCGGGTTCACACACTCATCACGGACGAAGGTGCGCCTTCACATATACTAGACCAGATAAGGTCAAAGGGCGTGCATGTCGTCGTGGTGCCAAAGGAAAACCTAAGCAAATCCCGGAATGCCGCATAAGGCAAACCGGAATAAAACAGCAAAACGGGAGGATAACCATGCTGAAGAGAACGATCATTAAATTGGGCCTGGCATCGATGCTGGCCTCAACCCTGCTCACCGGAGCTGCCAGCGCTGATGGCGTAAACATGGTATTGTTGCCAAAGTTCCTTGGCATTTTGCCATTCGATCAGGCAAGGCGCGGCGCGGAAGAAGCCCACAAGGAAACAGGCAACCCAGGCACGTTGCAGTATATTGGTCCGACACCGGAAAATTCTGTTGCTGGCCAAATTGAAATGCTGACAACTGCAACGACGCAAAAACAAAGTGTTGTCATGCTGTCCAACAATGCCGGTGACCAGATTTCCGCTGCTGCTGAGGCTGCGCAAGCTGCTGGCACCAAGGTTGTCACCTGGGACTCACCCATTCCTTCAGGCAAGGGCGAAACAGTATTCGTGGCCCAAGTCGATTTCGGTGCGATTGGTGTCGTCATGGCCGACATGGCACATTCAATGATGGGTGGTGCTGGCGAATTTGTCGTACTCTCAGCCACGCCAGATGCTGCAAATCAGAACGCCTGGATTGCAGCGATGAACGAGACGCTCAAAGGTGAAAAATACAAAGACATGAAACTGGTCGACACTGTATATGGTGATGACCAGGCCGAAAAGTCATACAACGCTGCGCTTGCGCTCATCGATAAGCATCCGAACATCAAAGTCATCATGGCTCCAACATCGGTTGGAATCGTTGCAGCCGCCAAGGCCTTGCAGGACGAAAAAATGTGCGACAAAATCAAGGTCTCCGGACTGGGCGTTCCAGCTGAAATGGTGAGTTATACCATGAACGGCTGCGCACCTGAATTTGCGCTGTGGAGCTTCGTTGACTTGGGCTACCTGACCTATCAGGTCAGTTACGCGCTTGCGACCGGCAAGATCAAAGGTGCCATCGGTGAAGAAGTGACCGCTGGCCGCATGGGCAAGTTCAAAATTGAAGCTGATCCAGGTCGTGCAGGTTCCAAGCGCATCCTGATGGGACCTTTCACGGTCTACAACAAGGATAACGTTGAGGCAGCTGCGAAGTAAGAGCAGTCTGTAGCACTTCAAGCCGTCACCTCTTTGCGACAAGAGGTGACGGTGTATTCCATCGCTCCCATCACGGGGCGATATTTTTGAAAACGCTTGAACACGCATGAACACGACATCGCCCCTGCTAGAGCTTCGCAATATCTCCAAGAGCTTCGCCATGACGGCGGCGCTGACGGACATGTCATTTTCGGTCGAGCCCGGTGAGATACACGCCATTGTTGGTGAGAATGGGGCCGGCAAATCTACTCTCATCAAAATCATGACCGGTGTTTACCAACCAGATGCTGGCACCATCTTGTGCAATGGTAACCCCGTTACAATTCCAAATACTCAAGTTGCGCAAAGACTAGGCATAGGTGCAATTTTCCAGGAACCGATGGTGTTTCCTGACTTGGATGTGGCTGAGAATATTTTTATAAGCCATCGAAACAAGGGTCTGTTGATGGACTGGAAGCGCCTCCATCAAGACGCGGATGCATTGGTGAAACAGCTCGGCATTACGCTTGATGTGCGCCGCCCTGCGAGCGGCCTGACCCTTGCAGAACAACAAACCGTCGAGATCGCGCGCGCTCTGTCGCTTGATGTCAAAATCCTGATCATGGATGAACCGACGGCGTCGCTTTCTGCGCACGAGGTCGACAAATTGCTGGCCATTGCGCGCACGCTGAAAAGTCGTGGAGTGGCGGCACTCTATATCTCACACCGACTTGATGAGATCTTCACGATTGCTGACCGCGTGACGGTTCTGCGCGATGGCAAGCACATTTCCACAAAGCCAGTTACCGACGTCACGCGTGACGGCATGGTCAGGGACATGGTGGGTCGGAACATTGATGCATTTGCCACAAAGAAAAAGGCCAATACAGTCGGTGAGCGCGTTCTCTCGGTAAAGGACTTGGGGCGGGCGGGTGCATTCAGCGGCCTAACATTTGATGTTCATGCGGGAGAAATCCTGTGCTTTGCTGGCCTTGTGGGTGCGCGCCGCACCGATGTCGGACTGGCCCTGTTTGGAGTGGCACCAGCCACAGAGGGTACAATTGAAATCGACGGCAAGCCCGTTAAAGTGAAAACGCCCCGCGAGGGAATGGCCCACCGCATTGCTTATGTTTCAGAAGATCGGCGCAAACTCGGCCTGGCCTTGCCTATGTCGATTTTCTCCAACATCACACTGCCAAGTTTGAATTCATTTCTTGGTCGACTGGGCCTTATTGATGGCGTGAAGGAAAGAACTGCCGCCGAAGGCTATCGCCAGCAGCTTGGCATCCGTTCACCGGATGTGCTGATTGAAGCCGGTAAGCTTTCAGGCGGTAACCAGCAAAAGGTCATGTTGGCAAAATGGCTTGAGACAAAGCCAAAGATTTTGATCTTTGATGAGCCAACCCGCGGGGTTGATGTTGGTGCAAAAGCAGAAGTGCACAATATCATTCGACAGCTTGCCAAGGATGGTGTTGCCATCATCGTGATTTCTTCCGATCTACCGGAAGTCCTGGCTTTGGCGGACCGCACATTGGTTATGCGTGAAGGTCGACAGATGGGCATTTTCGCAATTCAAAACTCGACCCAGGAAAACATCATGGCGCTGGCGACAGGGCAAAGTGAAATGAAGGCTGCTTGATGTTTGCTGCATTCAGAAAATTCCATCCGCAGACGTTGCGTTTGATTGCCCTGTCATTGGTTTTACTTCTCACCGTATTGTTTTTTACATCGCAAATCGACAACTACTTTTCACCCCGCATGCTGAGCCGCATTTCAAGCAGTGCTGCGGTCATCCTGCCCATTGCAATAGGTCAGGCGATTGTTGTCATGACACGCAACATCGATCTTTCGGTGGGCTCGCTGGTGGGTGTCGTGGCTTATGTCTGTGGCGATTTTCTTGCCAGTCATCAGTCATTGCATCCCGTGTTGTTCGTTTTGCTGTGTTTGTTCGTTGGCGGTTGCTGTGGCGCAATAAATGGGCTTCTGGTGTCCTATGGTCGCGTACCTTCGATCATTGTGACGCTGGGAACATTGGCGCTTTACCGCACATTCCTTGTTGAGTATTCCGATGCGCGCACCATTACAACAGACAGTTTGCCAAAGTGGCTGGTGGATTTTCCTTCATCTACCTTGTTCTCCATCGGTCCCTTCGAAGTGCGAACAATCGTGGCATTGGCATTGCTTGCTGCACTTGTCGCGTGGTTGACGCTGTCGCGTCTACGCGTTGCACGTCAGTTCTATGCTGTCGGCTCAAATCCGGATGCAGCAGTGTTTGCCGGCATCAATTCGGCGCGCGTGGTGTTTTGGGCCTTCGTCATCAGCGGCATGCTGGCGGGCCTTTCGGGTTTCATTTTCCTCGCCAAGTTTGGCAACATCACGGTTGTTGCGGGCATGGGATTTGAGTTGAAGTCAGTGGCAGCGGTTGTTGTTGGTGGGGTCAACATTTTTGGGGGTTCAGGCAGCATTGTAGGAGTTTTGCTGGGTACCGTACTGGTTGATACAATCGACAACAGTTTGATCCGCTGGGCTGTGGTGAGTGAATTCTGGCGCGAAGCGCTTCTTGGCATTCTCATCATGTTGGCTGTTATTGCAGACACATTGATGGCGCGCTCATTCGGCCGCCTCAAAGGAGGAAACACTTGACACTCCAGTGGTTCAAAACCTGGGAAGGGCTTCTTCTCATCATCCTTGCCATCACGCTCACCAGTAACGTCATTCTTGCGCCTGAATTTTTGACACTGCAGAACCAGATCAATCTGTTTCAGCTCTCCATTGAGAAAATTATCGTCGCCGTCGCGATGACATTCATTATCATCAATGGCGAAATCGACTTGTCGGTTGCCTCTATCATGGGGCTGTCTGCCTGTACCTTTGGCGTGTTGGTCAACAACGGATTTGGTGGTGGTTCAGCCATTTTGCTGTGCTTGCTGTTGGGTTTCGTCGCTGGTGGCATCAACGCACTGCTGATCACGCGGCTTGGCATTCCTTCGCTCGTCGTTACTCTTGCCATGCTGATTGCCTTTCGGGGGTTTGCGCGCGTCTTGCTGGAAGACCAAGGCCTGAAAGACTTTCCGTTGTGGTTTAATGCTTTGGGCCGCGATGGATTTCTGGGGCCAATTCCTTTGGCAATTGTCGTGTTCATTGTGTTGCTGGTAGCAGGTGCAGTTGTTCTCCATCACACCGGCTTTGGCCGACAGGTCTATGTGATCGGTACCAATTCCGATGTCGCCCGATATTCAGGCGTCAACATTGCCTTCGTAAAAACTGTTCTGTTCGTAGCATCGGGTATCGTATCAGCTTTGGCTGGCTTGTTTTATGCAGGACGTCTTGCTTCGGTGCGGGGTGATGCCGCATTTGGCTTTGAGCTTGATATCATCACCATGGTGCTGCTCGGGGGCATATCCATTTTTGGAGGCAAGGGTAGCATATTAGGGGTTTTGCTTTCTATTTTGATCGTCCTCAACTTGCGCAACGGCATGGCGCTTGTGAACATTACCGGGCATGTACAAACAGGTGTGATCGGCATCTTGCTGATTGCGTCAGTTCTCGGCCCAAATCTTTATGAGCATTTCCGCAAGACAAAACTGACCTGAGCTGAGCAAGCTTGTCTGCTGATTCAGGCATGATGACGGGGGCGATCGTGAATTTCGATTAGTCCGCACGGAGAGCCGTACCGGGCGTCATGCTCACAACCAAAGCGCCGATGACGCTGGACAAAGAGCAACAACTACATGCTGGTCGTAAGTCCGCCGTCAACGGCCAGCACATGGCCGTTGACATAAGCTGCTGCGTCGGAGGCGAGGAATACGACGGCACCGCCCAGTTCCTCAGGATTGGCCCAGCGGCCTGCTGGCGTGCGTGCTTGGACCCAACTTGTAAACTTCTGATCGTTCAACAACGCAATATTGAGTTCGGTTGCAAAATAGCCTGGCGCAATGGCGTTGATGGTAATGCCCTCGCGACCAAGTTCCGCCGCCATGGAACGCGTGAGGCCATGCAGGCCCGCCTTGGCTGCTGTGTAGGCATGGATTGTCGAGCGGCCAAGAATTGCTGCAGCAGACCCAGTGTTGATGATGCGGCCAAATTTGTTGGGCAGCATCAGGCGCACGGCATCGCGGGAGAGACGGAAACAAGCTGACAGATTGACGGAGATGACTCTGTCAAAATCCTCGTCGGCCCATTCAATGACGGGCTTGCGGTGCTGGATGCCCGCGTTGTTGACCAGAATATCAAGCCTGCCATGTTGCTTCGCAATGCCCTCAAGTTTGGCACGGGCGATCGCGGCATCCGTCACATCGAAGGCCATGGCCTCGCAGCCTATGCTGTTGGCTGCTGCAATGAGTTCTGCTTCGCTGCGAGCGTTCATGATGACCGTGGCACCGGCAACTTTCAGTGCCTTGGCCATGGCAAACCCCAGCCCACGCGATGCGCCGGTGACAAACGCGATGCGGCCCTTAAGAGAAAAGATTGTGTCCATTAAATATGTGTGATCCAGTCAGCTGGATTTGTCCAGTGACCCAAATGCGTGGGGTTGGCGGCATCGATGTCCTGGAACTGCGCACCGATAGATTGAAGTTGTCCTTGGCACAGTGTGGACGGTCAACTGCTTCCGTCCCGCCATTCTGGCCGGTCAGCGGGTCACCAGGATGGCAATTGACTCACAGGCCTTGTGCAGTTCCCCGCCAACATTTCGACATTGTTGTGGCTGACTCTTCGCGCTGAAAGACGTCTCGTTGGGAGGCTTTCATGATTGACCGTCGCCAATTCAGCTTGAGCATCGGTGCCGCTGCGGCTGGCGCTTTTCTGCCGCGCGCGGCGAGAGCTGCACCTGCTTACACGGGCCCCAATGTCTTTATTTTGCGCTTTGGCGGCGGGGTACGCCGTGCTGAGACCATCGGCGAAAACAGCCATGCGCCATATCTGATGCACAGTCTGGCGAAGCGGGGCGTGCTGATCCCCGACATGCAGATCGCGCAACTTGAGGGTCTCGCCACATCCCATGCCGAAGGCACAATTAACATTCTCACGGGCCGCTATCTTGCCTATGCTGATCGTGGCTCAACATTTCTTGATGACAGGTTGGAGCCGACGCGTCCCACGCTGTTTGAATATCTGCAGCGATCTTTTGCGCTGGCATCCCATGAAGCATTGCTGATCAACGGGGAGGACAGGCCCCAGGAGGAGTTCATCGTGGGTGCAGTTCCGGGGCATCCAAGCCTGAACTTGCGCTCAGAGATGCTGAGCTTGCACCGCTTCAAGCTGCACAAGTTCTCCAGCATCCTCGCCGAAGGCAAGGCGGGCGAAGACGTGCTTGCATCCGCGCGCAGTGAACTGGATTCGCTTCTTGCCAATACGCCTGAAGAAGCGCGGTCCAGTCAATCGCCAATCATTGAGCGCTTCTGGGAATCCTGGCGCGCTGACTATGGCGATACTGGTAAGATCAATCCGCGCGGCGACCGTTTGCTCGCCGAACTTGCCGTGCGAGCGATGCGCCAGCTCCGGCCCCGACTTATGATGGTGAACTTCCAGGACACAGACTATGTGCATTGGGGCAATGCCTCGCATTATACTCGAGCCATTTCCATCATAGATCAGTCCATCGAACGCATTGTCGAAGTGGCGGACAATGACCCTTTCTATCAGAGCAGAACCATTTTCGTGGTGGTTCCCGACTGCGGTCGTGACGCCAATAGCCTGATGGATGTACCCTTCCAGCATCACTTCAACTCCCGTTCGGCGCACGACATTTGGGCGGTGTTGGCTGGCCCCGGCATCGTCTCGGGTCGCACACTCGACAAAATCATGGATCAAAGTGCAGTGGCATCAACGATAGCCGCCATCATGGGTTTCCGTGCCGCCGAGGCAGAGACAAGCGCAATGGCAGAAATCTTCACATGATCGATGCTGTGATCAGTCCGATGTCCCGACCCGTTGTTTCCAAAAGCAACTGGCGCCTGCTCTCACTCCTTAAGAACGCCGCTATCGGCACGCTGTTTTGTACAAATCCGGTGACAGCCGTTATCGCATTGGGCTGGGTCATGCGGCGCATGCGTTATGCCATGGGACTTACTGCAGTGCGTCCTGGCTGGCTGATGGGTGAGGGCGGGTCGGCGCTCAGCAGTTTTGCAGGCGGGCTTTGGTCGAACCTGCGCCATGGTGTTGCCGCCGCATTCACCTTGGCTATGGCCACATTGCCGTTCACTGCCCTGTGGGCGCTCGCCTGGTGGGCAGGATGGGAGAACTCGTTCAACAAGGGCTATGAACAGGCTTTCGTCGGGCCATTGCTCAGTTTTCTCGCCATGGCAGTGGCATCTGTTGTCTTGTGCATGGTGCCCATGGCCTTGGCGCACCAGGCTGCCGAAGGCAAATGGCAAGCCTTCTTCCAATGGCGAAAGGTGCTGGAACTGATAGCCCACGCAGGTTGGCGTTATCCCGCGCTCATAATCGCAACAGCAGTGCTTGCCCTGCCTCTGACATTCTCCCGTATGGCCGCACTCTTAATCGAAGACATCATTCTCGGTTTTGCAACACTTCCGCCAGGGGACATCGAACGCCATGCGCTGGTGCTCGAGCTGATGACTGCAGCCTATGCTTTCCTGTCACTAACACTTCTGCGGTTGTGGGCGGCCAGGCTTCATTGGCGCGCTACGGCAAGAGCAGGCGAGCGAACACCACGCGCAAATCGCATATTCTACGCGCTGGTTGCGTTGGCAGCGTCACTTGCGCTTGTTTTGCAAATCTACGTGGCGCAATTCTTCAGCCACTCCTGGATCAATTGGCTGAGTCACCCCTACTTTCTCTTGCCGTGGAATGGCTGAGTCCCACGCGCCAGTCTTGGGCGGGTTCAATTCTGTTGTGAGGTCAGATGCATGCGACCTCATAGGATACTTCTAAAATTCTGAGTGAACAGAAAGGGAGTGCCTCGAGGAACAAGAGTCAAAGGGTTATTGTCAGAAGAAAGCGGGTTCTTGGTTATCTGGTAGCCAGCAGGATCGATCACATGGCGGAGGTCAAGCCAAGTGCCAGGGTTATCTGTTCAGCATGAGACTGCCGGCCTTCCAGCCGATCATCACGCTGGCACCATGGGTGTTGACTCCGACGATCTCCGGCATGATGGAGGCGTCGGCGACGCGCAAGCCTTGCGTGCCGTGCACGCGCAAGTGCTGGTCCACCACGCTGTCAGCGCCTGTGCCCATGCGGCAGGTGCCGACGGGGTGGAACCAAGTGCTGACGCCGTCTTGCACATATTTTGTGATCGCCGCGTCTGAATCGGTGTCGACGCCCGGCCACCATTCGCCCGTCGACCATTCACTCAGCGCGGGCTGATTGCCGATCTTGCGGCAGAGGCGTACGGCCGCAATCATGGTTGCCATGTCGTCCGGATGATCGAAGTAGTTGGGATCGATTGCCAGCGGTGCGCCCGGCGTGGCCGAAGTGAGGCGCACAGTGCCGCGGCTTTTCGGTTTGGTGATGCCGGGGATGATGGTGAAACGCGATACACCGTCGTTCACCTCTGGTGCAAAATGCGGCTTGGTGGTGAAGGAAATCTCGATGTCGCAATCATGCCGTTCTGGCGTAGATCGCGCGAAGGCGCACGCTTCGGTGCACAGCGCATTCAATTCCGAGATCGGGCGCTTGCTGCTGTAGACAATGCCGATTAACAGGTGGTCGATAAGGTTATCGCCGACGGGAAGATCGGCCCGTGTCACAACGCCAACCGTGCTCAAATGTGCCGCCCGTCCGATACCTGAGGTCATCAGGATGCGGGCTGAGTCAAACGCGCCGGCACACAGCACAGTTTCCCCTGCGTCTATCCGCTCACCATTTGTCAGGAGCACGCCCGTAATGCGACTTCCTTCGTTGGTCAGTGTCGCCACCGTGGCATTCGTGCGTATGGTGAGGTTCTTGCGTTCGCGCACCGGATCGATAAAGGCGCGGTGGGTGTTGTGGCGTTCGCCATTGATGATGCAGGATTTGTTCAATCCAGCGCCTTCAAGCATGCCGGCATCGAATGTTGCGCTACGCGCAAAGCCCGCCTCAATGGCAGCTTCCACCATAGTTCTCGACAACTCATTGAGCGGATTGAGCACCGCCGGCTTCAACCATTTTTCGAGCGCATCGAACTCGGGCGCAACACTATTCCAGTCCCAGCCTGTGCAGCCGCGCGCCGCCCAGCCATCATAATCAGATTTGGCACCGCGCAAATAAACCATGCCGTTGAGGCTACTGGTGCCGCCAAGCACTTTTCCGCGCGGCATTTTATGGGTTCGGTCCGCAGTTCCGCGCTGGGGTGTGGAGACATATTGCCAATCGGCATCGGTGTCCCACAGCGAGAAATACTCCCGTGGAATGCGGATGGCATCGCATGCGTCAGATCCGCCCGCCTCAAGCAGCAGCACATTGCAGGTGGGATCACTTGACAGCCGGTTGGCCAACGCACACCCCGCCGAGCCTGCGCCAACGACAACGACATCCGCGCGTGCCATGGATCAATCTCCAGCCCCGGGCTTGAAGTGCCAGATCTCACGCATCTCGCTGGCATCGACCACGCCATCAGGGTGATAATGCATCAGTGGCTGCATGCGCTCCTTGGCCCATCGGTGGTGAATTTCAGAGTCCCACAGGCGCTTCCATGAGTCTTCATCTTTGACCAGCGAGAACAGCAGAACCTTGTCGTCGATCTGATACAGCGTGATTTCCGCAACGCCGCTCTTTGCAATTTCGGCCTTGAGCTCAGGCCAGATGTTGTCGTGCCAATAGATGTACTCATCAAGCGCGTTTGGCTTGAGCCTCAACATGAACGCTTTGCGGTGCATGTCAGCCATCGGTTTCCTCCCTGCCACCTTAGCCTATCAGGGGCAAGGTTTGTCGAATAGGCGAATTCGTGTCAATCGGCATTTAATATTGACCCGCTATCGGCGTCCAAAATTCCCTCCCATGGTGGATTGGTGTGGCAAGTCATTGCCAGGAACCTTTGTGGCGAGCCTTTTCGCCCGACGAGTGGCACGCAGTCAGGTCCCACGTCCACGAAAACGATTTTCCCGAGACGGCTTCAGGATGGCACAAGCTCGGATGCGAGGCCGACTTTAACGACGTGCAGGAAGTATTTATCGCACCGCCAAATTTGTTTAGAATTTACTGCCTTCGCGCCTAGTCAATAGTGCAATGTCCACTTGTTCAGGAGTGCACCTACTCCAACACGCAAGCAATCTCGAATGTATGGCTCTATGTCGGTTCATGGCCCTTCTCCGACATCGCAACGATAGCCAATAATGGCCGCTTTCGCCTCTGAAGCAGACATACAAACATGATCTAACTATGCCCGTTTATGAGTTCACGCCCAAGTTCCGAAGTCCTGCACGTGCGGAGAAAACCGCCTAGCCTCCGAAGCCTCCCACAGCTCGAACCATCCGTTGTTGTAGTTGCCCCGGCAGCTTCTCTTGAAACACATTGGCCGGCGACCGATAATACCATCGTGTGCCGTCTGCGCCGCCATTGAAACAGACCCACAGTTTGTCTCCGATGTTCATGTAGTCGAACAGGATTGCTTCAGCATTTATTCAGAGGTTTCCTAGGTTCTTGGTAAAATCCTCAGGTCGTTTAAAAAAATTTTGCGAAATGTATTCTAGGGCCTGTCCTCATTTGAGCCAAGCCAGTGCGCAGACGAGGTGAAGACCCGCTAGAAAGTTTCTGGCGGTTTTCTTGTAGCGTGTTGCGATGCCCCGAAAGTGCTTGATGTTATTGAAGAACCTTTCGACAAGATTGCGTTCAGCATAGAGCGCATAGTCACAATCGCG
>JANNNG010000015.1:0-1968 GCA_031398425.1 Hyphomicrobiales bacterium | reverse complement strand
ATTTTTTCCAGTGTGGTGCGCTGCGAGGCTAGCGCATCGTCCTGCAGGGTTCCACTGTCGATGCGGTTGGCCACACTGCGCAATTGCGCTTGCAGCAAAATGGCAGAGCGTTCGGCATCCTTGAGTTTCGCTTCGTCATAGGCATGAGAGGGCGCAACAAAGACCAGCAGCAGCAGTGCTGCAAGACACAAGCGGATTGCGCCCCGCGCTGTCACACGAGGCGGCTTTGCACGACCGCCGCCGCAATAAAAGAAGCAAACAGCGGATGCGGCTCAAAGGGTTTCGATTTCAATTCCGGGTGATATTGCACACCGATGAACCAGGGGTGATCGGCGTACTCAACCGTTTCCGGCAACAATCCATCGGGCGACATGCCTGCGAATTTTAATCCGGCACCTTCCAGCCGTGCACGATAGTCTGTGTTGACTTCATAGCGGTGACGATGACGTTCAGATATATGCGTATCACCATATATGGTGGCGATGTGACTGCCTTTGGCAAGCGTCGCGTTGTAAGCGCCCAAACGCATGGTGCCGCCCAAGTCGCCACCTGCTGCCCGGATCTCAATTTCGTTGCCCTTCATCCATTCTTTCATGGTGCCGACAACGGGCTGTTTTGTGGCACCGAATTCCGTCGAACTGGCGTCGACGATGCCACACAAATTTCGCGCTGCTTCAATGCAGGCCATCTGCATGCCAAAGCAGATGCCGAAATAGGGTACATTGCGGGTGCGGGCGAAGGTAGCGGCCTTGATCTTGCCTTCGGCACCCCGCTCACCAAAGCCACCGGGCACCATAATGCCGTGCACGCCTTCGAGAAAAGGGGCGGGGTCCTCGTTCTCAAAGACTTCCGATTCGATCCACTGCAGATTGACCTTCACGTTATTGGCAATGCCGCCGTGGATGAGGGCTTCCTTCAAGGATTTATAGGCATCAAGTAATCCTGTGTACTTGCCCACGACCGCAATTGTCACCTCGCCTTCGGGCTGAGTGATGCGGTGCATGATGTTGTCCCAGATCGCGAGATCGGGTTTCTTCGCATCGACCATGCCAAAAGCATCCAGTACCTCCTGGTCAAGTCCTTCAGCATGATAGGCGCGAGGCACGTCGTAGATTGACATGACATCCAGCGCCTGGATGACAGCCGTCGGGCGGACGTTGCAGAATAGTGCGATCTTCTTGCGTTCGTTGATCGGAATTTCCCGATCGGCGCGGCACAGCAGAATATCGGGCTGTATGCCGATGGAGCGCAACTCCTTCACCGAATGCTGCGTGGGCTTGGTCTTGAGTTCGCCCGCCGTTGGTATCCAGGGCAGCAATGTCAAATGAATGAAAATGCAACTGCCACGCGGCGCTTCCTGGCCAAACTGGCGAATGGCTTCGAGGAACGGCAAGCCTTCAATGTCACCCACCGTGCCGCCGATTTCCACCAGCACGAAATCAAAACCGTCATTGCCCGAGCCGATGAAATCCTTAATCGCATCGGTCACATGGGGGATGACCTGCACGGTGCCGCCCAGAAAATCTCCACGCCGTTCCTTGGCGATGATGTCCTGATAGATGCGGCCCGTGGTGATGTTGTCGTCCTTGGTGGCATGACGGCCAGTGAAGCGTTCGTAGTGGCCGAGGTCGAGGTCAGTTTCCGCGCCATCATCGGTTACGAATACTTCGCCGTGCTGATAGGGGCTCATGGTGCCGGGGTCGACATTGAGATAGGGGTCAAGCTTGCGAATGCGCACCTTGAAACCGCGTGATTGCAGGAGGGCAGCCAGGGCCGCCGCCGCGAGGCCCTTGCCAAGGGAAGACACCACGCCGCCGGTAATGAAGATGTAACGCGCCATGGGAGCCCCTTCTATCTGCGCGGCCACGCGATTCGAAGCGCGGAATGAACTATATTTAACGCCTGTGGACAGGCCGTCAGTTCACCGGAGCGGCGGGCGCTGCGGGAGCCGCAGGCGCTGCCGGGGCC
>JANNNG010000111.1:0-2244 GCA_031398425.1 Hyphomicrobiales bacterium | reverse complement strand
ACCAGCCCACATAATTGGCAACTGGTTTGGCGGGATTGGGCAATTCAATTCCAAGTTCCTTCAATCGTTGTTCCGGTGTCATCCCAGCTTGTCCTTTGGTACTTCGCCCGCAAAGAACGCCTTCAAGTTGTCCAACGCACGGAGTCCCATGTTGGTTCGTGTACGGATGGTGGCGCTGCCCAGATGCGGCAACAGGAAAACGTTTTCGAGATCACGATAGCGCGGGTCAAGATTGGGCTCGTTGTTATACACATCAAGCCCTGCGGCGGCCGTATGACCAGAGCGCAGCGACGTGATCAAATCCTCGTCATTCACGATGCCGCCGCGCGCAGTGTTGACGACAATCGAACCTCTGGGCATCAATGCAAGTGAGCGTGTGTTGATGAAGCCTTTCGTCTCTGGCGTCATGGGGCAATTGACGGAAAGGAAGTCGCAGTGGGGCAGCATGGCATCCAGCGTCCCGTGATAGGTTGCACCCAAGACGTCGGCTTCCTGCGAGGGCTTTCGGTTATGATAGTGCAATGCGAGACCAAACGCCTTGGCACGTTTGGCCACAGCCACGCCGATGCGTCCCATGCCCAGAATGCCAAGGCGCATGTCCGAAAAGTCATGGCCAAGGGGATAGACAATGGAAAACCCGGCCCAGCGGTTTTCCCGTACCATGCGCTCACCCCAGTGGGCTCCGCGTGCAGCACCCAGCAGCAACAGCAAGGCGATATCAGCAGTCGCATCTGTCAGCACATCAGGAGTGTTGGTCACAGTGATGCGCCGGGCCACTGCGGCTGCGATATCGATGTGTTCGTAACCAACCGAAACGGTGGATATGATTTTGACGCAAGCAGGCAGTTGGTTGATCAGGTCTGCGCCAAATTTATCCATGGACGTGATGGCAAGCCCGTCCATGTGTTCGGACTCAGCGATGATTTGATCTTGGGACTTTGCCACGTCATCGACATTGAGCGTTGCATCAAATGCGGACGTAAAGGCTTGTTCAGCTTTTGCTGGCAGCTTCCGTGTGACCAGAATTTTAGCCCTCGTTTCGCCATTCTTCATGCTAGGATCACCCCATGGTTTTGAAAGGCCTTTTGAACATGAATCGTATGACCTTGACCAGACGCTTTTGCTGCATGGCGCTTGTTGCTGTTGCATGGCCGGCGCAGGCGGATGCTGGCGCAAACCTGGCCCCGCACCGGGCCTATTACGTTCTGGAAGCAGCACGTTTGGACAACAAGGGCGGCATCAGTTCGATTGCCGGCAAACTCGCTTACGAAATCACTGGCAATGATTGTGAGGGATATGCGGTCAACTACCGAATTGCCAACCGCTACATTCAAGGCGAAGGTTCACCCCAGACCATGGATATCCAGCTGACTTCATTTGAATCCGGTGACGGGCTGGAACTGAACATGAAACAAAAACAGTTCGTCAATGCCAACCTGGAAACAGAATCCCGCGTGAAGGCAAAAAAACCCGCGGACGGCAGCAAGGGTGAGGGCGAGTTGCAGGGTAAGGAAACCAAAACCTTCGAGATTGATCCAGATGCAATGTTTCCAACGGCCTTCCAGAAAAAGCTAATGCAGGATGCCGAGAAAGGCGAAACCCGCTCCACAGCCTTGGTCTATGAAGGATCTGATGATGAAAAGGCGTCCCGCGCCATCAGCTTTATCGGCGTCAAGAAGCCGGGCAGCAGCATGGCCGAGGGCGCTGATGCGCCGACCTTGGCGGCGCTGAACAAGCTGCCCTATTGGCCTGTGACCGTGAGTTATTACGCCGTCGATGCCAAAGGCGATGAGCAGCCGACCTATTCCGCCAGTTTCAACATGTTGGAAAACGGTGTCTCGACTGATCTCGTGCTGGACTATGGCAGCTATGCCTTGAAGGGGCGGCTGGAAAGAATTGAAATGCTGAAAGCCGATACCTGCAAATAATTCCTTTAAATCTGGTCGATGGCACATATCTTAGCGATCGCAGGCAAATGTGCGCCTGCATCGCAGGGGGAGCTGTTATTTCAGCATGACGACTGTTAGCAAGATTGAATCCGAAAACGCGCCGTCGGTTGATGCATTCCTCGCAGCTGTCAAAAAAATGCCCGTAGCGGCGAGCGAAGGCCGTCTGGTTTTTGCCATGGATGCCACCATGAGCCGCCAGCCGACGTGGGACACAGCCCTTTCCATTCAGGGCCAGATGTTCATGGAGGCCAAGAAAGCCGGTGGCCTTGCCGTGCAACTGGTGTATTTTCGCGGT
>JANNNG010000059.1:0-7364 GCA_031398425.1 Hyphomicrobiales bacterium | reverse complement strand
AACCTACGGCATCACAATTTTCATCGTCGCGGCCCTGCACGACATGAAAGGCACGCAAGCCACAATCGAACGGGCCAACGAACGCGAACACGTGCAACGCCGCATTCCCGCTGCTGCACCCGTGCGCATGGAATCGGCCCTCACCGATGAACCCGAAGAAGACATTGTCGAAGAGGCAGTCGAAGAAGAAGAGACCGAAGCCAAGTCAGAAACCCCCGAAGGCGAACAGAACGGTGATGGCCGTGGCCGCCGCCGTCGTCGTGGTCGTCGCGGTGGACGCCGCAATGATCGCATTGAAGGTGAAGGCGAACCACAACAGGCGAACGACAACGACGCGGAGGCTGATCCACAGGCCGGTGATGATCGCCCGTTTGATGGTGAAGCCGCCGCTGTTGAACCTGCCGAAGGAGCCCCTGAAGCAGACGCGACCACAAGCGAAGAGCGCCCCCGTCGGGGACGTCGCGATCGTTTCGGACGCAACCGTGGCCGCCGCGATGAAAAACCTGCAGATGCCGTTGCAGCCGAAGCGCCCGCTGAAAACGCGGAAGCCTCAGCTGAACCTACGTCAGAACGCCCTGCCCGTGAACCCCGCCGCGAGCGTGGCGAGCGCGGCCCCCGTCGCGATCGCAGCGAGCGGCCACCACGGGAACAACCCGTCTTCGTGGCACCACTTCCGCAGGCAAAAATTGAAATTCCAGACTTCATTCCAGAACCCGAAGCCAGAAAGTGGACGCCGCCCGCGCCAACCGTGCAAGTGGAAGCCGCGCCTAAAAAGGGTGGCTGGTGGAGTAAGGCAAAGGGTTAAAGACTTCCCTCTCCGTCAACGCGTTCCGCGTTGCCACCTTTCCCGCAAGCGGGCGAGGATGTGTTTTCCTCGCCCGCTTGGGGGAGAGGTGGCAGTTGCGAAGCGACTGACGGAGAGGGAATGAGCCTCAAACTCGCCGCATTTCAAGGGAAAACCCACGTGGTGTTCACTGCAAAACCATTTCGCATGCTTCTCGCTGCGGCCCTCGTGTTCGGTCTTGCCGTACCGCAAACCCTTGCCAAACCCAGAAAGGCCCAGGAACGCACCGGCCCCAATCTGATCCGCGATGCGGAAATCGAAGGACTGCTCCGGCAATATTCGCGGCCCATTTTCAAGGCCGCCCGCATCAACCCGGATGCCGTGCGCGTCTATGTGATTGCCGATGACAGCATCAATGCCTTCGTCGCAGGCGGGCAACGCATTTTCGTCAACACGGGCCTCTTCACCAAGACCAGATCATACAAGGAAATCATTGGCGTTCTCGCCCACGAAACCGGTCATATTTCCGGCGGGCATCTGGCCAAGATGCAGAACGAAGTCGATAGCGCTTCAACCGAGCGCATCATCGGCATGTTGCTGGGTGCCGCTGCAGCGGTTGGCGGTTCAGCAGCGGGCGTCCAAGGTGCGGGGCAAATGGGTCAGGGCATCATGATGGGCACGCAAGGTCTGGCCCAGCGCCGCTTCCTGTCCTACCAGCGTTCGATGGAATCCTCCGCTGATCAGGCCGCACTCAAATATCTTGCAGCGACCGGCAATGACCCAGCGGGCATGCTGACACTGTTTCAGAAAATGGCCAGTGAATCGATTGCCATGACAGCTGGTGCCGATCCTTACATGTTCTCGCACCCCATGCCGTTGGAACGCATCCGCAACCTGGAAGTGGCAGCAAGAAAATCGCAATACTTTGACAGCTCTGAAGACCCCGGCCAGAAGCTGCGCTATGAATTGGTGAAGGCCAAGATCATCGGTTACACGCAAGGCCCCCAACGCGTCTTCCAGCGTTACCCCTCGTCCAACACGTCGCTGCCTGCGCGCTATGCCCGCGCCGTTGCCATGTATCGCCGAGGTGATCTTGCCAATGCCGTTCCCGTGCTCGACAGTCTCACCGATGAACTTCCACAAAATCCTTATTTCTGGGAACTGAAAGCCCAGGCACTCCAGGAATCCGGTCGCCCGGAACAGGGTCTTCCCGCCATTGTCAAAGCCCGTGCACTTCTGCCCAACAATGGCCTCATGCAGATTCTCCACGCTCAGCTTCTGCTGGACGTGGGCGGCAAGGCCAATGCGGACCAGGCTTTGAAGCTGTTGACGGTAGCGAAGAAAACCGAGGGCGGTTCACCGATTATTTTCAAGTTGCTGGCGCAAGGCCATGCGGCGAAAGGTGATGCGGCGCGGGCTGAACTTGCCACTGCAGAAATGGCGTTTTCCAGTGGCGACAAGGAACTTGCGATTGAAAAAGCCAAGGCCGCACAAAACCGCTTCAAGCGCGGAACACCGGAATGGTTGCGCGCCAACGACATTCTGACCTTCGCCACCAAGAAGCAATGACACAATCACGCAAACGCCATTTGCAAAACCATTTCGAGTTGGGGCAACATGCGTACAAACCCTTGAGGACCACATGAAAACGTTTTCCCACCTGTTGATGGCCACCTGCATTTTTGCATGTGCATCGATCATGCCTGTCAACGCAGCACCAAAAACTGCCGCTGAAAAGGCCGAGATCGAAACCATCATTCGCGAGTATCTGTTGGCCAACCCCAGTCTGCTCCGCGAAATGGCCGACCGGCTGGAAACCGAGGACAAGCAGGCGGAAGAAGCCTTGCGCAACAAGGCTCTGCTGACGTTCAAGGATGAAGTGTTCAAGACTGCCACAGACCCCTTTGTTGGAAGCAAGACACCCGATGTGACGATCGTGGAATTCATGGACTATAACTGCGGCTGGTGCAAAAAATCCATGCGGGAAATTTCAAGTCTGATTGAAACCGACAAGAACATCAAAGTCATCTTCAAGGATTTTCCGATTTTTGGTGAGCATTCGGAATATGCGGCCAAGGCGGCCCTCGCGGCTGGAAAGCAAGGCAAATACTGGGAACTTCATCAAGTCCTTCTGGCCCATGATGGCCAGGTCACCACGGACGTTGTCAATCAACTCGCCGAAGCCCAGGGCCTCGACATGAAAAAACTAGCAGCTGACATTGGTTCAAAGGAAATCGGCGAACGCATTGCCGCCAACATGCAGCTTGCAAAAAACCTCGCCATCAATGGCACACCGGCCTTCGTCGTCGACGCTAAGGTCCACGGCGGCTATCTGCCGCTCGCTGAAATGCACGCAGCCATTGCGGAAGTGCGCGAGAACGGCTGCAAGATGTGTTGAGGAAGAATTCCCTCTCCGTGAGTCGCTTCGCGCCTGACGGAGAGGGAATTTCCTCGCCCGCTTGCGGGAGAGGTGGCACGCCGCAGGCGTGACGGAGAGGGAATTACCCCAGCAACGCCTTCACCGCAGCAATCGCTTCCGCCGCCTTCGCCCCATCCGGTCCACCCGCCTGAGCCAGGTCTGCCTTGCCACCACCCCCTTTGCCACCCACGGACTGAGCCGCAGCGCGGGCAAGGGCGACAGCATCAAACCGGCCCATGAGATCAGTTGATACGCCGGTGACAATGGATGCTGTTCCCGCTGAAGAAATTGCAACATTGGCGACAACACCTGAACCCAATGCCTTCAAGTCCTGAATGGCCAGTGGTTTCAGATCCTGCGGGTCAAGCCCCTTGATGATGCGTGATGAAAACGCAACATCACCCACCTTCTCCACCATCGGTTTCGAGCTTGCCAGAGCCGCTGCCTTCTTCACATCGTTCAGCTCCTTTTCAAGGCGCTTGCGTTCCTCCAACAGAGCTTCAATGCGTTCCAGCATGTTGACGGGCGATGTTTTCAACAATGTTGCCGCCTGGGCCACACGCCGGTCTTGCTCCACCAGATAGGCGCGTGCGGCAGCACCAGCCAATGCTTCCATGCGTCGCACCCCTGCGGCCACAGCACTTTCGGACACGATCTTGATGAGACCGATATCGCCTGTGCGCCCGACATGGGTACCGCCGCAGAGTTCGAGGGAATAGACTGGCTTGGCAGCGCCTTCCCCGTTGCGCCCCATCGACACCACGCGCACCTCATCGCCATATTTTTCGCCGAACAAGGCCATGGCCCCTTCGGCGATGGCATCATCCACACTCATCAAGCGCGTGCTGACAGCATCGTTCTGAACCACAATGTCATTTGCCAGTGTCTCGACAAACGCAATGTCTTCATCGCTCATGGGCTTGGTGTGAGAGAAGTCGAAGCGCAGGCGGTCCGGGTCAACTTGCGATCCCTTCTGCGCCACATGCGATCCCAGCTTTGTGCGCAACGCCTCATGCAACAGATGCGTTGCCGAATGGTGCTGACGATTGCCGCTGCGCCGCACGTGATCGACCATCAATGATACGGCTTCACCTGTTTTCAAGACACCCTGCTCGACAAGGCCGAGATGCACAAACAGATCGCCGACGCGCTTCAATGTGTCAGTCACCCGAAACAACGCTCCGTCAGCCGTTTTGATCAGTCCGTGGTCACCCGTCTGGCCACCTGACTCGGCATAGAACGGCGTCTGGTTGGTGATGAGGGCACCCTGCTCTCCCATGGTCAGCGCGCCGACTGTGGCACCATCTTTCACCAACGCCAGCACGAGGCCTTCCGCCACTTCCGTGTCGTAGCCCAGGAATTCCGTGGCACCGTGCTTCTCGCGAAGATCAAACCAAATGGTTTCGGACTTTGCATCGCCTGTGCCTTTCCAGGCTTTGCGCGCATCGGCCCGCTGCTGCTCCATCGAAATACTAAAGGCATCCGTATCAACCGCAACACCCCTGGACTTCAGTGCGTCTTGCGTCAGATCCAGCGGAAAGCCATAGGTGTCATAGAGTTTGAACGCCGTCTCGCCATTAAACACATCACCTTTCTGCAGGCCTGCCGACTCTTCATCCAAAAGTTTAAGTCCGCGCTCCAAAGTCTTGCGAAAGCGGTTTTCCTCAAGCAGCAGGGTCTCCGAAATCAAGGCCTCGCTGCGCGGCAATTCGGGATAAGCCGCACCCATTTCGCGAACTAATGTTGGCACGAGTTTATGCATCAGCGGCTGCTTCATGCCCAGGAGTTCGGCATGGCGCATGGCGCGGCGCATGATGCGGCGGAGCACATAGCCGCGGCCCTCATTCGAAGGCAGCACACCATCTGCGATGAGGAACGATGCCGCGCGCAAGTGATCGGCAATGACGCGGTTCGAGGCCTTGTTCTTGCCCGTGGCCGCAACGCCCGTGCGCTCCACGATGGCCGCAATGAGTGCGCGGAACAGATCGGTTTCGTAATTGTCGTGGGTGCCCTGCAACACCGCTGCAATGCGCTCCAGCCCCATGCCGGTATCGATCGAAGGGCGCGGCAGGTTCAGGCGTTCAGTTTTTGAAATCTGCTCAAACTGCATGAACACGAGGTTCCAGATTTCGATGAAGCGGTCGCCATCTGCATCGGCCGATCCCGGCGGACCACCTGCAATCCTGTCGCCGTGGTCATAGAAGATTTCCGAGCATGGTCCGCAGGGACCCGTATCACCCATCGACCAGAAATTATCCGAGGTGGGAATGCGGATAATGCGGCTGTCGGGCAGGCCCGCAACTTTCTTCCACAGGTCAAAGGCCTCATCATCGTCATGATAGACAGTGACGGTCAACTTGTCTTTCGGCAGGCCGTAGTCCTTGGTGATGAGGGTCCAGGCCCAGTCAATGGCGTCGGCTTTGAAATAATCACCGAAGGAGAAGTTGCCCAGCATCTCGAAGAACGTGTGATGCCGTGCCGTGTATCCCACATTGTCGAGGTCGTTGTGCTTGCCTCCGGCCCGCACACATTTCTGCGCCGTGGTGGCACGGGAATAGGCGCGTTTTTCGGCCCCCGTGAAGGTATTCTTGAATTGCACCATGCCTGAATTGGTGAACATCAGGGTGGGGTCATTGCGCGGCACCAACGGTGATGACGCCACCACCTCATGTGCTCTCGTCTTGTAAAACTCGAGAAAGGTGGAGCGGATTTGTGCAAGGCTCGTCATCACGTCAGTCCTGAAAGAAAAGGTCGGGCGCTGTTTAGGGCGCTAAACGTTTGCCTTCAATAACAAAACACCTCCGGACTGGGGAGTCCGGAGGCGCCGTAGAGCGAGGCTGTGGGGCAACACGAAACTCCTCGCTGAAAAGAAAGTCCCTCTCCGTCACGCTTGCGCGTGCCACCTCTCCCGCAAGCGGGCGAGGAAAAGAAACTTCCTCCTCGCCCGCTTGCGGGAGAGGTGGATCGCGCGTCAGCGCGAGACGGAGAGGGACTTCAATTAATCCTCGGCATCATCTTTCTTGCTGCCGGTCTTGTCAGTAATCCGTGCCGCCAGAACACTGGAATTGTCACGGATTGCGGTTTCAATGGCATTGGCCATGTCCGGGTTCGATTTCAGGAAAACCTTGGCATTGTCGCGACCCTGGCCGATGCGCTCGCCGTTGTAGGAATACCAGGACCCTGATTTTTCAACGACACCTGCGACCACACCAAGATCCACGAGTTCACCGACCTTGGAAATGCCTTCGCCATACATGATGTCGAATTCCACCATCTTGAAGGGGGGCGCCACCTTGTTCTTGACCACCTTGACGCGGGTCTGGTTGCCCACCACCTCATCACGGTCCTTGATGGCACCGATACGGCGGATGTCCAGACGCACAGAGGCATAGAACTTCAACGCATTGCCGCCCGTGGTGGTTTCGGGACTGCCGAACATGACGCCGATTTTCATGCGGATCTGGTTGATGAAGATGACCATGCAGTTGGTCTTGGAAATCGACGCCGTCAACTTGCGCATGGCCTGGCTCATCAGGCGCGCCTGCAAGCCGGGAAGCGAATCGCCCATTTCGCCTTCAAGCTCCGCCTTCGGCGTCAAAGCGGCCACCGAATCGATGACCAGAATTTCAACCGCACCGGACCGCACCAGCGTATCGGCAATTTCCAGCGCCTGCTCACCCGTGTCCGGCTGCGAAATCAAAAGTTCATCCACATTGACGCCCAGTTTGCGGGCATAGACCGGGTCCAACGCATGTTCAGCATCGACAAAGGCACAGATGCCACCCTTCTTCTGCGCCTCGGCCAGGCAATGCAGGGCGAGTGTAGTTTTGCCCGATGATTCCGGACCATAAATTTCAATGATGCGGCCCTTGGGCAGACCGCCGATGCCAAGCGCAATATCAAGCCCCAGCGAACCTGTGGACACGGCCTCAATCTCCATGGCCGTATTGGCCCCGAGCTTCATGATCGAGCCCTTGCCAAAGGCACGTTCGATCTGGCTTAACGCCGCTTCCAGTGCCTTGCTTTTGTCCATTGAAGAGTTCTCAACCACCCGAAGATTCGCTTGTGCCATTGCCCTGATCCTTATTTCACCTGAAAGATTGATACGCAACACGGGAGAAGAGTTCCCCTCGTGTTTGCTGTATGTTCCATTTTTGTTCG
>JANNNG010000052.1:0-1857 GCA_031398425.1 Hyphomicrobiales bacterium | reverse complement strand
GTGGCTGTACGGAAGGTCTGGGCAACCAGATAGAGGGTGAACCCTCGGCTTCCCGTGTCTCTGCTCATTCGTGATCGGTCTTTCGAGCCTTACTCCTGGTTCGTTTGAGGCTCTGCGCCGGTGCTGTTGGGACGTAAAACGAGAAAGGAAAACACCCTTATGGGTCTTTATGAACACACATTCCTGGTGCGCCAGGATGCAACGTCAGCACAGGTTGATGCGTTGATCGAGCAATACAAGGGCGTGCTGGAAGCCGGCGGCGCCAAGGTCGAGAAGGTCGAAAGTTGGGGCATCAAGTCCTTGACCTATCGCATCAAGAAAAACCGGAAAGCCCACATGACGCTTCTGAATATCTCAGGCAACTACAAGGCCATCGCCGAAATGGAGCGCCAGATGCTGATTTCGGAAGACGTGATCCGCTTCATGACCATCTCGGTCGAAGAACTGGAAGCTGGCCCATCGGCCATGATGCGCCGCTCCGAACGCCGCCGCGATGATGATGATGTGCCCACAGAGGAGTTCAACTGATGGCTGAACAACAAGCCCGCCGGCCGTTCTTCCGCCGCAAGAAGACCTGCCCTTTCACAGGCCCCAACGCGCCGAAGATCGACTACAAGGATGTTCGCATGTTGCAGCGCTATATTTCCGAGCGCGGCAAGATCGTGCCCGCCCGCATATCAGCGGTGTGCACAAAGAAGCAGCGTCTTCTGGCGCAGGCCATCAAGCGCGCCCGCTTCCTGGGCCTCTTGCCCTACGTGATCGGTTAAGGGAGACACGCACATGCAAGTCATTCTTCTCGAACGCGTATCAAAACTCGGCCACATGGGTGAAACCGTGAAGGTCAAGGACGGCTACGCCCGCAACTTCCTGCTGCCACGCGGCAAGGCTCTGCGCGCCAATGCAGCCAACAAGGCCAGGTTCGAAGTGCAACGTTCCGACCTTGAAGCCAAGAACGACATCGCCCGCAAGGCGTCAGCAACCGATGCCGAAAAGCTCGCCGGAAAGTCCTTCGTGATCATCCGTCAGGCCGGTGAATCGGGTCAGCTCTATGGCTCCGTCTCGCCACGCGACATTTCTGATGCAGCATCTGCTGAAACCGGTGTTGCCGTCCACCGCAACCATGTTGAATTGGTGAACCCGATCAAGATCATCGGTCTGCACACGGTTCCCGTGTCATTGCATCCAGAAGTGACTGTCAATATCACCATCAACGTGGCCCGCTCGGTGGAAGAAGCCGCAGCGCAATCCCGCGGCGACGTGATGACAGGCCCGGCATCAGACCGCGCCGAAGTCCGTGCTGCAGCCGAAGCTTTGTTTGAAGAAGCCGAAGCCGAGCGCATCGCCGAGGAAAACGCGGGCGCGTGATCTCCTTCACCCCTGCCCGCTTCCGCGGGGAGGGGTCTCACCGCAAGCGCCGTGGCGCAACAGCTGTAGCATTCAGAGGGTCCTCCGGCCATGAATGTTTGGGGTATCGCCCTCGCATGTCCTTCCTCACATCGGGGTAACCCTGGACCCAGAACGTCTCCAGCGATTGCGTGACAGCGACGGGCTTCATGCCTGGCGACAGCATGACGATCTTCAGCCGCGCCCGACCATCGGCCACCCGCGGTGCCGATGTCATCCCGAACATTTCCTGCAAGCGAACACTCAAGGTCGGATCGCCCTCGACGTCATAATCTATGCGATAATGTCCTCCACCTGGCACGGCCATGCGCTGGGGGGCCAGCTTCTCCACACGGCGCAACAGGTCCGGCGGCACCAAGCCTTGCAAAATCTGTAATAGGTCAAGTCGTGTCAAATCGTTCTTGCGCATCATGCCCTCGAGGTATGGCAGCAACCACGCATCTGCGTTGTTGA
>JANNNG010000036.1:0-2814 GCA_031398425.1 Hyphomicrobiales bacterium | reverse complement strand
GATACCAGCGGCTTTTTCATCGCCCTGCTCCAATGCTGCTTCTAATCCTGCGAGTGAGGCGAAGCTGCCGGAATTGCGGCGGTCTCCGGTTGCATCGTTTTCCTGGAAGATGCCGCCGCGGGCATAGGAGCCTGCAAACTGACCGGAATAAAAATCCGAGAGGAAGCGGCGATGGCCGGGACCGGAAATGCCGGGGATGGCGGCGGCATCTTCCTCGGTGATGGCCCAGCCGATATCGTCATGGCAGCGGATATAAGTACCCCAGCAGGCATTGCGGACATGTTCGGGAAAGTGCGTGCGCAGCGTATGGGTCATCAGGCGCGTGTCCTTGGTCGCCAGCGACGACCAGTATTGCACCATGAGATTGTTGTGATAGGCGAGGTTGGCCTCGCGACCCGCATGACGGCCCTGTCCCAGGTACGGCACCAGATCACGCGGGGCCACGATGGCTTCGGCCTTGTGAATGACGGAAGGGGCGGCGATGCGGGTGGCGGCGCGAAGCGCCTGCAGAATGTCATGCACCTCCGGCTGGTTCTGGCAATTGGTGCCCATGCGCTTCCACATGAAGGCAACGGCATCCAGCCGCATGATTTCCGCACCTTTGCCGGCAAGGTTCAGGATGATGTCGGTGACTTCGAGGAAAACTTCAGGGTTCGACCAGTTCAGATCCCACTGATGTTCGTTGAAAGTGGTCCAGACCCATTTCCTGAAAGCTGGATAATGGGTGAAACTTCCCGGCGCATCATTGGGGAAGATTTCAACCAGGGTCTGTTCATATTGCTTCCGCACCGCGTCGGTGTCGAACATCCAATAATAATTCTGGTACTTCTTGTCACCCTTCTTGGCCTTCTCGGCCCAGGCATGTTCCTTGGCGGTGTGGTTGAGAACGAGATCGACGCAGACACTCATGCCCCGCGACCGCAAGGCTGTTGCCACCTCCTCGAAATCCGCCATGCTGCCGAGACGCGGGTCGATTGCACCATAATCCATGACGGAATAGCCGCCATCATTGGGGCCAGGCCTCGGTTTCAGACAGGGCATGAAGTGGACGTAGGTAACGCCCAGAGATTCGAGGTAATCCAGATGCTCAAGCACACCCTTCAACGTGCCGGCGAAACGGTCGACGTAGAAAACGTACCCCACCATGTTTTCGGACTGGAACCAGTCCGGCGTGATGTCGCGGGCAAGATCAAGCTGTTTCAAGGCTTCGGGCCGGGCCAGCCAGTGTTGAAGCAGAAGTGCTTTCAAACGGGTTTCAACAGCCGGATTTTCGCCATAGAGCAGTCGGAACGACGACAGCAAATCACGTTCGCTGCGGGCCCAGCGCAGGTCGAACAGGTGCTGATGCGCTGATTTCCCCATAGCGCTTTGAAAGCATGGAAACCCTGTGTTTGCAATGGTGGTGGTGTGCGGTGCAAAAGGAACAACATTGATCCGCGAATGACGCGATGCCGCAATTTGTTTCAAAACCGGCGTTCGCAACCGAAAGATTTACCTCGCTTTAACGGGTCCTCTGTAATTCTGTTGCCAATTGCGACAGAGGGATAGCACACGATGAATAGACGTGACATGGCTTGGGGCGGCACATTGGCAGCGATTGCTGCAGTTGCAGGAACCGTTGGCAGCACGGAAGCCTTGGCCGATGCGACCGGCGACGTTCTTGCCGCCATTGAAGAATATCGCAAGGCCATGGTGGATGGCAATGGTGCGAGACTTCTGGAAATGTCAGATGATGCCATGTCATTTGGCCATGCCAATGGCGTAGTCCAGACCAAGGTTGAATTCGTGAAGACCGTTGTCGACAAGGTCGAAGTCTTTCACGCCATCAAGCTTTATGACCACAATATTCGCGTGGCCGGCGACTTGGCCATCGCCCGTCATACCTTCGATGCCGATGTGTTTTTCCAGGGCAAGGATCAGAATTTCCTGCTCAGCATCGTGCAGACCTGGAAAAAGGATGACGGTCGTTGGCGTCTGTTTGTGCGGCAATCCTTCAAACCGCTCACCTGATCTTCAAATCCATGCTGGCCGCTGAAAAGCGGCCAGATTGCTATTGGGCGTTGGACACCCGCACCTTGCCCACGCGAATGGTGATTTTTTCCAGCGACACCATGGCCGCCCCGCCTTTTTTTGCATTGGTGACGAAGGCAATTGCTGAAACCGGGATATAGGCGGGAAGCTCGCCCTCCGCCATGGCCGCATCCAGCTTGACCTTGAATGATCCCGATTTCACATCATCCAGGGGCCAGTTCACCGAGTGATTCTTGCCGCCGATCTTGATGTCAATGCGCACGGTTGTATTGACGGTCTTGACGATGTGGCCCTGCAATTCGATCACCATGTAGGGGCTCGTCACATAGCCTGATTCCAGCACGACAAGATTGCCTTCAACACTGGCTGAACTTTCTTTCTTTCCGCCATCTGCATTGGCGGAAAGCGGATCAAGCACCCAGGCCAGATTGATTTCCTTGCCAACCGGCACCACCGCAACATCGGGACTGACGGCCACCTGCTTTTCTTCCAAACCTTCCACAGGCTTGGCAGCAGGCACAGGTGATGCCTGCTCGACGGGCTTCAAGCTGCGCTTTATTTCGGTTTTAGGCTTCAGCTTGACGATTGCTGCCTTTGGTTTGGCGTAAACGGATCGAGTCGGCAGATCAGCGGCCCAGGCTATTGAGCCAAAACCAAACCAACTCAACACGATGCACAACAGAAAACGCCGAATCATTTACCAACACCCGATTAATTAACAATTGGTAAATGACCCATGGCCCGCATTCAACCACGGCCGAGGTTATTCACAGCCCTGTGCAC
>JANNNG010000033.1:0-12451 GCA_031398425.1 Hyphomicrobiales bacterium | reverse complement strand
AAGGTTGCGGCGGCGACGGCGGCGACGCTGCTGGCGACGCGCTTCGATGCGACATTGTTGATGGTGGTCGGGACGGCGGTTGAAATTGCTGAAACCCACGGCCATTGTCGTCAACACGGCGCGGGGCGAAATCATTGATGAAGAAGCCCTGATCCGCATGTTGGAAGCAGGCGAACTTGCGGGGGCAGGTCTTGATGTGTTTGAACATGAGCCCGCATTGAACCCCCGTCTGCTTGGGTTGAAAAACACTGTTTTGCTGCCTCACATGGGATCGGCCACGCTGGAGGGGCGCGTCGACATGGGCGAGAAGGTGATTATCAACATCAAGACCTGGGCTGATGGGCACAAGCCGCCCGACAGGGTTTTGCCTGGGATGCTGTAAAGACAAGGCCCCCATCGCCCTTCGGGCACTTCCCCAACAAGTCGGGGAAGGACTCGCGGTGAATTCTCCCCCAACTTGTTGGGGGAGTACGGCGAAGCCGGGAGGGGGCCTTCTGCCGACTTGCGATTACCTCCCGACCTTGGCCAAAACAGCCGGATAAAATTCTTAATCGATTCAGTGTCTTGCAATTAAAATCACGTTTAAGGAAAAAACTGCTTGACACCGCGCGGTCATTCGGGCAGTTGTCGGCACACTCCAGAAAACCCTCCAAAGAAACCAACCTCGATCCAAGTCTCGGGCACAGTCGATCCATGCGACATCCCAGAGAGACGACGTGAGCGGGTGTGGTGGTGACGCTGATGCTGATGCGCATGCTTCACGAAGTTCTGAACAGCTTGCCATGATCGGTGATGTGCTTGCGCTGGAGACTCGTCTAAGACAGCGTGTATTGAAAGGATCCAATAATGCTCAATCGCCGCCACTTGCTGGCATCCATGTCTGCCTCTGCCTTTGTGCCATGGCTGGGACGCGATAGTTTCGCCGCCGACTGGGGTGCGATTGAAGCCGAGGCCAGGGGGCAGACGGTTTATTTCAATGCCTGGGCGGGGTCTGACAGCATCAATGCCTACATCGCGTGGGCTGGCGAAGAGGTGAAGAAGCGTTATGGCGTCACCGTATCGCACACCAAAATCACTGACACCGCTGAAGTTGTGAAGCGAGTGCGCGACGAGGTGGCGGCGGGCAAAGCTGATGGTTCGGTTGATCTGGTCTGGATCAATGGCGAGAATTTTCGCGCCATGAAGCAGGATAAATTGTTGTTCGGGCCATGGTCTGAGGGCACGCCGAATTATGCTCTGGTCGACGTTGCAGGCAAGCCCACGACCAAACAGGATTTCAGTGAGGCGGTGGACGGATTTGAGTCTCCCTGGGGCATGGCGCAGCTGACTTTCTTTGCGGATGGCGCGAAGGTTGAAAAGCCGCCGCTGAGCATGATGGAACTGCGCAGTTTGGCGGAAGCCAATCCGGGTCGCGTCACCTATCCAGCACCACCGGATTTTCATGGCACCACCTTCATCAAGCAGGTGCTCTACGAAAGCGTTGTCGATCCTGCTGTTTTTGCAAGCCCGGCCGACGCGTCCGCTTTCAGTTCCTATGGTCCGGTCCTGGTTTCAGCGCTGGATGAATTGCACAAGCACTTCTGGCGTGATGGCAAGCAGTTTCCGAAGGCGCAGGCCGACATCATCAACATGGTTGCAGATGGTGAATTGCTGATCGGCATTACCTTCAACCCGAATGAACCAGCAAACCTCGTGGCCGCTGGCCGCATGCCTGCAACAACCGTGGCGTGGCAACACAGGAAGGGCACCATTGGCAACACGCATTTTGTTGCGATCCCTGCCAATGCAAAAGCCAAGGCGGGGGCACAGGTGCTTGCCAACTTCCTGTTGTCACCGGAAGCGCAGGCCAAGAAGAACGATCTGAAAACCTGGGGTGACCCGACGGTGTTGGCGGTGGAGAAACTTTCCGCAGAGGACCAGAAACTGTTCACTTCGGTTTCCGCACCGGGCAGCGTCAGCCTGCCGGGCCCCGCCTTGCTGGAACCCCATGCGTCCTGGGTCGCACTTTTGGAAGCGGCGTGGTTGAAACGTTACGGCCAGGGTTGATGACCCTGATACGGCAATACAGCGGAGTGGCACCTTTGGTGCTGCTCTTTTTGTTGCCGCTTGCCTTGAGTCTGGTTTTACTGTTGCCGGGTCTGGTTGACGCAGGAGCTTTTCTTGCGCTGTCGCAACATCCACAATTGTCCGGTGCTTTGCGACTGACGCTTTTGACGGGAATTGCAAGCACGGTCCTGTCACTGCTGCTGGCTGTGATCATTGTTGCACAGAGCAACCGTCATCTGCAGCAACAGTCCAGTGTGTTCTTGTCGGTGCCGCATCTTGCTCTGGCCATGGGGCTTGGTTTTCTGATGGCACCCACGGGATTGCTGGCGCGGGTGATTGCGGTTGGCTTTGCGGGGTGGACGTCGCCGCCGGCATGGCAGACGACGCAGGACCCATTTGGTTTTGCACTGATTGCAGCACTGGTATTGAAAGAGACTCCGTTTCTGGTGTGGGCGATGGCAAGTGTGTTGCAGCAGGATGAACTCCGGCAGCGCTTTGGTCGCGAAATGATTGTGGCTCGCAGCTTGGGGCATGGTGCGGCATCTGCATTCTCGCGCATTGTGTTGCCGCAGGTTTTGCGACGCACGATTTGGCCCATCATCGCCGTGTTCAGCTATGGCATGACGGTGGTTGATATGGCGCTGGTGATTGGCCCGACGCAACCGCCAACGATGGCACAACTGGTGTGGATGGATCTGAATGATGGTGAGGTGTTGATCAATGGACGGGGGGCAGCGGGGACTTTGGTGTTGAGCGGGTTGATCATTGCAGTGCTGGCTGTTACGTTACTGCTGTGGCGGGGATTGCGACCGTTGCAGCGCCTTTGGTTGACGAAAGCTGCACGACGGTCAAGAAATCCTGCCGCGTTTTTCAAAGTCGTGTGGCCTGTGTGGCTGCTGGTCTATGTGGCGGTGATCGTGTCTCTGGTGCTGCAATCCGTTTCACCGCGCTGGCCTTTTCCTGATGTGGTTGCACCTGTCTTGAGCATGGCGGCATGGCTGCAATTGTTGCGGGATTTTTCGCCGCTGTGGACAAGCCTTGGAATGGCTTTGGCCAGCAGCGCTCTTTCACTTGCCGCCGTTGTGATCTGGACTGAAACGCAACCGCAAAAAAATGATCGCGTGATACTTTTCGCTGCAACGGTCTTGTTGTGTTTGCCCGCATTGCTGGTGGCGCTGGGGCAATATCGATTGTTGTTGCTGGTCGGTGGCACAGGCACATGGGCGGGTTTGCTGTTTGCACATGTACTACCCGTCATGGCCTATGTCATAGTGATGCTGATCGGACCCTATCGCGCATTTGATCCGCGCTGGCAGGCTGCTTCGCATGGTCTTGGTGCATCGCGCCTCAAGTATCTCATGCGCGTCAAATGGCCAATGCTGAAGCCGCCACTTCTGTCTTCACTTGCTATCGGGTTTGCTGTTTCGATTGCGCAGTTCGTGCCGGCGCAACTGGCAGCTGCGGGGCGCTTTTCGACGTTGCCCATGGAGGCGGTGACCTTGTCGAGCGGTGGCAATCGCGCGCTCGTTGCGGTCTATGCGCTGGCAATGATGCTGTTGCCACTGGTTGTGTTCGTTACGGCAAGTTGGGCGTCGCGTCCGCGCTGGCGGGCGGCATGATGCTCGAGTTGCATGCTGTCAGTCTGGCGCTTGCCGGGAAAGTCTTGCTGCATCCATTTTCGCTCGATGTTGCGGCGGGAGACATTGTGACGGTCATGGGTCCGAGTGGTTCTGGCAAATCGTCTTTGCTGGCTTTGATCGGCGGTGATTTGCCGATCGCGTTTCAAAGCAGTGGTGATGTGACGCTGGATGGACGATCGCTTTTGCACAAGCCGCCAGAAGCACGCCGTGTAGGGCGTCTATTTCAGGACGATCTGTTGTTTCCACATCTGACGGTTGGAGAAAATCTGCTGTTCGCTGTACCAGGCTTTCCGAAAGCTGAACGCAAGGCCATGATGATGACCGCATTGCAGCGTGCGGAGCTGACAGGCTTTGCCAACAGGCCGCCGCACACCTTGTCAGGTGGACAGCGCCAACGGGTGGCCCTCATGCGGGCACTGTTGGCAAAGCCTTCTGCAATCTTGCTGGATGAGCCGTTCACCAAACTTGACACGCCGTTGCGCGTACAGATGCGGGACTATGTTTTTGCACATGTCAGGGAACGAGGCATTCCGGCGCTGCTCGTCACCCATGATCGGGCTGATGCTCCACGCGATGGTCGCGTGTTGGAGATTTCAGGCGATGGAGTGTTGCGCGATGTTTGACCGTCAAATGCTGGCACTCAGCAAACCCATCGTCGATGCTGCGGCAAAGCGGCTCAATGCTTTTGGCCTCACGGCCAATCAGGTTTCGCTCACCGGCTTTGCATTGGGCATGCTCGCGGCTGTCTTGATTGCCCATGGTGAAATCATGTCCGCGATTGTTCCGTTGTTGCTCAATCGTTTGCTTGATGGACTTGATGGTGCTGTCGCCAGATTTTCTAAGCCAACGGATCGCGGCGCCTTTCTCGACATCACACTCGATTTCCTGTTCTATGCTGCTGTTCCCTTGGCCTTTGCGTTTTGCAACCCCGAGCGCAACGCGCTGGCGGCATCGGTGTTATTGGCCAGCTTCATCGGCACCGGTGTGAGCTTCCTTGCCTATGCCATCATGGCGGAAAAGCGCGGTCAGAAGAGCACGGATTACCCGTCCAAGAGTTTCTACTATCTCGGTGGCCTCACGGAAGGCTTTGAAACCGTAATGTGCTTCGTGGCGATGTGCCTCTGGCCACAACACTTCGCCCTGATCGCCTATGTCTATGCGGGCATGTGCTGTGTGACCACCTTGACGCGCCTGGTCGCGGGCTGGCAGAGTCTTCGCAACTGATGCCAAGATTCCATCCCAAGTTCGTGACGATGCTGCGCGAAGGCTATGGCGCCGCGGCATTCCGGAAAGACATGATCGCCGGTTTGACCGTCGCGATTGTTGCGTTGCCGCTGTCCATGGCCATTGCCATTGCATCACATGCACCACCTCAGGCGGGGCTTTACGCGGCCATTATCGGCGGCTTTCTGATTTCTGCTTTGGGTGGGAGCCGGTTCCAGATTGGTGGTCCTGCTGGCGCATTCATCGTGCTAGTTGCGTCGGTCATTGATGTGCATGGCCTTGATGGTCTGCTGCTCGCCAGCACCATGGCGGGTATTCTCATGATTGTTTTTGGTGTGTTAAAACTCGGCAATCTTGTGAGGCGCGTGCCCCATGAGGTGACGGTGGGGTTTACAGCTGGCATCGGCGTTATCATTCTGGCCAGCCAGCTGCATGATTTTTTCGGACTTGCATTCACTGGCAAAGAACCAGGTGCGCTTTTCGAGAAGTTGAGATTTCTGCTCCTGGAAACGCAGTCTGTCAGTATCGCAGCAACCTTGCTGTCGGTGGTCACGGTGGCGCTGATCCTGGTTTTGCGGAAGATGAAACCGACATGGCCAGCGTTGTTGATTGCTGTTGGTCTTGCAACCGTGGCATCCCGGCTGTTTCATCTGCCTGTTGAAACCATCGGTGATCGCTTTGGTGAGATTCCCCGCGGCCTCTCCATGCCGAGGCTGCCGCCTTTTGATCTGGCTCTTGTGGTCAAGCTGCTTCCTTCTGCAATTTCGATTGCTTTCCTGGGCAGCATTGAATCCCTGCTTTCAGCCGTCGTTGCCGACAAGATGGTCATGCGGCAACACCGACCCAACACGGAGCTTGTGGCGCAGGGTATTGCCAATGTCATTACGCCGCTGTTCGGCGGATTGACGGTGACGGGCACCATTGCGCGGACGGCGACCAATGTGCGGGCTGGTGCGCATGGACCGGTCGCTGGCATGTTGCATGCGGCATTCCTGCTGTTGGTCATGCTGGTGGCGGCACCGGCCTTGGCTTTCGTGCCGCTTGCAGCGCTTGCCGGTGTGTTGGCGCTTGTCGCCTTCGGCATGCTGGAGGTGGGCGAACTCATGCGTAACCCCCGTTGGCAAGGCCGTCTAGTGATTGCCGCCACATTCATTGTCGTCATCTTCCGCGACCTCATTGAAGGCATAGCCATCGGGATCGTGATGCATCTGCTCTTGCGGTTTGTGGCACGCCGCTCGCGTTAGGAATCTGTTAACGAAAAATATTTCCGTTGCCCAAAATAATTCTTGAATCTGCCACACGAATCCATCATATGCCGCTCGTCCAAAGTCGCACGTGCAGCAAAGGCCGCCCTTCCAAAAGAAGCATGGCCCTAGGCAACGACGGTGAGGGCTTCTCGTCTCGCTGGTTTCGTCCAAAGGCCAGCATACCAGAGGCAAACACAAGTCTGCTCGATGTGCGATTGGTCGTCCCAGTCAATCAGAAGCGAAAGTCAGTAGAGGTTCGTGGCCCTTTGCGTCTCCATCGCGCTTGGGCTGTTGCCCCTGCTGAATCCTGTCATCACTTCATTTCGGGATCCTGTATCATGGCGACGGCAAAAATCATTGACTTCATCCGACGTGAACAACCAGAAGGTCCTTGCCTCGTGCTGGACCTCGACGTTGTGCGCGACAACTACAACGCTTTTGCCCGCACCATGCCGGGTACGCGCATTTTCTATGCGGTGAAGGCCAATCCTGCGCCTGAGATTCTCTCGCTGCTGGCTTCGCTGGGCTCGTGCTTTGACACGGCCTCGGTGGTTGAAGTTGAAATGGCGCTCGCTGCTGGTGCCACACCTGATCGCATTTCTTTCGGCAACACCATCAAGAAAGAGCGCGACATTGCGCGGGCGCATGCCCATGGCATCACGCTGTTTGCCGTCGACTCCGATGAGGAAGTTGAAAAGGTGGCCCGTGCTGCTCCTGGTTCTTCGGTGTTCTGCCGCATCCTTGCGGATGGTGCGGGCGCTGAATGGCCGCTGTCACGCAAGTTCGGGTGCGAGCCTTCGATGGCGGAAGATGTGTTGCTGCATGCTCACAAGCTCGGGCTCAAGGCCTATGGCATTTCCTTTCATGTTGGCTCCCAGCAGACGCGGCTTGGCGCCTGGGACCAGGCTGTTGGCGAAGCAAAGGCAATCTTTGATCGCATGCTCGCCCATGGCATCACGCTGGAAATGATCAATCTTGGTGGTGGTTTTCCGACGAAGTATCTGAAGGCTGTGCCTGGCACCAACCAATATGCCAATGCCATTCATGATGCGCTGGCCAAACATTTCGGCAATGCAATCCCTGAAACCATCATTGAACCTGGCCGTGGCATGGTGGGCAACGCCGGCGTCATCAAGTCGGAAGTGGTGCTGATTTCGAAGAAGCATTCCAACGACAATGTGCGCTGGGTCTATCTCGATATCGGCAAGTTTGGCGGCCTCGCTGAAACCATGGACGAGGCCATTCGTTATCCGCTTGTCACTGCGAAGGATGGCGATACGATGGAACCCTGCATTATCGCAGGCCCGACCTGTGACTCGGCTGATGTGCTTTACGAAAAGACGCCCTATCCGCTGCCCATCACGTTGAGCGTTGGCGATGAAGTGCTGATCGAGGCCTGTGGTGCTTACACCACGACCTATTCGGCAGTGGCCTTCAACGGCTTCCCGCCGCTCAAGTCGTTTGTGATTTAAGCATATATCTCTGCCGCGAATTCCGCTCGAATTCCCTTCCCCTTGTGGGGAGGGTTAGGGTGGGGGTCGCTCCTTCGCCAATCACAATTACCACTTAATCCAAAGCACCGCCCGACCCCCACCCCGGCCCTCGCCACAAGGGGGAGGGGGAAGGTCGAAGGAGACTGCCATGACCATGACCATTCGCACCGAAATTGCCTCTGACGCCCCGTCCCGCGAACGCCTTCTGGACAAGGCATTTGGGCGGACACGGTTCCGCAAGACCTCAGAGCGCCTGCGTGAAGGCCGTTTGCCAGCGGACGGTCTGGCATTCACTGCTCTTGATATGAAAGGCCGCGTCATCGGCACCGTCCGCCTGTGGTCGATCATTGCAGGTTCGGCGGGACCGTCGTTGTTGCTTGGGCCTCTTGCGGTGGATTGCAAGCATCAGGGCAAGGGCCTGGGTCACTTGTTGATGGAACACGCCATCAACAGCGCACGCGTGCTGGGCCATGACTCGATCCTGCTGGTGGGCGACGCGACATTCTATAGCCGGTTTGGTTTTGAAGTGGGCGTGACGCGGAACCTGCATCTGCCGGGTCCGGTGGAGCATGCGCGTTTTCTTGGACTGGAATTGACCCCGGGGGCTTTGGACGGTGCCGAGGGTCTGGTCAGTGCGGCTGGTGTTCTGGCGCGTGGGGACGACCGCGCCCAAGCTGCCTGACAAAAAGAAAGGGCGGCCGATGGAGGGCCGCCCTTTTTGACTTTTGGAAATCCGACTTATGCTTCGCCGAAGGCTGCTTCCTTCTTGGCGATTTCGGCCTGACGACGCTTGATTTCATCGCCCATAGGCGGGCCCTTGAAGCGCTTGTTTTCCACGCCGAACCATAGCACGGCGGCCAGCACGAGGAAGCCCAAGACGATCCACAACACCTTGTCATTCGGGGGTTGAATGGCGATGTAGAAGATGATCGCCATGCCGACGATGGACAGGAAGCTTACCAGCTTGAACAGGCCTGTACCCAAATCCCATGGGCCCGCCTTTGGCCACTTTGCAGTGCCGAGAGCCACCATGCCCAGCGCAATCGGGATCACGAAGGACAGGAACAGGAACACCAGCGTTGAGTTGACAACGATGGTATAAATGTTGGTACCGCCAATCGAGATGAACTGTGCCAGGAACACATAGAGAATGCACAAGGCTGTTGCAGTCCAAATGGCATTCACCGGGGTGCGCCATGTGGTTGATACTGTAGACAGGGCCTTGGACCCCACAGGCATGCCATCATCGCGCGAGAAGGCGAAGAGCATGCGCGAGGCCGAGGTTACCGTGGCCAGACCGCACAGGAACTGCGTGATCAGGATGCCGAGGAACACCAGAGTTTTCAGCCATGACGGCAAAACAGCATTCATGGTTTCAAAGAATACGGTCCACCCTTGCTTGGCACCGACTGCCATATCGGGAATTGCAAGCACGATGGCGCAAAGCATGATCCAGCCTGCAAGCGAAGACCAGATCACCGACGAGACGATACCCTGTGGCACCGACATGGCGGCGTTATGGGTTTCTTCCGATGTGTGTGCCGACGCGTCATAGCCCGTGATAGTGTAGACCGGCAGCAAGAGGCAAAGCAGGAAAAGGTAGGTCATGTTGTCGGATTGCGGGAAGACATTGCCTCCAGCTTCGCCGGAAAAGTTGGTGAAGGTCCAGAGCCGCGAGAAATCCAGCGATGGTGCAAATATGAGGCAGCCCAATACCAGTGCTGCCGTGGTGACCAGAATGATGTAGCCCGAAACGTCGGTCAACATGGTGGTCAGCTTGATGCCGAAGTGATTGAGCAAGGCTTGCGCAATCGTGATCGCGGCAACGAAGCCCACGATCTGGCCCGGTGTTGCGCCGGTGAAACCCATCGCAGGACCAAAGGTGCCAGCGAAATAAAACGCCGTGCCGATATTGATGGCACCCAGAACCGTGATGAGACCAATGAAGTTGAGCCAGGCCGTCAACCAGCCCCAGCCCCGACCGCCAAGAATTGAAGCCCAGTGATAGAGGCCACCTGCCGTTGGATAGGCAGATGCGATTTGCGCCATGGCCAAAGCAAACATGCCCGACACCACGCAACCGACGAGCCAGGCAATGCCGGCACCAGCACCGCCAATGGACGATGTAGCCTGCGCAAACGAATTGATACCGCCCGACAGGATACAGATGATGGAAAACGAAATTGCAAAGTTCGAAAACTTGCTCATGCTTCGTGACAGCTCCTGGGCATAGCCCATGGAGTGGAGGAGTTTCTTGTCCTCCGATTGTGACGTATTGGCCATTATGGCACTCCCTGCTGCTTTGGGGCAAAGCCGCTTTTTATGATTGAGTTGTCGCCCCGCGTCACCGCCTCCCGGTGTTGTTCCACACCCTTGCAGGCGACGCGAAATCCCCATGTGCAGTGTGGGTGAAAGCCGTCCATCCGTCAACACGTTGTGGTGGCTGCGCGTGCGCGTGGTTTTGTGACGCTTTTGTTGCTGCATACGCCGCTATCGCGCTGCAAGATCAAAAAATCCACTGGAGCGCACTTGATGTCAGACGCCGCACCACACTTGACCCATCGCCGCGCCGGTGGCCGCGATGGCAGACGGGCCTTGCGCGGTGCGCCCATGTTGTCGTTTCCGACACTGGTGCGCAACATTCCAACCTATGAACTGCTGCCTGCCGAAGCCGTTGAACTGATCCACGACGAGTCGATGAAAATCCTGGAAGAAGTGGGCTGCGAATTTCGTGATGACCAGGCCCCTGCCATGTGGAAAGCGGCGGGTGCTGATGTAAAGGGTACGCGCGTTCGCATTGACCGTGATTTGCTGATGCAGTTGATTTCGACAGTACCGCCGGAGTTTACACTGCACGCACGCAACCCGGAGCGCACGGTGCGTGTGGGTGGCAAGAACCAGATTTTCGTTCCCATGTATGGGGCACCCTTTGTGCGTGATCTTGAGGGCAAGCGCCGCTATGGATCGCTGGGGGATCTGAACAACTTCCACAAGCTGGCCTATATGCTGCCGGCACTGCATTCATCCTCGTCAATTTGCTGCGAACCCATGGAAGTGCCGGTGCCGAAGCGCCACCTGCACATCATCCATTCTGCCCTCACGTTCTCGGACAAGCCCTTCATGGGCATTGTCACGTCAAAGGAACGGGCTGAGGATGTGATGAAAATGGCGGGCATCGTGTTTGGAGATGCATTCGTCAGGGACAACACGGTTGTGGTCTCGATCACCAATTGCAATTCGCCCCTGGTGTGGGACCAGACCATGCTGGATGCGATGCGGGTCTATGCTTCCCATAACCAGCCGATCATCGCCGCGCCCTTTGCGCTGTGTGGCGCATCCACATCGGCGTCTGCCATTGGAGCCGTGGCACAGGTCAACGCGGAAGCGCTTGTTGGCGTGGCCTATACGCAATTGGTGCGGAAGGGTGCGCCTTGTCTCTATGGCCAGTTCATGGTGACAGTTGACATGAAAACCGGTGCCCCCATGGGCGGAACACCGGAGGCAGCCCAGATGATGTTTGTCATGGGGCAACTGGCGCGGAGATATAATCTGCCCTGGCGTACATCAGGTTTTCATGTGGGATCTAAACTGAACGACGCGCAGGCCGGTTACGAGGCCAACATGCTCATGCATGCCGCCATTCTGTCGGGGGCCAATTACATCTGGCATGTGGCGGGCTGGCTGGAGGCGGGCCTCACCTGCGGTTACTCCAAATTTGTCACCGACGCTGAACAACTGGTGGGCTGGTACAAATATGCAGGCGGTCTGAAATTCGACGACTTCAAGGACGCCATGGCGGCGGTGCGCGAAGTAGGGCCGCAGGGGCACTTCCTGGGCACGGCACATACGCTGGAACATTTCGAAAAAGCCTTCTTCATGCCCAGCTTGATGGATTTCAACTCATTCGAGCAATGGTCGGCAGAAGGTGCGCTTGATCATGATTCCAGAGGCCGCAACAAGGCGAAGGCTATGCTGGCGGCCTACGAAGCTCCGAAGATGGATGAAGGTGTTGCCGAGGGTTTGAACGACTTCATCGCAAAGCGTGAAAGCGAATTGCCGGATTTGATGAATTAGACGACATGCAGATCTATGTGGACGCAGACGCCTGCCCGGTAAAAGATGAAGCAGCAAAGGTTGCCGCGCGGCATGGTTTGATCATTCACTATGTCTCAAACTCGCACATGCGATTGCCCTTCGGTGACAACGTCAAGCGGGTAGTGGTGACAAATGGAGCAGATGCTGCCGATGACTGGATTGTAGAGCATGCCCAAGTGGGCGATATCGTCGTCACGGCAGATGTACCCCTTGCCGCGCGCGCTCACAAGAAAGGGGCACATGTCATCGCCAACAGCGGCAAGTTGTTTTCGGAAGACAGTATTGGCATGGCGCTGGCGATGCGAAACCTGATGTCGGAGTTGCGTGAAGCGGGCGGACTTTTGGGCAACAATCCGGTATTCACGCCGAAAGACCGTTCGCGCTTTTTGCAGGAAACAGAGAATATCATCCAGCGTGCAAGTCGCAGTGTCTGAGTTCTCATTGCCAAACAGCTTCTATTTCGTCACAGTCCCGACATGCAGGACTACATCACTTCCGCACTTGCCACCTTGCTGGTCATTGCTGATCCGATTTTTCTCAGTGCCTTGTTCTTGGGCCTCACCAATGACCTGAACCGTGAGCAGCGCCGTGAAGTGGCCATACGGGGATCGTTCATTGCATTTTGTATTTTGCTGGGGGCGGGGCTGGGTGGTGCAAAGCTTCTCTCTCTGCTTGGTATTTCATTGTCGGCCTTCCGTATTGCTGG
>JANNNG010000017.1:0-5290 GCA_031398425.1 Hyphomicrobiales bacterium | reverse complement strand
AAAACGTTGCAACCACACTTCTTCCGTGGTGAAGACGAGAATGGGTGCCCACCATGTTGTCAGACAATGGAACAACTGGTCGATGACAGTGCGGCAGGATTTGCGCTTGAGACTCGACCATGGATCGCAATAGAGCGCGTCTTTGCGCACATCGAAATAGAACGCCGACAAATCCGTGTTCATGAACTGCATCAAGGTCGCGGTGACCTTCTTGTAGTCATAGACGCGGTATGCCTCCTGCGCAGTCTGCTCAACTTCCCAGAGGCGGTGCAGGATGTAGCGTTCGAGTTCCGGCATGTCGGGGGCGTAGACTTGCTCCCAATCCTTGAGGCCTCCGACTGCGCCTAATAGATAGCGAAATGTGTTGCGCAGTTTGCGATAGTTCTCGGTGTTGGATTTGATAATGTCAGGGCCGATCGACACGTCATCGGAATAATCCGACGAGGCGACCCAGAGGCGCAGAATGTCAGCGCCAGAGGTTTTCATCACGTCCTGCGGGGCCACAACATTGCCGAGCGACTTTGACATTTTCTTGCCGTCCTCGCCCATGATGAAACCGTGGGTGAGTACCTGGTCATAGGGTGCACGACCCCGGGTGCCGCAGGATTCAAGCAGCGACGAATGGAACCAGCCGCGATGCTGGTCAGAGCCTTCGAGATAGATGTCGGCGGGCCATTTCAGGTCAGGGCGTTCTTCCAGTGTGAAGGCGTGGGTGCAGCCCGAGTCAAACCAGACGTCGAGAATGTCGCGGACCTGCTCATAGTCAGCGGCCTTGTCGCCAAGGTAACGCTCGGCCGCACCATCGGCAAACCACGCATCGGCACCTTCTTCAACAAAAGAGTCGTAAACTTTCTGGTTCACATTGGAATCATTGAGGATTTTTCCAGTCGCTTTCTCGACAAAAACTGCAATCGGCACACCCCAGGCGCGTTGGCGGGAGATCACCCAATCGGGGCGCTGCTCGATCATGCCACGCAAACGGTTCTGGCCAGAAGGCGGGAAAAATGCGGTTGCTTCGATGGCCTTGAGCGCCGTCTCGCGCAAACCATCCGGCTTGCCATCGCCCATGGAGATGAACCACTGGGGTGTGTTGCGGAAAATGATAGGCTTTTTCGAGCGCCAAGAATGAGGATATTGATGGTTAAGACGCGAACGCCCCACCAGCATCCCTGCATGCTTCAGTCCACTAATAACCGCCTCATTGGCATCACCCTTCTCACCCTTGTCAGTGATCACGCGCTTGCCCGTGAAGCCGGGAGCGTCGTTGGTGAAGAAGCCGTCGGCGTCGACGGTGGTGGGGATGTCGGTGTTGATGCGACGTTCACGTAAGGCTTTCTGGTTTGCTGTCCAGATATTGTAGTCATCAGCACCATGGCCGGGAGCGGTGTGAACGAAGCCCGTGCCTGCGTCATCGGTGACGTGATCACCGTCGAGGAGAGGGACCTTAAATGGATATGGACTCAGTCCAGATTCTGCGCGAGGTGGACGATTGGTGCGTTCGTCAGCCAAAGGATGGGCACAAGTTAAATACTGTACTTCCACATCGTTCAATCGTTTGAACGCAGCGACTTTTAATGCGAGTTGCAATTTTTCAACGAGACTGTCTGCGAAGATTAATCGTTCGCCTTTTTTGGCCCAGTTTTCTTCTGCGGCTTCCGCAACTTCATAGAGCCCATAAGAAATCCGAGATGAAAAACTCACTGCGCGATTGCCGGGAATTGTCCAAGGAGTAGTGGTCCAAATAATTACCGAGGCCTTTATGAGATCTTCAACTGCCGACGGAAGCGTCCGATAAAAAGACTCTGCACCAACATCAACATCAATGACCGGAAACTTCACATAAATCGCATCACTCACATAGTCATGATATTCAATCTCGGCCTCGGCCAGTGCGGTCTTTTCGACAACGCTCCACATCACCGGCTTTGAGCCGCGATACAATTGTCCGCTTGCGGCGAATTTCAGCAGTTCTTTCGCAATGATGGCTTCGGCTTTGTAGTTCATGGTGAGGTAAGGATTGTCCCAGTCCCCTTCAACACCGAGGCGTTTGAATTCCTCGCGCTGCACGTCCACCCAGCCCTTGGCGAAGTCGCGGCATTCCCTGCGGAATTCGTTGATGGGGATGGCGTCCTTGTTCTTGCCCTTGGCGCGATATTGTTCTTCGATTTTCCATTCGATGGGAAGGCCGTGGCAATCCCAGCCGGGCACGTAGTTCGCGTCAAAACCCGCCATCTGGCGCGAGCGCACCACCAGATCTTTCAAGATCTTGTTGAAGGCCGTGCCGATGTGGATGTTGCCGTTGGCGTAAGGCGGGCCGTCATGCAGCAAAAATTTTTCGCGGCCCCTGGACTGCGCGCGCAACTGGCCGAACAGGTTCATGTCTTTCCAGCGTTTCAGCAGTGCTGGTTCCTTTTCAGGCAGACCGCCGCGCATGGGAAAGTCAGTGGCGGGCAAGAACACGGTGTCACGGTAACGGTCGGTTTTCTTGGGCGTTTCAGTCATGGTGGCGGGCTTCTAACAGACCGCCTTGCGTTCGTCATCCAAGATTGCATAGTGTTGGAGCAGGAGCGGGTGGACATGACGCGATATGACATGCTGGTGATTGGCAGTGGCCCCTCGGGGCGGCGGGCTGCCATCCAGTCAGCAAAACTTGGTAAATCGGTTCTGGTGGTGGACAAGGGGCGCAGGCTGGGTGGTGTGTCGGTGCATACGGGCACAATTCCATCGAAGACGTTGCGCGAAACGGTGTTGAACCTCTCCGGTTGGCGCGAGCGTGGGTTCTACGGCAAGGGTTACCGGGTCAAGCAGGACATTTCGTCGAATGACCTGATCGCGCGATTGCACAAGACGTTGGATCACGAAGTGGAGGTTTTGCAGCACCAGTTCATGCGCAATTCCGTCAAGAATATTCATGCCATGGCGCGTTTCAAGACGGTGAATTCCGTGACACTGACCACGGAAACCGGCGAGACCAGTGAAGTCGAATTCGAAAAGGCGCTGATTTCCGTGGGCACCAAGCCGTTGCGGCCCGACACGGTTCCCTTCGATGGCAAGCATGTTTTCGACAGCGACGACATTCTCGATATTGCTGCCCTGCCCCGCACATTGACGGTGATCGGTGGCGGCGTGATTGGCGTTGAATATGCCACCATCTTTTCGGCCCTTGATGTGCCGGTGACGTTGATCGAACCGCGCAATACGATCCTGGATTTCGTCGACAAGGAAATTGTCGAGGACTTCATGCACCAGATGCGCGACCGCGGCATGCAGTTGCGCATCGGCAGTGCCGTGAAGGAGATCGCCGTCAAGAATGGCCATGTTGAAACTACGATGGCGGATGGGCGCCTGGTGCGCACTGAAAAGCTGCTTTACGCCGCAGGCCGCAGCGGCAATGTGGGTTTGATCGGGTTGGATGTTGTGGGCATTGAAATCGACGGGCGTGGCCGCATCAAGGTGGACCCCGTGACGTTTCAGACGCAGGTTCCCAATATCTATGCGGCGGGCGACGTAATCGGCTTTCCAAGTCTTGCATCGACGTCAATGGAGCAGGGTCGTGTTGCAGCGTGCCACGCTTTCGGCATGAAGCTGCCGCCCACGCCTGATGCATTTCCCTATGGCATTTACGCTGTGCCAGAAATTTCGACTGTTGGTTTGTCAGAGGAGCAAGTGCGGGAAAGTGGTGTGGCATACGAAGCAGGCATCGCGCGGTTTCGCGAAACATCGCGCGGGCACATCATGGGGGTGAACACCGGCTTTCTGAAACTGCTGTTCTCACTTGAAACCCGGCGCTTGCTGGGTGCACATATTGTCGGTGAAGGGGCCACGGAGCTCATTCACATTGGGCAGGCCGTGATCAATCTCGGGGGAACAGTTGAGTTTTTCGTCAACAATACATTCAACTATCCGACGCTCGCAGAGGCTTACAAAATTGCGGGGTTGGATGCGTGGAACCGGATGGGTGCGGTTTAAGCTTTCGACTTCTCCCGCATCGTGACCAGCTCCTCCGACGCTGTGGGGTGCACCGCGAGTGTTGCGTCGAATTGAGCTTTTGTGGCACCGCATGTGATGGCGATGCCGAGGAGTTGCGCCATTTCGCCAGCATCAGGCCCCGCGATGTGACAGCCCAGCACCTTGTCCGACTCTGCATCAACGACCAGTTTCATCAACATGCGTTCGTCGCGGCCCGATAACGTGTGCTTCATCGGACGGAAGCTGGTCTTGTAGATATCGACCTTGTGTCGCAGGCGCGCCTGCTCTTCCGTCAAGCCGACGGTGCCCAACTCAGGCTGCGAGAACACGGCCGTGGGCACGAGGCCATGATTGACCATGGTAGGCTTGTTGCCGAAAACCGTGTCGGCAAAGGCGTGGCCTTCGCGGATGGCAACGGGTGTGAGGTTCACGCGATTGGTGACGTCGCCGACTGCGTAGATTGAAGGCACTTCGGTTTGTGAATATCCGTTGACGGGAATGGCGCCATGGGGTGTTGCGACGATGCCGACGTTGTCGAGTCCGAGGTCCATCACGTTGGGAATGCGTCCCGTGCAGTACATGATCTGGCCAGCACCGATGAGGTCGCCATCGGTCAATGTCACGCGCACGCCATCGCCCGAACGTTCGATTTTGTGAACATCGGTGTTGCAGCGGATGTCAATGCCCTTCTTGTCCATTTCAGCAGCAAGATGGTTTCGAAGATCGTTGTCAAAGCCACGCAGGATTTGTTCGCCGCGATACAAGAGAATGGTTTCCACACCGAGGTTGTTGAATATACCAGCAAATTCGACGGCAATGTAACCGCCGCCAACAATAACGATGCGGCGCGGCAGGCGTTCAAGATGGAAAGCTTCGTTTGATGTGATCGCGAGTTCGTGGCCTTGCGTGTGACGCGGCACAAAAGGCGTTGCACCCGTTGCGATCAGGATATGCTTTGCCGTGATCTTGCGGCCGGATGCGAGTTGCACTGTGTGAGCGTCAAGCAGTGTGGCGCGTTCTTCGATGAGTTCTGCACCTGCTGCTTCGAGATTGCGGATGTAGGCCGCATTCAGGCGATCAATTTCCTTGTCCTTGTTCTCGATCAGCGTCTGCCAGTCGAAAGTGACTTTCTCGGAGGTCCAGCCGAAGCCGATGGCGTCTTCAAATTCTTCGGCGAATTTGGACGCGTAGACCAAGAGTTTTTTTGGAACGCAGCCACGAATCACACAGGTGCCGCCAACGCGGAATTCTTCGGCGATGGCGACCTTTGCGCCGTGTTTGGCAGCGACGCGGGCGGCACGCACACCGCCAGAGCCTGCGC